>CAZPJD010000019.1:0-31657 GCA_964586775.1 uncultured bacterium | reverse complement strand
TTCCAGCTTGAAAGGAAGAACGGTTTGCGCGATCATGGACTCACCTCGTTGGTGAAATCTGCGGATCGTCTCGACAAACGCATCCTACCAGATTCAACGAGGTTTTTTATTGCTCAGCGAAATCAATCGCGGAATTGGGGGCTCACACGCTCACGTGCTCGCCCGCACGACGGTCGGGGCTTCGAATATTCCCGCCAGCTCGTCCTTGCTCTCGCGGTTCATCAACCCCATCGCGGCCATCAGCAGATGCACGCCCTCGTAGCACACGCGGTAGACCGCCTCGGTGATGGGCATGTCCACGCCGAGCTTGCGCGAGAGCTGATAGACCGGCTTCGCCGTCACGTATCCCTCGGCCACGGCCTTTTGCGACGCCACGATCTCTTCGGGTTTTTCGCCCTTGGCGAGACGCTTGCCCAGTTGCCGGTTGCGCGACAGATCGCCCGTACACGTGAGGATCAGATCGCCGACGCCCGCGAGACCCAGAAACGTCAGCGGGTTCGCGCCCATCGTCACGCCGAGGCGCGTGATCTCGGCGAGGCCGCGCGTCATGAGCGACGCCCGCGCCGAATCGCCGAAGCCCAGCCCGTCGGCCGCGCCGCACGCCACGGCGATGACGTTCTTGAGCGCGCCGCCCAGCTCCACGCCCACCACGTCGGCGCTCGCGTACACGCGAAAGTGCGGCGAGTGCAGGATCTGTTGCGCGCGGCGCGCCGTCTCGATGTCGTGCGACGCCATCGCCACGTCGGCGGGAAGACCCAGCGCGATCTCGCGCGCGAAGCTCGGCCCCGACATGTAGCACAGGCTGCGTTCGCGGCCGGGCAGCGCCTCGGCCAGCACCTGGCTCATGAGCGCGAGCGAATCGTGCTCGATGCCCTTCGCCGCGGAGACGACCAGCGCGTTTTCAGGAAGGTGCTCGCGGGCCTGCGTCGCCACGCGGCGGACGAAGGCCGAGGGACACATCAGCAGCACCAGATCCGCGTTCGCCAGCGCCTCGGCCATGTCGTTCGTCCAGCGAATCGTCGCGGGCAGTTTGACGCCGGGCAAAAACGCCTCGTTCGCGCCTGATTGCGCCACGGCGGCGGGTAGATCCTTCTCGAACGCCCACACGCGCACGTCGTGCCCGAGCTGGGCCGCGTACGCCGCCAGCGCCGTTCCGAACGCCCCCGCTCCCAAAATCGTCGTGCGCGTCATCGTGCCGCCCTCAACACCGTCGTGACATGGATTCGTGAAACGTCATTTTCCGCCCCGGCCTCGGATTTTGCAACGCGCGTCGCGAATTTGCGGATCAATAGAAGAGGTACACATACCCCGAAGCCGTCTGCGCGAGCACGACCACGACGTGCAGCGCCGCCCAGCCGAGCACGTACACGAGCGCGTGCGCGCCGCGACCTTCGCGCTCCTCGATGTCGAGCACCTCGCGCGCCGCGAGAAACGCCAGCAGCGCCCCGACGGCGAGCAGATAGCGCGGGTTGGGCAGCGTGAACGCGAGCAGCGCGGCGTAGGCCGCCGCCGCGACGACGGGCACGCGTCCCAGCCGGTCGGGCGCGTCGCGCCATGCGCGGATCGCCCCGTTCACCCACAGCGGCGCGTTGAAGAGCCCGACCATGAAGGGCACGAGCGGGACCATGTATTCGCGCAGATAAAACGCGCCGCCCTCGGGCACGAACGCCGTGAGCGCGAACGACGCGATGCGCGTCGCCTGCACCGCCAGCGTGCCCGTCGCGGCGCTGAACGCGATCCACGGCAGCACCAGCAACGCGGGGGTGAAGACGACAATCCACGTCGCCGCGCGCCGCAGGAAGGGCCGATACGCCCGGACGATCGCCACGATGGCGAGGTAGACCGGCGGCAACAGCACCGCGTTGTAGCGCGCCATGCACGCGAGCGCCGTCCAGATCCCGACGATCACCGCCTCGCGGCGGCCGCCCGTCTGCAAGAAACGGTCGAACGCAACGAGCGCCAGCGTGAACAGCAGCCAGAACGGCGCATCGAGAATCGCCGCCGTGCCCGCGAAGGCGACGATGGGAAGCGAGGGCACGAGCGCCAGCGTCGCGAGCGCAAGCCGCCGCCCGTGCCGCGCGGCGATCCACCGGTATGCGACCACGGCGGTCGCGAGCGAGCACGCCACGGCGAACGCGCGCCCCGCCGCCAGGTGAAAGCCCGTCGCGCCGAAAATCGCGCCGTACACCAGCGGCAGAAACGGCGGATGGTGCGGCCCGAGCCAGTCGTTCACCGTCGCGAGGTTCTGCAGATACGCCGCGACGCCGTGTTGCGCGAGGTAGCGCGCGGCGTCGATATTCGAGCGCTCGTCGTTCCACGGGATCATGAAATACGCGACGGCGATCCACACCGCCGCGAGCGCCGTAAAAACGACCACGGGCGCGCGCGGATGATCGAGGGCGCGCGTCAGATGTCCCGCGCCGCGACCGGGCCGATCGGTCGCGATGAGCCCGGCGCACAGCCACGCGAACGACAGCGCCGAGGCGAGCACGATCGCGCGCAGCGACAGCGACTGGGATTCGAGCGTGCGCGCGGCGACGAGCAGGCCGAGCCAATGCGCCAGCGCCAGCGCGCCAGAGACGAGCACGATCCACCGTGCGGGCTGGCCCGTTCCCAGCAGACGGCCCACCTCAACCCTCCGTCAAATGGCGCACGAGTTCCAGCGAATCCTCGATAACCTGATCCATGTTCTTATACGTGAACGCGCCCGTTCGTCCCACCAGCTCGACGCCCGTGGCGCGAATCGCGGCGGTCGCCTCGGCGAGCTTGGCCTCGAAGCCGACCAAAAAGACGGGGTACGCGTCGCGCACGCGCAGGTCGGCGGCGTGCGTGACCTCGCCCGGGTCGATGAAGCCCAGGCGCGCGAGATCGTCCACGCAGCGGCGGTGAAGATCCCCGCCGTCCATCGTCCACAGCTCGTCGCCCTCGGTGCAGAAGACCTCGAGGCAAAGGCTCGTGCCGTCGCCGGGCACCAGCGCGGTCGACCAGTTCTTGGGCTCGTGGATGCGCGCGAAGATCACGTCGGCGTCGGGGGTGTAGATCCACGTATCCGACGTGACGCGCGGCCGGCGCAGCAGCACTTGCACGCACCGCAAACTGCGGTACTCCAGCGCGCCCGCCGGCACCTCGACCCCGAGCATACTTGCGGCGAGCCCGATGGGGATCGTGCTGATGACGCGGTCCGCGCGAATCGTCTCGCCGCCCGCCAGATCCACGCGGAATGCGCCCCCTTCGCGCGCGACGCCGCGCACCCCCTGCCCCGTCACGATGCGCCCGCCGCGCTCTTCGATGCGCTTTGCGATCCGCGCAGCGATCCGACCGATGCCCTTGCGCGGGTAGAAAAAACTCGACACCAGAGTGCGCGGGCCGCCCGGCGCGGGAAACATCGCCTTGCGCACGGCCTGCGCCAGCGAGAGAAGCTGGATGCGCTGCGCGGCCCACGTCGCGCTGATGCGGCGCGGATCGATGCCCCACACCTTGCGCGTGTAGGGACCGAAATAGACGTCGTAGAGCGCGCGACCGAAGCGGCTGACCACCCAGTCCTCGAAGTTGTCGGTCTCGACGCCGGGCGACGCAGCCACGCGCAGATAGCCCGCGAGAATCTCGAAGCTCTTTTTCGGACCCATTCCGAAGAACGCGTTGACGGGACGCAGCGGATAATCGGCGAAGCGCCCCGCGAGCAGGATGCGACTGCGTCGCTCGACCGTGATGAGTTCGTCGCCGAGCAGCTCTTGAATCCACGCGATGATGTCGGGGTTGTCCGAATGAAACCGGTGCCCGCCGATATCGAAGATGTGGTCTTGCACGACCAGGTTTCGCGCGAGCCCGCCGACCTCGCGCTGCGCTTCGACGCACACCGCGTCGTGCCCGCGGCGCAGCAGTTCGTCGGCGCAGGTCAGCCCGGCAAGGCCGCCGCCGAGGATCGCGTAACGCAGCCGCGCGCTCACCGCGCCGCCGCTTGCGGATACCGCCGCCGCGACGCGAAGCCGTCGCGCCAACCCTCGCAGATTGCCCGCGAACGCGCGTCGCCCGCCACCGCCCTGGCCCCGTGATAAATCCCGCCCATGACCATCCAGAAAAGAAATTTCACGCGGCCGGTGCCGCGTGCGTGTTTGCGATACAGCAAAACGCTGTTTCGCGCCAGAAAGTACGCCTTGAGGGTTTCGCGCGGTGCGTCGAAGGCCGGGCCCGCGTGCGTCGCCACGGCGCGCGGCTCGTAGAGTACCAAGTGCCCGGCGCGCGCGAGACGAAGGCCGAGCTCGACCTCGTCCTGATACGCGAAAAACGCCTCGTCGTAACCGCCCTCACGCGCGAGCGCGTCGAGACGCAGCAGCGCGCAGCAGCCGTGCCCGGCGAGCACGTGTCGGGGAACGCACAAGCGCGCGGCGTCGGCCTCGCCCTCGCCCACGAAACGCGTCGCCAGATGCCGCCACGTGAGTTCGAGCCACGCGCCGTCGATCACCCGTGCCTGATGACGACGCACCACCTTGGGGTGCGCGATCGCGATCTTCGCGTCCTCGTCCATCGCCGCGACGAGCGCACCCAGCGAAGCCGCGTCGATTCGCGCGTCGGGGTTGATCGCGAGGCCGTAGGCGAAACCCGCCGCGCGCGCGGAATCGATCAGCCGGTTCATCGCCGCGCAGTAGCCGATGTTGCCGCCCTCGCCGCTCGGGGAGTTGTCGTGGACGAAGACCGCGCGCGAATCGAGGAACTGCGCCAGCGACTCAACGCACACGCGCACCTCGGCGGGGTCGTCGTACGCGACCATGAGCGCCGCGACGCGCCGAAATCCGTCGCCCGCGCCGTCAATCATCGCCCGCCCTGCGCGTGCGTCGCCAAGTCTCATTCCGCAACGGCGCAAACACGGCCGCCGCGTGATCGACGAGATCCTTCGCGAGCATCGAAACCAGTTCGGTCCACGCGGGCCGTACGCCCGCATCGCCCAGCCGCCGTTTCGCCCACACGAGTTCGGCAAACGCCACGAGCAGGGTGATCTCGATGACGACGCACGGCGCGACGCAGGCATCCGCGCGCCACCCGGCGACGAGGCAAAGCGCGTAAAGCGCCAGCGCCGCGCGGTCGAGGTAGCCCGTCGCGAGCAGCGTGAGGTCGAGCTTGCGCCAAAATGAGAGCGGCCCGACCCAGATCTCGGTCCAGCGACGGGCCGCGATGTCGCGAAAGGCGAGCGACCAGTCGCGGTGCTGCGCGCGGGCATCGGCGGCGCTCTCGCACGCGAGGATCGACGACGACGCCTCGGGCACAAACACCACCGCGTCGCCGCGCGCCTGCAATGCCACCGCGAGGTCCACGTCCTCGAGCCGCGTGCTCTCGGGGAATCCGTCGAAGCGCGCGAGCCGGTCGCGGCGTACCAGATAGTTCGAGCCGAGCAGCATCACCGACGCGCCGGTGCGCATCGCGCCGCGTTGCGTGAGGTCCTGGTGGACGAGGCTTTCCATCGCCGCGAACGCCGCCGCGCCCGAGTGCGCCGCGTTGCGCACGTCCATCGCGCCCTGCGCCGCGACCGCGCCGACGCGCATCGCCGCGTCCACCAGCCGCGCGGGGGCATCGGGCGCGACGCGCGCATCGGCATCGACCACATACACCCACTCGCCGAACTCGTGCGCCGCCAGCGCCGCGTTGAGCGCCGCGCCCTTGCCGCGCCCGGCGTCGTCGCCCGTCCGGCGCAGCACCGTCACGCCGCGATCCGCGAACATCGCCGCGAACGACGCTGCGATCTGGCCGGTGCCATCGGTCGAGCCGTCGTCGATCACAACGATCCGCCGCCGGCTCGCGGGCCAGTCGAGCGCGACCAGATCGCCCAGCAGATCCGCAAGCACGGGCGCCTCGTTGCGCGCGGGAACGAGCACCAGCAGCGGCGGCCGCGCTCCATCGGCCGGCGGAATGGGCGAATCGTCACGCCGAAGCGCCGCCCATGCCAAGCGCACGCGCCGCGCGGTGACGACGATGAGCCACACGCCGCTTGCGAGCGCGACCAGCCGCCACGCGAACAGAATCGGCGTCCACGGGGCGAGGACGAGGGCAACGACGGCGAGCGCCGCAAGCGATTTTGGGCTGGGAAACGAGCTGTTCATGGAATTGTGAAGTCCTGTGTTTCGATAGTAGCATGGCGCGATGAGCGAATCGAGTTCGATAGGTCGCACCTTGGTTTTGTTCGCCGCCGTGCTGGTCGCGTTGGCGGCGACGTTCCTCGCCCCCGCGCCCCCCGCGTCGGCCTGCGAAGAGCGCACCCGCGAGGTGGTGGTGCGCATCATCGACGCGGATGGCGTCGCACGCCTCGACCCGTTGCGCTTCGGCGTGGTGAATCGCGACGGCGACCGCGTGGTCCTGCACCTCACCGAGGCCGACGCCCGCGCGCTCGCGACGATGGACATCGACGTCGTCTCCGACAACCCCATCGTCGCCGCGCCGCCGCGCGCCGCCTACCACGATCCCGACGAAACGCTCGCGCTCGTGACCGCCTGGGCCGAGCAGTATCCCGACCTCGTCACCTTCGAGACGATCGGCGAGAGCGTGGACGGTTGGCCGCTGCTGCTCGTGAAGGTGTCGGACAACGCGGGCGAGAACGAGCCCGAGCCCAGCGTGCTCTTCGACGCGTCGATCCACGGCAACGAAAACATCGGCACCGAGGTCGTGCTCGCCTTTCTCGAACGATTGGTCGAAGGCTACGGCGAAGACGACGCGCTCACCGCGCTCGTGGACGATCACGAGATTTTCGTCGTGCCCATGGTCAACCCCGACGGCGTGGCCGAAGGCCGGCGTCGCAACGGCGGCAACGTCGATCTCAACCGCGATCACTCGATCTTCTGGGAAGAGGGCTGGACCGGCAAAAGCACTTACGCCACGCAGCCCGAAACGCGCACGATGATCGAGCTCGCCGCGCGCATGAACTTCACCGCATCGGTCAGCTACCACTCGGGCGCGGTGCTCTTCAACTACCTGTGGGACACGCTGCCCTCCGGTGTCCACGACGCGCAGGACATCGACGAACTGCTGATCCTCGCCACGGGCTACGCGGACCTCGCCGACATGGAAGCCATCGAGGGCTACGACTGGTTCCAGATCCACGGCAGCAGCGAGGAAACCTATTACGGCATGAACGGCACCCTCGCGGGCATCATCGAGATCGCAAACGGCCAACCGCCGCCCGAGGGGATGATCGACGACATCGCCGACGAAAACTTCGACGCGATGGTCTTCTACACGCGCGTCACGTCGCGCGGCGTGTGGGGGTTCGTCACCGACGCCGTCACCGGCGAACCCATCGCCGCCACCATCCGCACCACGCACCCCCACTGGCCGATCTTCGCCGATCCCGACCTCGGCGATTACCACCGGGTGCTCGCGCCCGGCGTCACCGACGTGTGGGCCGCCGCGCCGGGCTACCTGGACGCGCTGCCCGAGACGGTCGTGCAGGACGACGACGAATCGGTGCGCGTCGATTTCGCGCTCGAACCGCGCCTGGAATTCGTCGGCACCCCCTACAAGGTCGCCGCCGCGAAGATGGCCGATCCCGGCGACGACCACGCCAACACGAGCCGCCCTTTCATGGCGCTCGGCGAGCCCGACGGCGAGGCGTTTCACCTCGGCAAGGGCGGATTCCTGGTCTTCGACATGGGCGAATCGTCGCCGATCGACGACATCGACGGACCCGACTTCACCGTCGTTCAGGCGGGCGCATCCGCCGCCGACGAGGGCTACGACGTGTCGGTCGCCGATCACTGGACCGGCCCATGGACGCAGATCGGATCCGGCTCGGGCACCACGTCGTTCGACCTCGCGGGCGGGCCGCGCGCGGCGGTGCGTTACGTGCGCATCGACGACGACGGCGACGGCGTGGTGGACGCCCCCGACGCGGGCTTCGATCTGGACGCGCTGGTTTACGAGCGCGCGTGCCCCGCGCCCGCGCCCGATTTCGGCGCGTCGCCCATCACCGGGGCCGCGCCGCTCACCGTCGCGTTCGCGCCGCGCATGGGCGGGCGGGCCGGGTGCGTCGAGTCGCTCGCGTGGGACTTCGGCGACGGCGGCGCGTCGACCGACGGCGTGGTGGAACACACCTACACCGGGCCGGGCGTGTACGACGTGGCGCTCACGGCCCTCGGCCCCGGCGGCGAAGCCACCGAACTCAAGACCGCGCTCATCATGGTCGGTGAAGGCGACGACGACACCACCGACGACGACATCGGCGACGACGACGATTTGCAGGACGACGACACGGCCGACGACGATGCAAACGCCGACGATGACGTAGACGATGACGACGCCGCCTCGGGCGACGACGACGACTCCGGCGCCTGCTGCGGCTAGCGGCTCATCGAACGACCCGCGCGGAGCGAAGCGGAGCAAAGAGCCGGCCCTGGGCGACGTCGAAGGGAATCCCTTTCGCCATCGTCAACCCTCTCATCGCAACCTGCGCAGCAGATCGGTCATATAGCCGACGACATCGGCCTGGACCACGTCGTCGGGCCCGCCCGTGAGGAATTCGGCGACGCGCATCGGCCCGACGGTCTCGGGGTCGGTGAAATCGCGGCGCACAATGTCGAGGGCCTTTTGCGCCTCCTCGTCATCCATGAGTGGTTCGAGCTTGGCGACCACGTCCCCCACCCCGGCCCCGTAGTTCCGGACGATGTAGAACAGGTCGTAGGCGTCTTTGTTTTCGCCACGGTTGTCGAACGCGAGAGCCTTGAGCACAACATAGGCCCCGGCGCCGCAGACCCAGACGTGGCGCTCGGCCTTCGCACCAAAGAGCGTGCGCCCCTGGATGGTGACGTGCTGCCGATCTCGAAACGCGCAGCGAAGTCCGGGGGCGATGATCGCCGCGAAGTCGGGCTCAATATCGCGGAGCCTGCCGGGGCGGTCGTCTTCGCGCGACGAGGGAATGAGAAAGTCGACCGTCACGGTGCCGGATCCGGTGATCGTCCACCTCTGGCGGGTCGGGTTTCCGTCGTCGTTTTTGTCCATCGCGAAGCCGGCGTCGCGTAGCCGCTCGGTGAGCTTGCGGTAGCGCCCCTTGTCGAGGAGTGCGAGCTGTAGGCCGACGTCGAGGTCCATCGTACCCACGTGGGCTTCAACGTCCCGCGGCAGCGTCGCCTGATCGACGATGAGGGAAGGCACGAGCCCACCGACGATGACGAGGTCCTCCATCATGTCGCCGAGCTTCGTCGCGACATATAGGCACGTGGATCGAACGAGTTCGACCTGCTCGCTCCTGTAGTCCGACGCTCGCTTGGGCTTGTCAGCCATCGTGCCGCCAGTTCAGCAACTCGGCGCGGAGGCGTTCGGCGGCTTCGGGGGCCCGTTCGGGATGTTCCTTGAGGTCGACGTAAACTTGCACCGGGTGAACGCACCGGATGCCGTCCTTCTCGATCGCGCCTTGGAACACACCCTCGTCGTTCGGTACGACCAGCCAGAGGTTCGCTCCGCGCGGGTCTTCTCGAAAGCCGAGCCGTTCGAGGAGCGCGGGCGACGGGTCCGTTGGCAAGTAGAGCGTCGCGATTCGGAAGGCGGCGAAGCGGGTCAGCGCCCACGCGCCGGCGAGACCCGTGGCCGCGTGCTCGATCCCCTGCGCCGCAAGGGCGTCCGCCACGAAGCGCAGGAGTGCGTCGCCCGATCGCGCGGCGACATGGCCCTGGTAGAGGGTGTGCTTCGAGAACCGGTACGCCTCGCGCCAGGCGTCGAGCAGCAGCGCCGGGTCCTTCGCGCGGATGGCGCCACGCGCGTCCCGTTCGATATCGCCATCGGCCGATATGCGCGCGACCAGGCGGCTCGTCATGCCTTCGTCGAGGCCGGTCGCGCGGGAGATTTCGCGTTGGGAGAAGAACTCGCCGGCGTGAATGAGGAGCCATCGAACGATGCGAGAGCTCTTCGGCGCGAACAGGCTCCGAGGGCGGCCGACGGTCTTGAACCGGTTGGGCTTGCCCTCGACGATCAGGCGGATCCCGGGAGCGACAATACGGGCGTTGCCGGAAAGGTCGAGCCAACCGACTCCGGCCTCCTCGCAAACCTTGCGCCCGACCTCGCCCATGTAGGGAACGGCCAACAGCGGCACCGCACGACGCCGGATGCCGCTGGCGAGTTGCTTCGCCTTCTTCACAGCGGCGGCGATCAGCGCGGCGGACGTGGACTGCCGGACCTCGACGACGAAGGTGGGGCCGACGGCGACGACAAGATCGGCACCGCTCGCGTCATCGACACGCACGTCGAGATCGCCGGGCTCGACCCCCAGGAGACCGGCCAGCGTCTCGGGGACCTTGGCCACAAGGCGACCGTGTTGGGACCGCGCTTCCATGCTTGACTAAATTGGCCGTTTTGACAGTTCTGTCAAGTGGCGTGGTTTCGTCATGTTGGCGCGTGAAACACCACCACCCCGTCAATCCGTCTCGCCGAGCGACGCTTCCTGCCCCGTGCGGATCGACTCCCGGATCGCCTCGCGAAAACGCGCGATCCGCACCGCGTCGAGATCCGCGAACTCCGGCTTCGATCGATAGCGCGCCGCGCGCACCAGGTCGGCCGCGGCCAAGCGATACGCCGCCAGCGGGTCCTCGTCGATGCCCGCCGCCGCCACCTCGTAGCGGTCGCCGACGTACGTGGCCAGCGCGGGCCGATCGCCGTCGCGCCCGGTGAGCGCGCCGCCGAAGATGTAGCCGTCGGTGCCCGCCAGCTCGAACGACTCGGCCACCGGCGCAAGCGGCCCGCGCACCACGATGCCGTCCGCGCGCACGGCCTCGTACACGCCGAAGCGCCGCGCGCCGCCCTCGCCGCCGTTGTGCCACGTCACCAGCGTCGCCGCCTCGGTCGTCCACGCATGCACGCCGCGCACCGGGCCGAGCAGGTTCGCCAGCGGCAGCGCCTCGAATTCCGGCCCGCACGCGAGCGGCGCGGCGGGCAGCGGACCGGCCACCAGCGGCTCGTCGGCGCGGCCGTGCCGCCCGATCACCGAACGCACCCGCAGGGTCTGCGTGTCGCCGATGCGCGTCGCGATCAGCAGCTCGCGCGCGGCCGTCACGACGGGGCTGTAGTGCGCGGGCGAAAACACGCGCAGCGCCACCTTGGGCTTTTTCGCCTCGATCATCGCCTCGACCGCCGCCGCGTCGTGCAGCGCGGTGCCGCGAATCCCCACCGAGATGCCCGCCTCCAGGCACTTCTCGGCCACGTCGAGCGCCTCCAGCACCGGCGTGTCGATCTCGGCGATCCACACCTCGGAGTTGCCCAGCACATCGCCCAGGCTGCCGAAGACGGCCAGCTCCGGGTAGCGCCGCGCGAGGCGCGTCGCCGCGTCGGGGTCGTCGTCGTACACGCCCACGAGATGCACGCCGGCCAGCGGGCGATACGCATCGCACCACACGCGCGCGTGCGGCCCCGCCCCGATCAACACGACTCCGATCGCCTCGTCAGCCATTCCGCCTCATTTCGAGAACGCCCCACGCACGATCATGCGCAGACGGCGGGGATCGCCCTCGCGCAGCATGCGCCGGACGATGGTGGTGCCCGGCTTGCCCGCGGCAAAGATCCTTTTCACCTCGGCGATCGTGCGGATTTCGACGGGCCCCGCCCCCGTCAGGCGCATCAGTCCCGAGACGACACCCAACAAACGCACGATGGTCGGATCGGGAAAACGCATCAGCCAGCGCCCCGCGGCGAGGGCCAGTCGCGCCTTTGCCGTCGCGCCGCGGACGCTCACATCGGCTCCTTTCCCGTGACCATGGCGGGATCGACGCTCGCGCCGGACCGGGACGACACGAACGCGGCGAGCGCGGCGGCCGTGACGTGCCGTGCCGTCTTGCCCGACAGCTTGGGCTCGCGGAAGTTGCGCAGCGCTTCGATGAAGTGGTGCGTCGAGTCGCGGAAGCTGTCCATCCAGTCGTGACGCAGGTCCTCGAACCCCACGGTGCGTCCGTCCTTGACCAGCAGCAGCGGCGGCTCGTCGAGCAGCCGCCCCGAGCAGCGCGTCATGACGATGGTCCCGCGCGTGCCGGTGATCTCCATGCGCTCGTCGGCGCTGTAATAATTGCCGCGCATGCGCGCGTTGGGCGAAAACGCCGCCTCGAAATACGCCAGCACGGGGCTTTGGCGAAAGCGCATCGCGATCATCGCGGGCGAGTCGATCACGGCGGCGGTGCGATCGATCCACGCCTTGACCTCGGCGATCTCGCCGAACAAATCCACCGCCATCGAAAACTTGTGGTAGCCGTCGTCGAAGATCGCCGGGCCGGGGCCGCACTCGTCGGGGTTCAGGCGCCAGATCCACGTGTCGAGGGGCACGTGCCAGCCGCCGGTGAGCGTGCCGAGCTTGAGCCGCAGCGTCAGCACGTCGCCGATCTCGCCTTCCTGAATCAGGCGCTTGGCCATCACGAAGGGCGGATAAAAGACGAAGTTCTCGAAGACCTTGAGCTGCACCCCGGCGTAGAAGCACGCGCTGACCATCTCGTCGCATTCGGCGATGGTGAGCGCCATCGGCTTTTGAACCGACACGTGCTTGCGCGCGGCGGCCGCGTCGCACACCATTTGCCGGTGCAGGTGGTGCGGCGTGAGGATCTCGACGGCGTCGATCTCGCCGTCGGCCAGCAGGTCGCGGTAGTCCAGATACACCCGCGTCGCGCCCCACTCGCGCGCGCGGCGCTCGGCCACCTCGGCCGACACGTCGCACACCGCGAGGATCTTCGCGTCGTCGCGGTCCAGGTATCCGGGCGCGTGCATGTCGGCGATGCGTCCGCCGCCGATGATGCCCACCCGGATCTGATCGACCACCGATTTCTCCCGCGTCCCGTGTTCGCGCGCACATTAGCCAATCGCACCGGGATTGGGTAGCCGAGCGCGGGGCCGCGGAATCCTGCGGCGGCGTACAGAACCGCGACCGTGAGGGAACGGCCCGGAGACCGAACCGCGAAATGGTCACGAATTCATCGACGATCGTCGCAGACGGATCGTTTGATTCGAATCGGGTCGTCGGTCGCATTCGGGCCGCTCCCTCACGGTCGCGGCTCTGTCATCGCGGCGATCCCTGCAACCTTCATTCTCGCTTGTCGCCCCCACGGCCTTTCGATATGCTGATGTCCCTCGCAACGCGGGGACACATCCCACAGGAGGCCGTGATGTTGGATCAGGAGGTTCTGGCGAGGCTGCACGTGTCGGCGGTGCTCCAGAACATCGAGGAACTGGTCGACTTCGACCCGGCCGCGAAGGACATCGCGAAGGACTGGCGCGCGACGATCCAGTTCTCGTGTCCCGGCGGCGTCGGCGCGCATCTGGAGTTCGGCGGCGGACGCGCGCGCTGGGCGGACGGAACGACCTCGATGCCCACGGTCGCCCTGTGGTTCGCGACGCCCGGCCAGCTCAACAACATGTTCACGGGCAAGGGCACGGCGATCCCCGTGCCGTGGATGGGCGTGTGGAACGTGGGCTTGCTCAAAGGCTTCACGGAACTGACGAAGCGTCTCGAGCACTACCTCAAGCCCGCGGAGTCGACCCTCGCCGATCGCGCGGCGTTCGAGTTTCACACCAAGTGCCTGCTCTACACGGCGATGTACGGACTCAAGCCCATCGCCGAGCACGACCCCCACGTGCGTCACTTCGTTTCGGGCATCCGCGACGGCGTGGTGGAGTTCCGCATCGCGAACGGCCCCGCCGCGCATGTGACGGTCAAGGACGGCAAGCTCTACCCCGCCAAGGGACGCAGCGCCGAGCCCTCCGTCTCGATCGAACTGCCCGACTACGACACCGCGTTCGGCATGCTCTCGGGCAAGCTGGACGTCATGGCCCTCGTCGGCGCGCGCCGCGCCGAGATCCGCGGGTTCATCCCGCTCGTCGACAAGATCGGCTCCGCGCTGGACCGTCTTGCGATCTACCTGAACTGATAGGAGGACTCGACATGAGCGCCGCACGCACTCCCACCGCCTCGACCAAGTCCTCCACCGCGCGCACGGGCGCGAAACCCAAACCGGTCGCGAAATCCGCCAACGGCGGCAACGGCCAGGCCGCCGCGCGCCCCGCGAAAACGGCCGCGCTCTACGAATTCGACAAAACGCTCGCGCTCTTCGATCGCGCGGTGAAGGTCATCCCGCAGGGCATCTACGGCCACGTGAGCCCCGTGCTGATGATCCCCGGCGCGTTTCCGTACTACGCGGTGCGCGGCGAGGGCTGCCGCTACGAGGACGCCGACGGCAACTCGTTCATCGACTACATGTGCGCCTACGGCCCGATGGTGGTGGGCTACGCCAACCCGAAGGTGAACGCCGCCGCCATGCGCGAGATCGCCAACGGCGACTGCTTCAACCACCCGAGCGAGTTGATGGTGCGTCTGGCGGAACGGCTGACGGGCCTCATCGACATGGCGGACTGGGCGGTCTTCGCGAAGAACGGCTCGGACCAGACGACGTGGGCGGTGCAGGTGGCGCGCGAGCACACCGGGCGGCGCAAGATCGTAATGGTCAAGGGCACCTACCACGGCAAGGACGCGTGGTGCACCCCCGGCCACGGCGGCGTGATCGCCGAGGACCGCGCGCAGATGCTGTATTACCAGTGGAACCGCGCCGACCAGCTCGAGGAGTTGTTCCGCAAGTACGGCGACGACATCGCGGCGGTCATCATGACGCCCTACCACCATCCGGCGTTCGCGCAAAGCGAGATGCCCGCGCCGGGGTTCTGGCAGGCGGTGCAGTCGCTGTGCAACCGCAACGGCTCGCTGCTGATCCTCGACGACGTGCGCGCCGGCTGGCGACTCTCGATCAAGGGCTCGCACGATTATTTCGGTTTCACGCCCGACATCGCGTGCTACTGCAAGGCGATCGCCAACGGCTATCCGCTGTCCGCGGCGGTGGGCCGCGAGGAATACAAGGCGGCGGCGGCGCGCGTGTTCCTGACGGGATCGTACTGGAACGGCGCGATGTGCCAGGCGGCGTCGCTCGCCACGCTCGACATCCTCGAAAAGGAAAAGGGCGTCGAGACGATGATGGCGATGGGCGAGCTGCTGGGCGCGGGCCTTGGCAAGCTGGGCGACAAATACGGGTATCCGATGCACCTCACCGGCCCGGCGTCGATTCCGTATCTGGTGCTCGAGGACGACGCGAACCTGCTGAAGATCCAGCGCTTCGCGGCCGAGGTCACGCGGCGGGGGAGCTTCTTCCACCCGCACCACAACTGGTTCCTCTCGACCGCGCACACCAAGGCGGATATCGAGGAAACGCTGAACCACTGCGAAGACGCGCTCAAAGCCATGCAGGGCGCGACCTTCACGCTGTGAGCGCCGCATGACGCTCTCGGCATCGCTGTTTTTCGACCTGGACCCTTTCGCGCACCGCGCGCTCTTTGCGGACGGCGAGAACGTGTGGGAGGCGCTGAGGCGCCTTCCCGACTACCTCGCGAAGTGCTTCGAAAACGACTGGCCGCTGCAAGGGGTGACGGGGCTCGTGACCGAGCCGCTCGTGATTCTCGGCGGCGCGCTCGTGCTCGACGGCGCGGTGTCGCTCGCCGTGACCGGCAAGAAGAACCAGCTGGTCGTCGAGGTGGACGGCAAGGCGCACAAGGACGCGGCGGTCATCATGCCCGGCGCGTATCTGTTCGACGACCGCGTCATCATCGGCCCGGGCACGGTGGTCGAGCCCGGCGCGCTCATCAAAGGGCCGTGCGTGATCGGCGCGCACACCGAGGTGCGCCAGGGCGCGTACATCCGCGGCGACGTGGTCGTGGGCGACCGGTGCGTCGTCGGCCATACGACCGAGTTGAAGTCGGCGATCCTGCTCGACGACGCCAAGGCCGGGCACTTCGCGTACATCGGCGACTCGATCCTGGGCAACAACGTCAACCTCGGCGCGGGCACCAAGTGCGCCAACCTCAAGATGGTCGGCGGCAACGTCACCGTGCGCTCGGCCGGCGAACGCATCGACACGGGCCTGCGCAAGATCGGCGCGATCCTGGGCGACCACACCGAGACGGGCTGCAACTCCGTCACGTCGCCGGGCACGCTGATGGGCAAAAAGTCCGGCGTGTATCCGTGTGTCAACGTCCCGAGCGGCTACTACGCCGACGGCACCGTGGTCGCCTCGACCGCCGAGGCGCTCGCGATTCGTCGCGGCCAGCGCCCGTGAGCCGCATCGTCGGCGTCGGCATCGAGATGGTTTTGGTCGCGGGCGACGAACACGGGGCGGGAACCACCGCCGCGCGCCGCGCGCTGGCCAAGGCGCTCGGTCGTTCGCCGGATTCGTCCGACCTTCCCGCCGTGACGCGCACAGACGCCGGTGCGCCGGTCGCCGCCGACCTGCCCGCGCACCTGCGCGCGCATCTGACCATCACGCACGAAGCCGACCGCGCCGTCGCCGTGGCGATCGTGGAGGACATGTCATGACCGCACCGACGATCCCCGTCTTCGACGCAAAACGGCAGTACGAATCGATCCGCGACGAGATCGACGCGGCCGTGCGCGGCGCGCTCGCATCCGGGTGGTACATCCTGGGCGAGCAGCTCGCGGCCTTCGAGCGCGAGTTCGGCGCGTTTTTGGGCGGCGACGCGAAGTGCGCGGGGGTGGCGAACGGCACCGACGCGATCCGCCTCGCCCTCGAAGCGCTCGAGGTGCCGCGCGGCGCCGAGGTCGTCACCGCGGCCAACACCGCGATCCCCACCGCGATGGCGATCGTGGACGGCGGATACCGACTGCGTCTCGCGGATGTGGACACGAAGACGTGGAATCTGGATCCGTGCGCGTTCGAGGCCGCGATCGGGCCGAACACCGCCGCCGCGGTGCCGGTGCATCTTTACGGGCGCGCGCCGTTCATGAACGCGATCCTCGAAACCGCCCGCGCGCGCGGCGTGAAGATCGTCGAAGATTGCGCGCAGGCGCACGGCGGCACGTACTTCGACGCGGTGTCGGGCACCGACCGGCTGGCGGGCACGCTCGGCGACGCCGGCGCATTCAGCTTTTACCCCACCAAGAACCTCGGCGCGTACGGCGACGGCGGGCTCGTGGCCTCGCGCGACGAGGCCGTGATCGAGCGCGTGAAGTTGCTGCGTCACTACGGCCAAAGCTCGCGCTACGAGGCGTCGGTCGCGGGCATCAACAGCCGACTCGACGAACTTCAGGCGGCGATCCTGCGCGTCAAGCTCGCGCGCCTCGCCGCGTGGACCGAGCGCCGCCGCGCCATCGCCAAGGTTTACAAAGCCGCGTTCGCCGACCTGCCGCTCGAGCGCCCCGGCTGCCCGCCCGGCGGCAACTGCGTGTATCATTTGTTCGTCGTCGCCGTTGAAGAACGCGACGCGTTCATCGCGCACCTCACCGCGCGCGGCATCGCGACGCAGATCCACTACCCGATCCCGATCCACCTGCAACCGGCATTTCGCGACCTGGGCTACGCGCGCGGCGATTTCCCGGTGAGCGAGCGGCTCGCGGGGCGCGTGGTGTCGCTGCCGCTCTTCCCCGAGATGACCGACGCCGAGGTGGAGCGCGTCGCGGGCGCGGTGCGTTCGTTCTTCGGCGCGGGCGCAAAATGAACTTCGTCGCGGCCGAGAAACTTCGCGTCGCGCACGTGCGCGACACGTATCTGCGCGCGACGGAGACGTTCATCTACGACATCGTCTCGCGGCATCGCACGATCGAGCCGCTGTTTTTGTGCGAGCGCGTGCGCGGGGCCGAGCAGTTTCCCGATATCGCGCCGCGCGCGATCGAGGCGCAGGGCGCGCCGACGCGGCTCGTCCACGAGATCGCGCGACGCACGACGCACGCGTTTCCGTTTTACACCGCCGCGTGCCGCGACTTCGGCGCGCGGCTCATCCACGCGCACTTTGCGCCGAGCGGCTATTTCGCGCTCGCCACGCGCCGCGCGCTGGGGATTCCGCTGGTCACGAGCTTTTACGGGCAGGACGTGTTCGAGGTGCCGGCCACGCCGCGATGGCGGGGGCGTTACGCGCGCCTGTTCGCCGAGGGCGAGTTGTTTCTCGCGCTCTCGGAAGACATGAAAAAAGACCTCGTCGCGATCGGCTGCCCCGCGCAAAAGATCCGCATCTACCGACTCGGCATCGATCTTGGCGACTTCGCGCCGGTCGAGCGCCCCGCGCGCGAGCCGGTGACGATCCTGACGATCGCGCGGCTCGTGGAGAAAAAGGGCATCGACGTGCTGATCCGCGCATTCGCGCGGCTTGTCGCCAAGGGCCTGCCGGTCCGGCTGCGCATCGTGGGCGACGGCCCCTTGCGCGATTCGCTCGTCGCGCTCGCGCGCGAGCTGGGCATCGCGGATCGCGTCGACTTCGCCGGGCGCGTGCCCTTCGCCGAATTGCCCGCCGAGTTCGCGGCGGCGGATGTGTTCTCGCTGCCGTCCGTCACCGATCGCTACGGCGGCAAGGACGAGATCTCGATGGTGCTCAAAGAGGCGATGGGCACCGCCCTGCCCTTCGTCGCCACGTATCACGCGGGCATCCCCGAGGTGATCGACGACGGCGTGAACGGCCTGCTCGTGCCCGAACGCGACGAGGCGCTGCTCGCGGGCGCGCTGGAGCGGCTCGCGGTAGATCCGGCGCTTCGCGCGCGCATCGGCGCCGAGGGCCGCCGCCTGGTGGAGCGCGTGTGGGAGATCGGGCGGCAGGTCGAGGTGCTGGAAGTCATCTACCACGAACTCGCGGGTTGAATGCCATGCAACTGCCGATGCCGGTCATCCCCGGTCCCGATGTTTCCCCGAATCCCTTTCGCGGCCTCGTGAGCGTGGTGCTCGCGTCGTACAACTGCGCCGCGACGCTGCCGCGATCCATCGAGTCGCTGCTCGCGCAGACGTATCCGAATATCGAGATCGTCGTGGCCGACGACGCCTCGACCGACAACACCGCCGAGGTCGTCGCGCGATTCGCAAGCGTGAAGTACGTGCGTCGCGACAAAAACGGCGGCGTGGCGGCGGCGCGCAACACGGGCGCGGCGGCTTCGACGGGCGAGATCATCGTCTTCGGCGAATCCGACGGCTACTACGACGCCGACTACATCGAAAAGATCATCCGCTACCTGCACATGCCCGGTATCGCGGGGGCGATCAACCTGGGCCGGCGTGTGTGGAGCGACAAACGCAACGCGCTCGTGCGCATGCAAAACGACCAATTCGAGGCGATCTGCGACCTCGTCGAGCAGGGGCGGCGCGGCACCGGCGCGTGGGCGTTTCACCGCGCGGCCTTCGATTCCGTGGGCGGTTACGATTTGGGCTGCCGCATCGGCTCCGATCTCGACCTCGTGTTTCGCATGCAAAAGACCGGGCTGAAGACCACGATCGGCGCGCGATCGAACCTCTACCACAAAGACCCCGACAACCTGCGCGCGTGGTGGAAGCGTTCGCATCGCGGCGGGGTCAACTCGGCGCTTTACCGGGAGCGGTGGCACGGCATGGCCGGTGCGTCCAAAAAGGCGCTCTACCTCGCCAAATACGCCGCCATGGCGCTGTGGCCCGTGTATCTGCTGCTCGCGATCTGCTGGCATCCCCTCTGGCTCGCGCCGTTTTTCGCGGTGCCCGCGTACCTGCTGACCGAGGATGCGATGACACGATTGGGATGGTGGAAGGGGGTGCGTCGCGGGGATGTCGCCCTCGCCCTCGCCACGCCGGTGCTGCTCTACATCCGACGCCTCGCCATCGGCTACGGACGCATTCAGGGGTTTGCGAAGGGGTGACCCTCACCCCGTCTCGCTTCGCTCGCCACCCCCCGCCCATCTGCTGGGAGAGGGGAAGGGGGGGTGGG
The DNA here is from genome assembly GCA_964586775.1 of uncultured bacterium. Classification (GTDB taxonomy): domain Bacteria; phylum Lernaellota; class Lernaellaia; order JACKCT01; family JACKCT01; genus JADLEX01. The sequence goes on along the minus strand of CAZPJD010000019.1, from coordinate 11,944 downwards.
CCGCGCGGGCTGGGGGTGAGGGCCGAAACCCTACAGCGTCGTGCGCGCCCCGGGCGGGATGGTGACGCGCAGCTCGATCTTGCCGAGGCGGATCACGTCGCCGTTTTGCAGGTAGCACCTCGTGGCGCTCTGGTTGTTCACGATCGTGCCGTTCGTCGAGCCCTTGTCCTCGATCAGAAGCCCATCGGCATCCGACGTGATGACCGCGTGCTCCGACGAGACCAGCCGGTCCTTGATCTGCAAGTGGCAGCGGCTCGCGCGGCCGATCTTGGTCTCCTTCGCGACGATCAGGAACTTCTTGCCCTTCTCCTCGCCGTTCATCACGATCAGAAACGGCGCGGGCTTTTCGTGCAGGCGCGCGGGCTTGCGCGCCACGTCCTGCTCTTTGTGCGCATCCGTAATGTCGGTGATGACGGTCTGATCGGCGTCGTCGGTCATTGCGTGAGCACCAGCCAGGCGATGACGACGAGCAGAATCGCCGCGCCGCCGATTACCATCCACTTGAGGTTGCCACCGGGAACAGCGGGAACCGGGGGCGCGGCCGGGCGCGCGGGCGCGGCGGAGTCGGCCTTGCGATCGAAGGGCAGCGTGTCGTCCCACACCGATTTGCCCTCATGCTCCGACTCTTCGATCGGCCGCGCGTCCTGGGCGCGCATGTGCACCTCGGTGGACGCGGCGAAGTCCTCCAGCGGGCTCGTCTCGATCACGCGGATCTTTTCGGTCCCGATCTGAATCGAGTCGCCGGTCTTGAGGCGCTGCGGCCCCGCCACGCGCTGGCGGTTGACGAGGGTGCCGTTGGGCGAGCCGAGGTCCTCGATCACCGCGTCGCCGTAGTCGAGAAAGACGCGGGCGTGTCGGCGCGAGACGGAGGGGTCCTCGAAGCGGATCTGGCACTCGCGGCTGCGTCCGATGACGACCTCCCCCGTCACGGGGAAAGACGCCTCGCCGCCCTCGACGTCGCGAATGACCAGCCGGATCATGACACGCGCACCCGCAATCCAAAGGGAATTTCGTGCTCTTCCTACCACACAGAAACACCCGGTTCAAGGATGTCCGGTGTCGGCGGCCGATCGGCCTGCGCGCGCTTGAATCGCCGGAGCAAACTGCGCGGGCTCGCTTGATTTCCGGGGGCGTCCGTCGCATGTTAGGGCACGTTTTTTTCCCGGGGCCGCCATGCTCGAAGTGCGAGACATCCGCAAGACCTATTATCAGGGCAAGATTCCCGTCCACGCGGTCGACGGCATCAGCTTCGTGCTGAATCCGGGCGAGCTGCTGGCGGTGACGGGGCCCTCGGGCTCGGGCAAATCGACGCTGCTCAACCTGATCGGCGGGCTCGACGAGCCCACCTCGGGCGAGCTGCTGATCGGCGGCCAGTCGATGCTCGCGCTGAACGACGCCGACCGCACGCGCATGCGACGCACGAAGATCGGCTTCATCTTCCAGTTCTTCAACCTGCTGCCGACGATGACGGCGCAGGAGAACGTCGCCCTGCCCCTGCTGCTCGACGGCCGCGCGCGCAAGACGGCGTACGAGCGCGCCGCCGAGATCCTGGGCCGCGTGGGCCTGGGCAAACGCATGGTGCACCGGCCCGACGAGCTGTCGGGCGGCGAGCAGCAGCGCGTGGCGATCGCGCGGGCGCTGGCTTTTGATCCGGTGCTGATCCTCGCCGACGAGCCGACGGGCAACCTCGATTCGAAATCCGGCACGGCGGTCATGGAGATGGTCCGCTCACTCGCGACGGACTTCCACAAGGCCGTTTTGCTCGTCACGCACGATCCGCGGAGTTGGGGCTACGGCGACCGCATCATGCGCATCGTGGACGGCAAGGTGCAGGCGCTGGAGGTCAACACGCCGACGCCGGTCGGGGCGGATGCGCCACCTTCTTCGTAACATCACGGTCCGCCGCCTCTTCGAGCATCCGTTTCGCACGCTGCTGACGATCCTCGGCATCTCGCTGGGCGTCGCCGCGTTCATCTCGGTCCGCATCATCCTCGACACGATGTCCGATTCGTTCTCGTCGATGATCGACACGGTGTCGGGCCGCGTGCAGCTTCAGATCACGGGCGGCGAACTGGGCGTGGACGAGGACATCTATCGCCAGCTCACCGAGCAAGACGCCCAGGGCCGCCTGCCGGTGCCGGGGCTACGCACCGCGCTGCCGACGATTCAGGCGATCACGCGCTACGGTGATGACACCGTGCTCGTGCTCGCGGTGGACACGCTCAACGACAAGGCCGCGCGCGACTACAAAATGGTGGGCGAGAACGATGTCGAGATCAGCGATCCGCTGGAGTTTCTCAACAGCCTGGATTCGCTGCTGCTCAACCGCGCCTACGCCGATCGCCACGGCATCAAGATCGACGACACGATCGAGCTGCTCACGTCGAGCGGACGCAAGCCCTTTCGCGTACGCGGACTGCTGGAAGAACAGGGAGCGGCCTCGACCTTCGGCGGCAACTTCGCGCTGATGGACGTGTACGCGGCGCAGCAGTATTTCGGGCGCGGCGCGAAGTTCGACTCGATCGACCTGCTGCTCGAAAAGGACGCCGACGTCGCCGCGGTGAAGGCCGCGACCGAGGCGTTTCTCGGCGGGCGATACGACGTGCAGCGGCCCGAGCAGCGCAACGAGGGCGTCGAATCGATGACGCGCACGTTTCGCACCGGGCTCACGGTCATGGCGCTCGTCGTGCTCGCCATGGGCGGCTTCATCATCTTCAACACGATCACCACCACCGTGTACCAGCGCATGCGCGAGGTCGGCATTTTGCGCATGGTCGGCGTGACGCGGCTGAAGATCTGGATGCTCTTCGCGATCGAGGCGGTCGTGCTCGGGTCCGTGGGCTCGGGACTCGGCGTGGCGGCGGGTTACTTCGCCGGGCGCGAGGCCGTGCTGAATTTCATGAGCAAGGTGAGCGGTCTGTTCGTGCCGACGAACATGGACCACGCGACCTTTACCACCGACATGGCGCTGCGCGGCTGCCTGCTGGGCCTCGGCGTCAGCCTGATCGGCGCGTCGTGGCCGGCGTATCGCGCCGCGCGGGTGCCGCCGCTCGAGGTCGTGCGCTTCGGCCCCGGTCTCGCGGGGGGCAAGGGCTCGGCGCTCGGGCGATGGTCCGTCGCCATGGCCGTCGCCGCGCTCGCCACGCTCGTGATCCTCTACCACCCCGCGTGGGGGCGCAGCCTCGACGGCATCCGCGTCGCGATGATCCTGCTGCTCGTCCTCGGCATCGCCACCACGCCGCTCGCCCTGTGGGTGATTCTGCGCGCCACGGTGCGCGTCTCGCGCGATTTCAAGACGCCGCTGGTGCGCCTCGCCGCCGAAAACGTGCTTCGCGACCTGGGCCGCAGCGCGATGACCGTCTCGGCGTTCATGGTGGCGCTCGCGGTGATGGCGCAGATCTATCTGTTCATGAACTCGACCAAGGCCGAGGTGCGCGGCTGGATCGACGACGTGCTCAAGGCCGACCTGCTCGTCACCTCGTCGTCGCGCTACGCGTCGCGCACCAGCGTACCGATGGACCCCGCGATGGCCGATACCCTGCGCGCCCTGCCCGGCGTCGCCGAGGTCGTGCCGCTGCGCCTGCTGCTCACGACGCACAAGGCATCGCGCATGTCGATCCTCTCGCTCGATTTCGCGACGCGCTTCAACCCCAAGCGCTTCCGATTTGTGAAGGGCGACCCGGCCCTGGCGCTGCCCGCGTTTTTGGCCAACGAGGGCATCCTCGTCACGCAGAACCTGCTCGTCTCCGATCCGAATCTCGGCGTTGGCGACACCTTCGAGCTGATGACGCCCGCGGGCCGGCGCGGTTTCAAGATCCTCGGCATCGTCATGGACTACACCACCGAGGGCGGCGTGGCGATGATCAATCGCCCGCTCTTTCTCGACGCCTTCGGCGACCGGCTCGTCGACACGTTCCAGATCTATCTGCAACCGGGGCACGACCCCGCCGAGGCGCGGATTGCGATCGACCGCGCGTTCGGCGCGCAGTTCAACCTCTTCGTGCTGACCAACCGCGAATTCCGCGGATCGCTGCTCGAAACGGTCGATCACCTCTTCCTGCTCGCGCTCGCGCTCGAAATCATCACCCTCGCCATCGCGCTCATCGGCATCGTCAACAACCTGCTGGCGAACGTCATCGACCGCACCCGCGAGATCGGCGTGCTGCGTTCGCTGGGCGCGACGCGCGCGCAGGTGTCGTCGGTGTTCCTCGTGCAAGCGGGATTGCTCGGCCTCGCGGGGGCGTGCGTGGCCACCGCGTGCGGGTTCGCGCTGGGCTGGGTGCAGCTCTCCCGACTCAACTTCGCCATGGCGGGCTGGGCCATGCCGATGCACTACGACGTCGCCATCATCGCCCTCGCTTTCGTCGCCGCGATCGTCATCGCGGTGGCGTCGGGCGTGCTGCCCGCGCGCAAGGCCGCCGGGCTCGTGCTGCACGAAGCCCTCAAGTACGAGTGACGCCGACCAATGACGGGCGCCGCCGAGCGATACCTCTACATCGACTTTCTCAAGGGCGTGTGCTGCCTGTTCATGATGCTCGCGCACGCGATGCTGATCGACGTCGTGTTTCACGGCGCGATGCCGCCCCACGCCCTCGTTGCGCGCTACATCGTTTATTTCGCGCAGATCGTCGTGCCGGTGTTCTACATGGCGTCGGGCATCAACGCGCTCACGTTTCACGAACGCGGCGCCACCCGCGCCGATTTCGACGCAACGCGCTTCTACCTCGCGTCGGCGGCTCTGCTATTCGTCGGCGGCTACACGTACAGCCTCATGATCGGCTCGGCGAAAAACGGCGTACCCGATATCTTTCAGTGCGTCGCGATGGGCACCGCGCTCGCTTATCTGCTGGTCCGTTTCCGCGCGCCGACGTGGCTCTTGGCCGCGATCGGCATCGCGATCCTCGCCGTGTCCCTCGCGTTTCGAGTTTCTTTTTCGCCGACCGCCGAGGGCTTCGCCGCGCTCTCGCCCTTGCAACGGTGGTGGTTCGGGCATTTTTCGTTTTTTGGGTGGTGCGCGTTTTTTCCGCTCGGCATCGTGCTGCATCGGCTCACGGGGCGGGCGAGCCGCATCGCGGCACTCGCGATCCTCGCCGCGCTCGCCATCGCCGGCGCGTTCATGGATGGCGTCTTTCCCGAGGCCGAGTTCGAGGTGATGTTCCGCGTCGATCCCAAATTCGCCCTCACCGCCACGGGGCTTTCGGGCGTATTGCTGATGTGGACGCCGCGCCTCTACCCCGCCGCGCCGGGGCGATTTTTGCGCTTCGTCGAGCTCGTCGGGCGCGAGTCGCTGCTCTTTCTGATTTTTCACGCGCTGGTGCTGGCCGTGCTGCTCGTGGTCTTTCAGGGGCGGATCGGAATCTGGCCGCGCGCGCTGCTCGAAACCGCGTTCACGTGCGCGCTGCTGCCGGTGCTGGTCGCGTGGCGCGACCGGCGCACGTCGTCCCCCGCGTTCACGCGGCGCGCGTTGATCGTGCTGGGGGTGTTCGGCACGCTGGCGGTGCTCGCTTGGGCGAATGGTGCCCACGCGCTCACGTCGCTCGTCGCCGCGCCCGCCGCCCTCGCCTTCGCGCTGGCCTTTCCCACGCTTCGCCGAAGGCTTCAGACGCGCTTCGTCCGCGTCGCGTCGGCCTGAATCACGCCTTGCGCGCGCGGGGTTTGCGCTCTTCGCGATAGGGCAGGTCGCGCGCGAATTCGACGATGCGCTCGCCGCGATGCCGCCACGTCCACTCGCTCGCCCGATGCAGCGCCGCGAGATGACGGCGGCGGAAGATCGCGTCGTCGTCGAACAAATGCGTGATCGCCCTCGCCATCGACTCGTCATTGCCGGGCTCGAAAAACTCGGCGGGCGATTCGTCGCGGAAGATCTCGCGAAACACCGGCAGATCGGGCACCACGGGCACGACGCCCGACGCGAGGTAGTCGAAGACCTTCATCGGGCTCGACACGTAGCGGTTGAAAAAGACGTCCACCAGCGGCACGACCCCCGCGCGGCAGCGCCCCAGATGGTGCGGCAGTTGCACCGGCATCACGAAACCCGTGTAGTCGATGCGGTCCTCCGCGCCCACCGTGCGCGCGATTTGCTTGATCGAATCCAGGTGCCGCCCCTTGCCGAAGATCAGCAACCGCGCCTTGGGCGGCAGCCGGTCCATCACGCGCACGAGGCCGCCCACGCCCTTGTGCGGGTCGAGCGCGCCGACGTACGCGATGTGCCGCCGATCCGCCGTGCCCGACGGATCGACCAGCGGGCGGCTCGCGCTGCCCGCCGCCAGCACGCGCTGCGACACGGGTTTGGTGCGCACGAGGATGTCGGCGAGACCCTGCGTGAGTGCGATGACGCCGTCGGCGCGGGCGAAGACGTCGTCTTCCATCGGGGCCCGCGAGGCGTGCATGCGCAGCTTGTCGGCGGGAAAAAACGCCGCGTTGCGCGCGTCTTCGCCCAGGCTGTAGACGTTGTGCACCTCGTAGATGACGCGGCCCTCGAAGTGCTCGTCGAGAAACGCCCTCGCCATCTTCAGGTCGCGGCAGATCACCGCGTCGGCGCCGAACTCGTGCGCGGCGCGCACGGCGGCCTTGCGAAACGGCCCCGACCAGCTTCCGTGCAACGGCCCGACGCGAACGCGCAGGCCGCGAATCAGGCGGATCTCCAGATCGGGATGCGGCGAGAGGCCGAGCTTGCCCAGCACCTGATCGACCGCTTCGCCCGCGTCGGACGCGATGAACAGGCTCTTCGCCCCGGCCTCGGCGATCCCGCGCGCGGTGTTGGTGGAAAACACCGTGCCCGCCTCGTAGATGTCGAAGGGCTGCGTGTGAACGTAGGCGATTTTCAGCGGTTGGCCAGGCACGTGGTCGATTCCTCGTCGCGGGGCGTCACAACTTAGGCGGATTTCCCGCCCGACTCAACATCGCCGTGAGCCGCGCGGCCGCGAAGCGCGTAGCGGACCCGGGTCGCGATAAGCAGCACCGCGCACGCGAGCAGGTAGGTCCACGTCGTGTGGCGGTTGAACGGGGCGAAGTCGAGCACCGTGGCGGTCTCCTGCGCGACCGCCAGCGCGACGCACCCCGCCGCCATCAGCCGCGACGCGCGCGTGCCGTACACGATGACGAGGTAGAAGCTCAAAAAGACGCTGCTCACCACGAACCAGAAGAGCGGCGGAATGAACAGGCAATCGAGGTCCTCGCGCCAGCGCCAAAAGCCGATCGCCACGAGGCATGACTCGACGGCGAAGCTCACCGACGCGCACACGAGCGCCGCGGGCAGGACGATGCGCCAGGTGCGTTTCTCGACGTCGGGTACGCGGGCGTCGGCCCACGCCCACGCGACGCCCCACGTGAGCACCCAGCCGAAGACGGGCAGCAGCGGCACGCCCCAAAGGGTCGGCAAGTGCGTGGCGTAGACGTATTCGGGGACCGGCTCGCCGATGGAGTGGCGTTCCTTGAGAAACGAAAAAACGATGGCGCATGCGAAAAATGCCGCCGCGTGCCCCGGCCCACGCCGCGCGGCCATGTCGCGCGCGAGCAGGGCGAACATCGCCGCCGCGAGCGCGAGGACGACGGCGCCGATCACGTGCGTTCCTTTGACGAGGGCATGAGCCCTTCGTAAGCTGTTTGACGCATCATGAAAAGCCGACTCGCCCCACTGGTCCGAAACGCCCTGACGCATCACGCGCCGCTCGCGATCCTGTGGATCATCGCCGCGACGTGCCTGGTGCTCGACCTCGCCGTCGCTCGAGACGGCCGCGTGGCGCTCACGACGATCCCGCTGTTTCTCGTCGCCGCGATCGGCACGCGGCGCGCGATGCGAATCGCGAAAGATCATGCGTATTCTGCTCGTTGACACCGCGCGCGAGATGCGCGGCGGGCAGCGGCAGGTGGCGCTGCTCGCGAAGGGGCTCATCGCCGAGGGCGTCGACGTGCGGGTTGCGGTGCGGCCGTCGTCACCGCTGGAGGCGCGGCTCGCCGAATCCGGCGTGCCCACGGTGAGCGTGCGTCCGCGCTTCGAGGGCGATCCCTTCGCCGCCATGGCGCTCGCGCGGATCGTCGATCTCTACTCCATCGACCTCGTCAACGCGCAGTCGAGCCACGACCACACCCTCGCGTGGTTTGCGGCCAGGTTCGCCACCCGCGCCTTCAAACGCGTCGTCACGCGGCGCGTCGATTTCCCGCCCGGCGGCGGTTTCTTCAACCGGAATAAGTACCGGCGCGGCGCGGATCGCTACATCGCGATCAGCGACGCCATCGCGCGCGTGTTGGCGGGCGGCGGTGTCGAGGCGTGGCGGATCACCACGATTCACAGCAGCATCGTGCCCGTCGAGCCCGTGCCCGGCGCGCGCGACGAGGTGCTGTCGGAACTCGGGTGGCCGCGCGAGTCGTTCGTCATCGGCGACGTCGCCGCCCTCGAGGACCACAAGGGCCACGTCGATCTGATCGACGCCTTTGCGTTGGTCGTGGCGAAGAACGACACGGCGCGGCTCGCACTGATCGGCGATGGCTCGCGCCGGGGCGAGCTCGAAGCGCGCGCGGCGCAGCTCCATCTTTCCGACCGCGTCCGGTTTCTCGGCCATCGCACGGACATCCCGCGTCTGCTCTCGGCGCTCGACCTGTTTGCGATGACGAGCCGTCAGGAAGGTTTGTGCACCAGCATCCTCGACGCCATGTCGGCGGGGGTGCCGGTGGTGGCGACCGACGCGGGCGGCATCCCCGAGATCGTGCGCGACGGCGAAACGGGCCGCCTCGCGCCGCGCGAAAACCCCGCCGCCATCGCCGAACTCATCCTCGATGCGGCGCAAAATCCGGGCGTCTCGCGCTCGCTCGCCGAGCGCGCCCGGCGGATGGTCGCCAACGAGTTCGGCGTCGACGGCATGGCGCGCAAGACCCTCGGCGTCTACACGGATTTGCTGCGATGCTGAATGGAAACGAAAACCGATGCCGGATGTCATACCCGAAGACGGGAATTTCGCTTACGTTTCGGCCGATGAATCGGTACGCATAAGGATGTCGATGGGGCCCCGCGTTCTGAAAATCGCCGTCGGACTCTTCTGCTTCCTCATGACAGGATGGCTGCTCTCGCGCTCCAGCGCGTTCACCGAGCAGGCTTCCGAGGATCTGGGCTCGATGGCGGCGATCGCCGCGCGCGAGGGGCCGGTGTGGTCCGGCATCTACTACGTGGACAAAAAGAGCGGCGCGCGGGTGAAGGTCGGCTACGCCAAGAGCGAAACCACCAAGACCGAGCGCGGCTACATCATCGACGGCGAGAGCCGCCTGACGCTCAAAGCGCAGGGCCAGACCGCGCAAATGCGCGTGCTCAGCAAGATCCTCACCGATCTGGACAACCGCCTGCTCTCCATCGACTTCTCGATGCTCTCCGACGCGGTGAAGTTCGAGCTGTTCGGCACCGTGGACGGCAAGCAGCTCAAGATGCGCATCCGCACCGCCGCCGGCGAGCAGGAACAGACCATCGACATCCAGGGCGACACGGTGCTGCCCGAAACGATTCTGACGCACGCCGTGCGCAAGGGCCTGAATGTCGGCGACGTGGTGAAGGTGCCGTTCTTCGATCCCACCACGTTTTCGTACGCCGACGCCGAGCTGCGCGTCGCCGAGGTCACGACGCTGCCCGAGGCGGGCGACGCGAAGGTCTATCACCTGCGCGCGAAGTTCATGGGCATCGACGCCGATGCGTGGGTCGATGCCGAGGGACGCACCCTGCGCGAAGAAGCGGGCGGGTTGCTGACCAAGATCGAGACGCAGGAGCAGGCGCTCACGGCGGGGTGGAGCAGCGGCGCGAAGGTCGAGACCGATCTCGTCGAGGTCGCCGCCGTTCGCACGCAAACACCCGTCGAACGCCCGCGCGACGCCACGAAGCTGGTGCTTAAAATCGGCGGGGTCGATCTCGCGAAATACGCCTTCGCCGATCACCGGCAGACGCTCGCGGGCGACGTGGTGACGATCCAGACCGAGGACATCCAGCCCTCGACCTACCGCATGCCGATGCGCGACGCGGCCTTCGAGCCCGACCTCAACGCGACGCCGATGATCCAGGTCTTCGATCCCGGCATCAAGGAAAAGGCGCGGGAGATCGTCGGCGAGGTGCGCGACCCGTTGCAGGCGGCGCGGCTCATCCACACCTGGGTTTACAAGACGATCGAGAAAAAGCCGCTCATCTCGATTCCGTCGGCGAGGGACGTGCTCGACATCAAGCGCGGCGATTGCAACGAACACGCCACGCTCTACACGGCGCTCGCGCGCGCGGTCGGCATTCCCACGCGTATCGAGGTCGGCCTGGTGTGGAACAACAACGGCTTTTATTACCACGCGTGGAACTCGGTCTACACGGGGCAGTGGATCTCCATCGATCCCACCTTCGGCCAGTTCCCCGCCGACGCCTCGCACCTGAAGGTGCTCTCGGGCGATCTCGACGCGCAGGTGCCCATCGTGCAGATGGTCGGCTCCCTGACCCTCGACGTGCTGGAGGAAAAATGAGTGCGAACCCCCAAGCGCCGCCGATGATCCGCGCGCGCGGCCTGGCCAAGGCCTACGACCGGCTCGTCGCCGTCGATCACATCGACCTCGATGTCGCGCCCGGCGAGGTCTTCGGGTTCCTCGGCCCCAACGGCGCGGGCAAGACGACGACGATCCGCATGCTCGTCGGCATGATGAAGCCGACCGCGGGGACCGTGGAGATCGACGGCATCGACATCGCGAAGAACCATCTGGAAGCGAAGTCGCGCATCGGCTTCGTGCCCGATCGGCCCTACATCTACGAAAAACTCACGGCGATGGAGTTCCTGCACTTCGTCGGCGGGCTCTTTCGCATGAACGCGGACGACATCGAGAAACGCGGCGGCGAGCTGCTGGAGCTGTTCACCATCAACCACGTCGCGAACGAGCTCGTCTCGGGATTCTCGCACGGCATGCGCCAGCGGCTCATCATGGCGTCGGCGTTTTTGCACCGGCCCAAGATGATCGTGGTGGACGAGCCGATGGTCGGCCTCGATCCGCGCGGCATGAAACTCGTGAAAAACCTGTTTCGCGAGCAGGCCCGCACCGGCACCACCATCTTCATGAGCACGCACACCCTCGACATCGTCGAAGAGGTCTGCGACCGCGTGGCCATCATCCACAACGGGCGCATCATCGCGACAGGCACGATGGACGAGCTGCGGGCCGAGGCGGGGCACTCCGCGCGGCTGGAGGAGATCTTCCTTCGCATCACCGACACCGGCGACATGCCCGACGTGGCGGGCGTGGTGAACGGATAGGATTTGTCGTGATCGACACCTGGCGGCTCGTCCGCGCGAAATCGTGGATCATGCGCAACCGGTTCTCGCGACCGGGCCGCGCCGATCGTTTCAAGTCGCTCTTTTTCTTTTCGCTCACGCTCGGCTTTCAGGTCGGATTGTTCTTCGGCGCGACCGCCCTCTTCCAGCGCCTCGCCGCCGAGGAGCCCTTCGGCTCCATCCTCGTCGGCAAGCTCGTCGAGTTCCTGTTCATCACGTTTTTCACCGTGCTCACGTTTTCGAGCATCATCACGAGCCTCAACGCGTTTTTCCTCGACGCCGATCTGCCCATGCTCATCACCGCGCCGACCACCTGGGGGCGGCTCTACCTCGCGCGCTTCGCGCAGGCCTTCGGCATGACGGGCTGGATGATGATCCTCGTCGGCCTGCCGATCTTCGTCGCGCTCGGCCTGGTCTTTCACGCACCCGCGTACTTCTATCCGTGGATGCTCGCGGTGATGGTGGTGTTTTTGCTCGTGCCGATCGCACTCGGCAGCCTCATCACCATCGTACTCGTCAAGGCGTTTCCCGCGCGCAAGATGCAGGACATCCTGATCCTCATCGCCGTCGTGCTGATCGTCATGCTCTATTTCCTCTTCCGGTTCCTGCGTCCCGAGCAGCTCTTCAACCCGGACATCTTCCACGGCTTCGCCGAATACTTCGCCACG
>CAZPJD010000018.1:0-24619 GCA_964586775.1 uncultured bacterium | reverse complement strand
CTCGACGTGCCACAGCAGCTTCTGGTTCTCGGGCGCCTCGTTGTACCAGCGCGCGTTGTAGTCGAGCACCTTCGTGGGGTGGCCGCGGCTGTCCAGGTACGTCGCCAGCACCGCCGGGCCCACGGGCGGATTTGTGAAGCCCCACGGCGGCATGTTCACGATCACGCACTCGATGTCGCGGCCGATGCGCTTGGCGATGCGTTCGCGGATACGTCCCTCGTCGCGCCGGAACTTGCTGCCCGGCGAAACGAACCAGTCGTAGTTGAACTGGAAGCGGAGCCCGCCGATCCAGACCGCCATCTCCTTCAGGCGCGTCTCGCGGTAGTTCTCGTTGTTGTAGCCCATGTACGACCACGACCGCGCGTGGTCCTTGGGCGGCAGCAGCACCTGATACTTCGCGGGCGCGCGCTCGAGCTTCGCATGCGGCAGCACCTCGCACGCGGTCACCGTGTCCACGTAGTCGCACCACGGTTCGATCTTCCGCATCCACGCGAGGTTTGTGTAGAAGTCCTCATACGTCTCGCCGGGGAACCCGATCATGACGCTCACGTGCGTCTCGAGCGCCGCCTCGTGGGCGTCGCGCAGGTTTTTGAGCGCGATCTGCGCCGTGTACGTCTTGTTCATCAGACGCAGCACATGATCGGCGAAGTTCTCGACGCCGAAGCGCACGCGCCGAAATCCCGCGGCCTTCATTTTGTCGAAGAGTTCGCGCGTTGCGCGTTCATCGGGCGCGAACGACGCGCCGAACGTGACCGGCAGCTTCGCCGCGATGAGCAGATCGCACAGCTCGACGATCGGCTTGGGATCGCCGTTGTTGAGAATCAGATCGGTGAACTCGAATTCGCGCACGCCGTGTTCGCGGAAGGCGTTTTCGATCTCGGCGAAAACCCGCGCGGGTGCGCGTCGCCGCGCCGGGCCCTCGGTAGGCTGCTCGGCGCAAAACACGCACCGATGCACGCACCCCCGGCTCATGCGCACGCCCAGCATCGGGCCGTACATCTCGGGCCGCAGCTCGCGGTAGTCCGGCGCGGGCAGATCGGCGAGGGGCTTGATGGGTTCGCGCGGCATGAAGTGGCGCTCGCCGCCGGGCCTGGCGAAACGCACCCCGCGAATCGTGGCGAGATCGGCGCCGTGCAGGAGCCGCGCGACGAGATCGGCGAGTGACGCCTCGACCTCGCCGACGACCATGAACTCGCACAACGCGTCGGGGAACAGATCGCGCTCGGCGGCGATCGAGGTGGTCGGGCCAAAGAGCGCGACGCGCACATCCGGCGACTTGCGCTTGAGCGCTTCGAGAATGACACGCGTCACCATCGCATTAGCGCGGTGCACGTAGAGCGCGACGATCCCCGTGCCCGGCGCGAGCAGGCGGTCGGCCATCGTCTCGGCGTTCAGGCCGAGCGCGGGCATGATTTCGCCGAGTCGCTCGGGATCGGCCCAGGTTTCGCGCACGCCGGGTTGCCACCACGCGCGGTGTTCGTCACTCGCGGCGTGATACGCCTCGATGTTCAGATCGACGCACGTCGCCTCGATCCCGGCGCGGTCGCGCAGAAATGCCGACGAGCTGACGATCTCGTACGGCGGCCACCGCGTGTCGGCCGGCGGTGCGATCGCCAGCACCACGTCGACCTTGCGCGCGGCGTGCAGGCGGTCCTCGCCCTCGAAGTGGTAGTTGGTCTGGCGGATCGGCACCTCGCGGGCACGCAGCATCTCGACCATCCACCCGAGCCAGACCATGCGCTGCTCGAAGGTGTTGGCGCCGTCGAGGGTCCGCCACGAGACCTCGTCCCACTGCGGGTCTTTCGCGGGGGCGATGCCGAATCGGTCGCGGTGGTCGTGGAGCGTCGAGTATTCGAGCAGGTTGCACGTGTTGCACACGCACACCTCGTCGATGACGCCCACGTGCTCCTCGACGAAGGCGATCGACTCGTGCACGGTCTCGTCGGTCTCGCCGGGGAAGCCCACGACGAGGTTGATCCACAGCGTGATGCCCGCGTCCTTGATGTCGCGCATCAGGCGGCGCGCGGTGTCGAGCTTGAAGCCCTTGGCCATGCGCTTGACCATGAGCGCCGATCCGCTCTCGAGGCCGAGGGTGAGCGTGTGGCAGCCCGCCGCGCGCATGTTTTGCAGGATCGAGGGAAGGAACGCGTCGGAGACGATGATGTTGGCGTTCCACCGGATCGCGCCCGACGCCGGGCCGAAGTGTTCGTTGACGAGCGTGCACAGCCGGTCGATCTCGGTGACGTTGTAGTTGAGCTGCAGGTCGTTGAACGAAAAATCGCGCACGCCGAGCACCTCGACGTGATGGCGGATTTCATCAAACACCGACTCGGCCGAGCGCCCGCGAAATTTTCCCATCAACACGCGGTCGTTACAGAACAGGCAGTGGCTCTTGCAGCCGCGGCTCGTGACGATCGGCAGATTCGGCGTGGTGTACGCGGGCAACTCGAAATCGGAAAACGTCGGAAACGGGAACTCGGCGAGATCGGCCACGTCGCGCGCCGCCGTCTCGCGCAGCGCGCCGTCGCGCCAGAGCACGAGGCCCGGCACGTCGTCGAAGGCCCGCCCGTCGCGCACCGCGCGCGCAAACTCGACGAGCGTCGCCTCGCCCTCGGGCCCGATCACGAACGCGTCGACGAGGCCGCTTTGGAACGAGCGCCGCGACGTGTCGGAATACACGCCCATGCCGCCGATGATGACGATCGCATCGGGACGCGCCCGGCGCAGCGCGCGGATCACTTCCTGTGTGGTGAGGCGATTGTCGGAGTGGCACGAGAAGCCGTAGACGCGCGCGTCGGCGTCAATCAGTTTCGCGATGCCAGCTTCGAGCGCGGCGGCGTGGCGCTTCCACAGGTCCGGGAACTTCGTGGGCCAGACCCACTGCTCCTTGTGGTCCATCTCCCACTCGCCGGGGTCGGGCGCGGCACGGAAGACGTCGATGTTCAGATCGAGCACACACGCCGAAAAACCGTTCGCGCGCGCCGATTCGACCAGCGACGCCAGGGAAAGCGGCGGCATCTCCGGCCCGTACGGCGGACACATCGCCAGCAGGATGTCGGTGCGCGTGCTCATCGACTCGCCAAACGCCCTTCTCGAACGAAACAATCCAGAGTAGGCAAAGCCCGGTGCGCGGACAAGGGGGCTCACGCACCGGTCCCGCGCCGGACCGCGCCTGATGGCATTGTGAAGATTCGCGCGAGCGGCGCGGATGTTCCCCATCATATTTTGTGGCGGATGTTCCGCATCCCGTCTTGTGATAGTAACGGGGCTCTCCGAAGCCCCAGCGCCCGAGGCCGATGATGCCCGCCGACCACGTCCAGCAGCCGCGTGCGAAGTTCGCGTTGTACGGGGCGGCCTGCGCGTCGGCGACGGTCGCGGCGGCGTCGCTCGTCACGCTCGTTCGTCTCGCGCTGTGGCCGTACCCGCTCGAAAACTTCGAGGGCGGGTGCGTGTGGGCGGCGCGGCTCTGGGCGGCGGGGCAGCCGCTCTACGTCGCCGCGCATTCGGACGCGCCGCCGATCTTCAACTACCCGCCGCTCTACGCCGCGATCCTGCGTGTCGCGGATTCCGCGGAGCATCCGTTTCTCGCGGGGCGGCTCTTGAGTCTCGCCGCCGTCCTCGTTCTCGCGACGATGGCCACGATGCTCGCGCGTCGCGGTGCGGGTTCGCGGCCGGCGTGGCTCGCCGCCGCGATCTTTCTGATCGTGCCCGAAACGGCGCGGCTCGGCGCGCTGGTGCGCGTCGACGCCCTCGCGTCGGCGCTGTCGCTCGCCGCGCTTGTCGTGGGAATACGCGGCGAAGCCACGCGGCGGCGGCTCGCGCTCGCGGCGCTGCTGGGCGTCGCGGCGTGGATGACGAAGCAGACGGCGTTCGCGGGGCCGCTCGCGCTGGGGATCTGGCTGCTCGTGCGCGAACGGCGCGCGGCGCTGTTTTTCGGTGCCATTTACGCGGGCACGCTCGCCGCCGCGATCGCGCTTTGCGAGTGGGCGAGCGGCGGCGTCTTCCTTCAAAACGTCCTCGGCTTTTCCGTCACGCCCTTCGCGTGGGGGCGGCTCGCGTACTACGCGACCACGTACATCCGTCTCGACACCGCGCCGCACCTGCTCGCGCTCGCGGGATTCGCATTCGCGCTCGCCGCGCGAGACGAAGACCAGCGCGTTGCCCCGCTCGCGATCTACGCGGCGGTTGCCGGCGCGAGCCTCGTCGCCCTCGGTAAGGAAGGCTCGAGCCACCTCTACATGTTCGAGTTTCACGCGGCCTGCGCGGCGGGGCTGGCGACGGGGCTCGATCGCGCGCAAGTACGGTTCGCGCCGCGCGGCGCGATGGTCGTCGCCATGGGTTTCGCGATGCTCGTGATCGCTTCGATTCCGTCCGTCATCCCGACGCGCAACGTTCCGTCCGATGACGGCCCTGACGCCATGCTCGCCTTGGCGCTACGCGCCCGGCCCGGCCCCGCGATTCTCGAAAATTCGGGCTATGCCCTCGCTGCTGGAATCGGCGCGCCGGATCTCGTCAATCCCTATCTCGCGCACAGGCTCTTTGCGCGCGGGCTTTTCGACGAGCGACCCTTTCTCGATCGCGTCCGCGAGCGGCGCTACGCGCTCATCGTGCTCGAAAGCCCGCCGAACGCCCCGTCGATCGTCACGCGCGAGCGGTTCTCGGGCGACTTCCTGCGCGCCGTCGCCGAAAACTACGCGCCCGCCGGCCGCGCCGGGGCCTATGTGGTGTGCGTGCCGCGGGAATCCGCGCCCGTGGCGGAGCCGTGATCGGCCTTGCCCGCGCGCGCACGTTGCGGCTAATGTCGCGGCGACCCGGAGAGTCGCCGCCGTGAACGCCGAATCGATCGAGTTGTCCGTCGTCATCCCGACCCGCAACGAGGCGGGGAATATCGCCGCCGCGGTGCGCGAGACGACGCGCGTGTGCGAGCGCATGGGCGCGCGTTTCGAGATCGTGGTCGTGGACGCGGGCAGCGCCGACGGCACCGGGCAAATCGCCGCCGAGGCCGGCGCGCGCGTGGTCACGCAGGTTCGCCCCGGTTACGGCGGCGCGATCGTGGACGGCTTCGAGACCGCGCACGGCACTTTCGTGCTGACGATGGATGCGGACCTGTCGCACCCGCCCGAGTTCATCCCGCGCCTGTGGCGCGAGCGCGACGGCGCGGACCTCGTGATCGCGAGTCGTTACGTGCCCGGCGGATTCGCCGAGATGCCCTTCGACCGTTACCTGCTCTCGAAGGTGCTCAACGCGTTTTTTTCGATCACCCTCGCGTTCCCCGTGCGCGATCAAAGCAGCGGCTTCAGGCTCTACCGTCGCGACGCTGTGCCGCTGGCCGACCTGACCGGCGCGGACTTCAGCCTGCTGCAGGACCTTTTGATTCGTATGCACAACGCGGGGCGGCGTATCCGCGAGGTGCCGTTCTACTACCGCCCGCGCGTCGCGGGGTCGAGCAACGCCCGTGTCTTCGCGTTCGGCATCTCGTATCTGCGCACCTTCGCGCGGCATTGGCGCCGCCGCCACGGGCCCGACGCCGCGGACTGCGAGTTTCGCGGCGCGTCGAGCCTCAATCCGGTGCGTCGCGCGCTGCTCGCGAAACGCTACGCGGCGATTCGCGAGGCGGTGGACGGGCGCGAACGCATTCTCATCGCGGGCTCGGGCTCTTCGGTCTTCGCGGCGACGTATCCCGGCGTGACGGCGCTCGATTTGAACGAGGCCAAAGTGCGTTTTTTGGCCGGGCGCGGCGCGAACGCCGTTTGCGCCGATGCGCGCGCGATGCCCTTTGCCGACGGCGCGTTCGACGCGGTCGTCGCGACGTGGATGGTCGCGATGGCATCGGGCCGCGGCGCGCTCGCCGAGTGCGCCCGCGTGCTTGCTCCCGGTGGCGTGCTGGTGGCGCACGTGCCCGACGCGCGCGGGATTCTCTGGCGGATCATCGCGGGGCTTCGCGCATGGACGTCGCTACGCGTGACGATGCCCGGCGACCTCGTCGCGCCGGACGCCGACGCCCTGGCACGCGAGTTCGAAACCTTAGGGGTACGCGTCGAACGCACCGCCTCGCTGCTCGGCGTCGAGCGGATCGTCGTCGGGCGCAAGGGCGAGTGACGGATCGTCGCCCGCGCGGGACGACCGCACAGCCGGGGGCGGCTGTGCCACATGACTAAATTTCGTTCGAGCCCGTCCCCCGCGCCCGCTCGCGCACCACGGAAATCAGCGACGCAACGGTTTTCAGCAGCCGGATCTGATGTGCGGTCCATTCCAGCGGCTCGCGCACCGAATCGAACCCCATGAACCCCGTGACCTCGTCGCCGGTCAGGATCGGGATGCAAAGGATCGACCGGATGCCCTCGCGCTCGAACTCCGCGCGTTCGTTGGCGGCCTCGGCGGGGAGCGCCTCAACGACGGGGACGTGAAAGACCTCGCCCGCTCGGATGCGACGGACGAGATAGCCGAAGTCGTCGGACGAAAGGTTCTGAAGGTCACGGATGTGCGGCGCGATGCCGTCGGCGCACCACTCGTGCGTGTTCGAGAACCGCCGCCCGCCGTCGGCGAAGTCGAACAGATACGCGCGGTCCACGTTCGCGAACTCGCCGATTTCGCCCAGCGCGATCTCGATCGACGTGTCGACCTCGACGCTCTCCGCCCCGCAGAATCGCGTGGTGATGCCGATGATGAGGTCCTCGAATCGAATGCTGGCCTGCAGCTCGCGTTCGACGGCGCGGCGCGTCCACGACTCGATGGCGAGCGCGACGAGGTCTCCGACGGAGGCCGCGAAGCTCTCCTCCTCCACGGTCCATCGCCTGGGCGCGCCGACGTGTTCGTGGCACACGACGCCGAGCAACTTTCCGCCCCCGCGGATTGGGCAATCCATCGTCGAGGCGATTCCGTAGCGCGGAAAGTAGTCGGCGGCGAATTCGCGCGTGCGCGGGTCGGCAAGCGCGTCGTGCGCCGTGATGAGGCGGTCTTCCAGCAAATGACGGAAGTACGTCGGGTGGCGTGCCTGCGCGTACTCCTCGCCCGAGGAATGACGGCCCGTCGCCGCGTCGTACTGTTCGCGGCAAACGAGCGAGTTCTTTTGCTCGTTGAAGAACCAGATGCCCATGCGTCGAATGCCGAGCGCGGCGGCGGTGACGGCGGCGATCTCGCGAAAAAGCGCGTCGAGGTCGTCGAAGCGCGTGGCGACCAGCTTCGTCAGGTCCATGAGGGTGGACTGGTGGGCCATCAGCTTCTCGCGGCTCTCGCGCACGGCGATTTCCATGCGCCGCCGGGAGGTCACGTCGCGAATCGTCTGCACCGCGCCGTTGATGCGTCCATTCGCATCGCGCGTCGGGCGCGCGCGGATGGCGAGGTACGCACCGCCGGGACGCAGATTGGGAAAGTGGATTTCTGTGATGACGGACTCGCCGTCGCGCACGACGTTCTCCATATCTTCGTTCACGTCGTCGGTGCTGCGCAGGGCGAGATCGATCGGCATGGGCCGGCGTACGCCGTAAAACGGCACGGAACTCGCGTATTCGCCGCGGTCCATCACCGCCGACGGGCCCACCCCGGTGAGTTCGGCCATGGCGCGATTCCACGCGATCACGCGACCCTTGCGATCGACGGCGAGCATGGCGTCGGGCAGAAAGTCGATCAGGTCGGAGAAGCGGCGCTCCGATTCCACCATCGCGCTTTCGGCGGCGTCCTTGCGGTGCAGCTCGATCTGCAGGGTCTCGAACAGGCGCGCGTTGTCGAGCGCGACCGACGCGAGCTGCGTGAATCCCGCAAGCAGTCGCTCGTCGTCATCGCCGAAACGGCCTTCCTCGTCGCCGCAGTGAAAGAGCGTGAGCACGCCGGTGACGAACTGCCCGTTAGCGACGAGCGGCACGGCGATCGCGCTGCGCACGACGACCTCGCCGGTGTCCTGGCTTCGCCCTTCCCAAGTTTCGTAGTCGTGCACGCACACCGCCCGGCCCGACTCGATGGCCGCGCCGCTGACCCCTTGGTGGGAAAGCCGCGTGCCGACGACGGTCTCCATGATGCCCTTGCCGACCAGCACGCGAATGCCGTCGTCGCCTTCCTTCGCGCCGTAGTAGCCGTGTTCCGCGCCCATCAGCAGGCACGCGTGATCGAGCATCGCCGCGAGCAGCTCGTTCACGTCGCGCCGGGCCAGCAACATGGCGGCTGCGTCGGCGACGACGGAGAGGAACACGTCGGTGCGCTCCCGCCAATTCGCCGAGGAGCGCGCGGCGTGAAGCTGCGCGCGCAGGTCCTCGATCGTCGCGATCCAGTGCGATCGCGAGCCCGGTTCGTCGGTCATGGCATCATCTCCGGCATCCACATTTCCAAGTCACGTTTCGGTCCCGGCGGGTGGCGCGCTCACCCTAGGCGAGGTGCCCCAGTGTGCGGGCAGCGGCAGCCGAGCGTCGGCCACCCCGCGCGCCGCAAGATCGATGCGCAGCCGCGTGAACTCCGCGGAATATTCGTTGCGCGGTCCGATCCGCTGCTTTTCGAGCAGGTCCAGCACACGGCGGTATTCGCGCACGGCGGCCGCAATCGCCTCGGCATCGTCCTCGCCGCCCGACGCCAGCGCCGCACGACCGACGACCGCATGATACACCAGTCGGACGAGCGGCAAGTCGCCCTCGGCCAGCAGCGACTCGACCGTCGCGAGCGATTCCCCCGCGCCGTCGATCGCTCGAAGCGCCGCATCCAACGCGGCGAGACGGCAGTGCGTGAACGCGAGATGCTCCCGGTCGCCGGACTCGGCAAGAACCGTCGCCGCCGCGCACAGCTCGGCTCGCGCGTCCTCGGCACGCCCCGCCTCGAACAACTGCTGACCCCGGTAGGAGCGGGCGACCGCCGCGAGTTTTTTTGAACCGGTTTCGTCGAACCGCGCGATGGCGGCGTCGATGTGCGCCAGCGCGCCTTCGACGCGGCCCGCGTACTGGTCGCACAGGCTCAGGTTGATCCGCACGATCGCGCCGCCGACGATGTCCTCGACCTCCTCGTGAATCTCCAGCGCGGGACCGAAGGCGTCGCGCGCCTCGTCGAGACGACCGCGGTCGTATTCGACCATCCCGATATTGTTGTGCGCGCGGCCCTCGCCGTGCAGGTCGCCGACTTCGCGCGCCAGCGCCAACGCGCGGCGGAAATACCCTTCCGCCCGATCGATGTCGCCGAACTGGCGATACGCCAGACCGAGATTCTTGACCGCGAACGCCTCCTCGCGGCGGTAGTGGATCTGACGAAATAGCCGGATCGCCGTTTCGAAACCGGCGATGGCCTCGCGCACACGTCCGGATTCGAGGTGGTGCATCGCGATGTTGTTGTGCACGCGACCGAGCTCGCGTTTTTCGTCGATCTCCTCGAACAACGCCTGCGCCGCGAGGTAGTGCTCCATCTCCTCGTCCCGGCGTCCGAGCTCGCCGCACACCGCGCCGAGTCCGTTTTCGGCTTTGCCTTCGTGACGCCGCTGCCCGCTGTCGCGCAAAATCTCCAGCGCGTCCCCGAGAAACGCGAGCGCCTCCGGAAACCGACCCTGAATGCGACGCACCACGGCGAGGCGCTCGAACGCAATGCCGCGCTTGACGCGGTGCGCGGGACGGTCTCCGAGCAACGCGAGAATCTGTTCGAGCGTCTGTTCGCGCTGCACGGTGCGTCCGAGCAGGCCGAGGCTCGCCTCCCGCGCCTCCAGCACCTCGAGCTGCCGCGCCTCGATCTTGGCCGATGGGGGACATTCGCCGACCCAATCGAGCACGCGTTCCGTCCAGCTCACGCACTCCTCGTGCTGGCCGTGGCGGCGCAACGTTCGCAGCGCCTCGCATCCCCAGGAGATCGCACGCTCCAGCCGGCCGCAGGCGGCCCAGTGCGAGGCGACGACGCTCTCGACGAAGATGTCGCGGCGCTCGGGCCGGGATTCCAGATATTCGGCGGCGATGCGGTGAACGCGCACGCGCACCGGCGGCAGGACGGCCTGATAGACCGTCTCGCGCACGATCACCTCGCGGAAACGGTATCGATCGTAGCGACCGGGATCTTCGCGCACCAACAGGCCGCGGGCTTCGAGATCGCCGAGAATCGCCTGCGCGTCGCCCACGTGCCCGATCTTTGACGCGACGTTCGTGAACGCGTCGGCGACGAACGAGACGCCGAGCACGGCCGCGATGTGGAGCGCGCGCTTGGGTTCGGGGCCGAGACGATCGACGCGCGCGAGCGCGAGGTCGATGGCCGTCGCGGGAAGGGCGAGGCCGACATGAGCGCTCGTGAAGCGCCACCGGCCTTCCTCGCATACGAGATCGCCGTTTTCGCGAATCGCCCGGATCAACTCCAGCAACAGATAGGGGTTGCCACCGGCGCGTTCCAGGATTCCCGCGCGCACGCGCCGCCAGGTCAGGTCGTATCGTGACAGATAGCCCCGCGTCTCGTCGGGCGCCGCGCCCGCTTCCGCTCGCCGCGCTTCGGGCGGCGTGTCGGCGCGGATTTCGAGCCCCGGCAGCAGCGCGCGCAGCAGCTCCATCGCCGCGTCCTCGGCGAGCGGTCCCAGCGCGATGCGTTCGCGCGTGGCGTAGTGCGCGTGCGGGCGCGGCCCGTGCCCCGCCGCATCGTCCGCTCCGCGTTCGAGCCCGACGACGAAAAGCCCCTGCCTCACGTCGCAGTTTTGCAGGACAAACTCAAGCGCCCGGCGCGACGCGGGGTCGAGCCATTGCATGTCTTCGAACACGATCATCACGGGACGCGGCGACCACGCGAGGGCGCGTACGAAGTTGCGCAGCGCGATGAACCACTCGGTCTCGTCGGCTTCTTCGCCCGGCCAGGTGAGCGTCGTGTAGAGACGGGTCGCGGCGGCGAGCGACGCGAGAATCGGCACCGATTCCTCATAGGCCGTCCGCGAACGCGTGTCGGCCACCTCGCGTGCGAGGTCCTGCAGCGCGTCCCGCCAGGCCCCGTCGTCGTCTTCCGGCACGCCGAGAAAACCCGACAGCAGCGTTGTCCAGGCCGCGAAGGGTCGCGGGTCGTGGGCATGCGCGAAGGCTCGCAGAACGAGCGGCGAATCGCCGGAAAGGCCCGCGATGAATTCGTCGGTCAGGCGCGTCTTGCCCGCGCCCGCCTCGCCGATGACCTCCACGATGTGATGCACGGCACCGCCGCGGCGGTTGCGGTCCGTGCGCGCGCGCGAACGGTCCCACGCCGCGCGAAGCACGGCGAGCTCGTCGTCGCGCCCCACCAGCGGCGCGCCGGTCGAGCCCTTCGCCCCGGTCACCGACGCCAGCGCCCACGGGGCATGCCCCGCGGGGACGTAGAAGTCCCCCGCGTCCCTCGCGGCGGGTTGCGACCAGCGGAAGCGGTCGCGGCACGCGTCGCGAACACGCGCGGATACGACGATCTCGTTCGAGTCGGCCTGCGCGCACATCGAGCGCGTCGCCTCGATCGGCTCCCCCTCGACGACGATCTGCCGGTCCGAACGCCATTCGCACACGGCCTGCCCGGCGCCGATTCCCACGCGCAGCTCCAGCGCGCCCGGCGATTTCGAAATTCCCGACAGATGACGCGCCACCTCGATCAGCTCGAGGGCGCAGGCCACGGCGCGCGCGGCGGCGTCCTCCATGTTCGAGGCGAGCCCCCACACGGCGATGAGGCGCGATTCCGACCAGGGCGTCGTCGCCGCGCCGCGACCGTGCAGCACGCGTTCGATCACGCGGCGAACATGCGTGTGAAGGTCGTCGGACCGCGCCTCCGCGGCGCCGGAATCTCCGATCCGATAGCAGATCGCCGCGATCACGCCGTCGCGAACCTCGCCGTCGGCGGTGCCGGACTCATCGGCGGGTCGCTCCACCAGCAGATCGGAAAGTCGCGCGAGGTCCATGGGGTCGAGCCGGATGGCGTCGTCGGGACCGGCCGCGCCGGGTGCGACGATCGGCAAGCGCGAGTCCGTGGAGATTCCCGACGAAACGGTATCGAGCGCGGCGATGTCGGCGGCGATCTTGCCGACGGGCGTGGATTCAACGCGGGCCTCGCCCGCCCAGGTCCCGAAGTCGGTCGACCACGTCGCCGATCGACCCGCGGCCGCGGCCGGGACCGGGACCGGACCCGGCGTCGGCGTACCGGTCCAGGTTCCTCCGTCTCGCACGATGCGACGGACGAAGTCGGCCAGCACGGTCGCGTCCGCGCCACCGCCGTGAACGCGGCGAAGCGTCTCGATCTGCGCGAGCATGTCCGCGGAATGCGCGAAGCGCTTTTCGGGCTGCGCGGCGAGTAGGCGGTTCACCACCGCCTCGACATCGGCGGGCACCGACGGATTGGCCTCGCGAACGGGCGCGTACTCGCCCCGGCGGATCTTTTCGAAGACGCCCCAAGGAACCGGCTCGGCGGCGAACGCCTTCTTTCCCGTGAGCACCTCGTAAAACACCGCGCCCAAGATGAACTGATCGGCACGCTGGTCCACGGGCCTGGCCGCGATCGCCTCGGGCGGCATGTAGAACACCTTGCCGCGAAGCGCCCCCGAGTCGCTGTGGTGCGCCTGCATCGCCGAGCGCGCGATGCCGAAGTCGCTGATCTTCACCTCGCCCTCGTCGGAGATCAGCACGTTGTTCGGGTCGAGGTCGCGGTGAATGAGCGCGAGCGGCCGGCCCTCGTCATCGCGCTTGCGGTGCGCATAGTCGAGGCCGCGACAGATCTGTGCCATCACGAACAGGGCGATGTCGAGCGGTGCGGTACGGTCGCGGTTGACGCACGCCGTGAGCAGCGTGCGTAGCGTGCAGCCCTCGACGTACTCCATGACGAGAAAGATGTCCTCTCCGTCCACGCCGAAGTCGAAGACCTGCACGATGTTGGAGTGCGTGAGCTGGGCGACGAGCTTCGCCTCGTCCACGAAGAGCGCCACGTCGTTCGGGCTCTCGATGAGGTGCGGCAGGACGAGCTTGACGGCGAAGGTTTTTTGGAATCGCGCCGCGCCGGCCATGCGCCCGAGATACACCTCGGCCATGCCGCCCCGGCCCAACCGCCGAAGCAGCTCGTATTTTCCACCGACGATGCGATTGCCCATGCGTTTGCCCCCGCGTACCCACGCGCGGAGAGGAAACGCAGGGTTACACCCGAATGCGGATGTTCGACAAGACGCCGCGGAGGATGCCGGCGCGCGCTTGGCTCAAATTCCGACCTCGTCGCCGACGCGCACCACGGTGCCGGACACGTACGCGAAGTACATCCCGAAGACCGGTCCGCCGCGCAAGACAGGTTTGCGATAGGTCGCGAGCGTGCGCAGGGGTTCCTTGGCGCGCTCCGCGGTGGCCTGATCGTTCGTCGTGACCACGCACCGCGCGCAACGCATCATCCCCTTGAGTTTCACGTCGCCGATGCGGATTTTTTTCAGCTCGTCCTCGGCATAGGCGGCGCAGTCTTCGACCACGATGTTGGGCCGGAAGCGGTCCATCGGCAGCGGCGTTTCGAGCCGTGCGTTCAGATCGTCGAGCGAGGCTCGCGAGACGACGAGCACCGACGCCAAATCCGCGAAAGCGAGCGGCGCGCCGGTGAGTCGCGCCGCGAATCGCGCGCCGGTGGTGTCGATGCGCACGAGCCGCGCGGGTGTGCCCAGATGCGCGGTGAACCATTCGGCGGCCGCGTCGCCCTCGTCGACGGCATCCACATTTTCCACGCGGATGCGCGCCTTCAGCCGCGGTTTTCCCTCGATCCCGGGCGAAACGCGCACCTCGCCGGCGCCTGCGGCGCCGATCGTCAACGCGCCGTCGTCGTCCAACCGCGTATCGACGAGGCACAGGCGCGGGTGCTTCGCCTGGGCGATCATCTCACCGCCGGACGTCGTCACCATCCACGCGCGGTCGAGCAGCGGACCCAGCGGACCGAAGGGAAGACTCTCCAATCGGATGCCCCGGCAGGATTTGATCGGGTAAAGGTAAAGCTCCGAGACGCGCATGGACTCCCCCGCCGTTACGTGGCGCCGGTGAAACGATCGGGGGACCGACGCGCGCCGGTCCCCCGATTTGGTTGGCGTTAACGGATTCTACAACGTGGTGTCGTAGATGCGGAAGTTGTTCGACTCGAAGGTGCCGTTCGACGGGCCCTCGGTCACGAACTTCGCGCCGGTCATGTCGGACGGATCGCCGGTGCCGTCGAAGAACGTCTCGAGATCCGAGCAGGCCGAGAGCGCCCCGTCGATGTAAACGGAATACGAGCGATTGGGCCGGTCGACGCGCACGTCGATGGCGTACCACTCGTTGATCGTGAACCCGGTCTGGCAGGTGACCCAGCCGCCGGTTCCGCCGTTTTCGGAAATGTCGAAGGCCTCGATATTGCCTTCGCGGAAGTACACGATGGTGCGCCAGGGCTGGTTCGGGTCCTCGAAGTAGTAGCTTCCGAAGCCGCCCACCTGCCCGGCGCGCAGGCGCATGTCGAACTGGAACCCGATTTGTTCGGGCCACGCGACCGCGCCGTCCACCAGCAGGCTCGCGTAGCTGTCGCCCTCGGGGCACGCGAAGTTGATGTCCACCATACGCGCGACCTTGCCGCCCGGCACGGTGGTGATGGTCTCGACGGTCGGGATCGTGCAGCTCCACGGATCGGTGAACATGTACCACGGGTATCCGGGAGGCATCCCCGCCAGCCACGGCTCATAGTCGTCCCAATACAGGATTTCGTAGCTGCGCGTCTCTTCGGCGGTTTGATGCCCCGCCTGATCGACGGCGAAGAAACGCACGTCGGTCGTGCGCGGCAGTTCGATCGTGACGGGCGACTCGGCCGAATAAGTGCCCGGGTCGCCGATCAAGGGCGGCGTGCCGTTGACGGTGTAATAGATCGTCGTGGGGATCGCGAGGTTATCGGGGCAGTCGAGGGTCACCTCCAGCGGTCCGACGGAAAGCGGCGGATACGGTCCGTTGTAAAGACCCTCAACCGGCGTGGCGTCGCAGGTCGGCGAGTCGAAGTCGAAGATGTAGATCTCCTCCTTCGGAAACTCCTGATTGTCGGAGTCGTCCACGGCGAAGAACTTGAGGGTGGTGTTCGTGGCCACGTCCTCGATGGTCACCGGGCTGTTGCCCCACATCGTGTCGGGATCGCCCACGCCCGGATCGCCGCCGTCGGTGCGGTAGTAGATCGTCGGCACCGGGTCGTCGTTGTCGGTGGACGTGAGAGTGATATCGATGGGCGCGGCGAACACGCCACCGGGCGGAACCGCCACAGTGTTGGGCGCGTCGAGGTCGAACACGTATTCCTCGGTCTTCATCTCCTCCGCGTGATCGAACTCGTCGACGGCGAAGAACTTGAGCGTGAAGCTCGCCGACTGCGTGCCCAAATCCACGGGGCTGCTTCCGACCTCGGTGTCGGGATCGCCGATCGCGGGATCGCCCCCGTCGGTACGGTAGTAGATCGTGGGCGCGTCGTCGGTGTCGTCCGTCGAGGTGAGCACGACATCCACCGCGATGTTGTAGAAGCCGCCGGGCTCGTCCGCGGTGGTGACCGGGGCCTCGGTATCGACCTCGTATTCCTCGGTGTTCACGTCCTCCTGGATGTCGTCCTCGTCCACGGCGAAGAATTGGAGCGTGGTGTTTTCGGTGAATGGCGCGAGCTCGACCGGGCTGATCCCGGACTGCGTGTCCGGTGCGCCGACCACGGGCAGCGATCCGTCGGTGGTGTAGTAGATGGTGGGATTCGACGTGGTGTCGTCGACCGCCGTGAGCGTCACGGTCACGGAGTCGCCATAAACGCCGCCCTCGGGGTCCGCGGTGGTCACCGGCGCGCCACTCGTATCATCGTCCAGGTCGTCGTCGTTCAGATCGTCGTCGGATGTGTCGTCGTCGGTGTCGTCGTCGGGGGCGTTCGCCTTGCCGCCGTCGTCATCGTCGTCGTCGCATCCGCAATCGCATCCGAGAGGCACGAACGCCGCCGCCAGAACCAAGGCCACGGTCAATGCGCGAGAGAAGAACTTCATCGCTCTCTCCGTTCCGTCCCGAATTCTACAGACCTTTCGCGGGGCGCGGTGAAGCGATCCCGAATCCGGGTCGCTCCCGCGTGCACCCCTGCGTTGCTCAAGCGGATCTTAGCACGGTTTCCCAAAGGGAGTATAGCCATTTCTGACCGGATTCCGATTTTGGTTTTGGAAGCCGTTCAAGCAATCCCCGAGGCCGCGAAATTGCGGTTCCAACCGAACGTGACAGCGTTGTCGGGCCGTGAATTCACGGCGAGGACAACCGTTATCGTAATGATTTTCACAAAAATACTGACCGATTTATCGAAATGGTCAGTCATGGCGGGATCGACCCAAGCTCGGATCGAATCGATTTCGATTGACGCGGGGCTCCCGCCGGGTTAGGGGTGTTGCGGATTTTTCACGACACCCGGAGTCTTTCGCCCGTGCGTTATCGCCCGGCCCTGCAGGTCGTCTTGACGTTCGCGGCCGCGATCATCGTCGGCACGATCGGGCTTCGCGTCTTTGGGTTCAGCGATGCAATGACGCGCGCGCCTTGGCTCGTCGCGGCGTTCACGTCCACGAGCGCCGTGTGTGTGACAGGCCTTTCGATCATCGATATCGGTCGCGAGTTGACCGCCGCCGGGCAGGTCCTGCTGCTCTTGCTGATCCAGATCGGCGGCCTGGGCGTACTCACGCTTTCGAACTGGATTTTGCTTTTTTTGCGCGGACGCGTGA
The DNA here is from genome assembly GCA_964586775.1 of uncultured bacterium. Classification (GTDB taxonomy): domain Bacteria; phylum Lernaellota; class Lernaellaia; order JACKCT01; family JACKCT01; genus JADLEX01. Next base: position 7,989 of record CAZPJD010000018.1, on the reverse strand, counting down.
CGCTCCACGGCGGGCTCATCATGCGCGACACCATGGGCGACGTGGCGCAGGTCGCGCCCGGCGCGTTTCTCAAGCGCATCGTGGTGTTCACCGCGGCGGTCGAAGCCATTGGCGCGGCCGCGTTGTTCACCCGCTTCGTCTGGGATCACGGTTTCGCCAAGGCGCTGTGGATGGCGGTGTTCCACTCCGTCTCGGCGTTTTGCAACGCGGGATTCGGGCTGCTCTCCGACAATCTGATGTCGTATCGCGGCGACTGGCTCGTCAACGTCACGATCATGGCGCTCATCGTGCTGGGCGGTATCGGGTACGTCGTCGCCGTCGAGGTCGGCGGGTGGATGCTCGCGCGCAAGCGGCGGCAGAAACGCTGGAATCTCTCGCTGCACACGCGCGTCGTCGTCGTGACGACGGCAGTGCTGATCTTCGGTGGCGCGGCGATCATCCTCGCCATGGAGTGGCACGGACCGGCGTTTCAGATGCCGTGGCCTGAAAAGATTCTCTCGGCGACGTTCATCTCCGTGACGTCGCGCACCGCGGGATTCAACACGGTCGACACCGGGCAGCTCACGAACGCCACACTCCTGTTCGTCATCTTTCTCATGTTCATCGGCGCGTCGCCCGCGTCCACCGGCGGCGGCGTGAAGACCACGACCGCGGTGATCGTCGTCAATCTCGTGCGTTCGTGGATCAACAACCGCCCGCGTGTCGAGGTCGGCGGACGCAGCATCCCGCACGCGCAGGTGTCCAAGGCGCTCGCCGTGGCCACGTTGCAGGCGTCGATCGCGTTCACCGGCATGCTGCTGCTTCAGCTCACGGAGTTCGGAGCGATGCCGCACGCCGAGAGTCGGGGATTCTTCCTCGGTCACCTGTTCGAGGTCGTCAGTGCGATCGGAACCGTCGGGCTCTCGACGGGGCTGACGCCGTATTTCACGCCCTCGGGTCACTGCGTGCTGATTCTCATGATGTTCGTCGGGCGCGTCGGGCCGTTGGTGCTGGCGTCGTCGATCATTGGCGAAAAGCCCGAGTGGGCGTACGTGTATCCCGAAGAGGAAGTGCTGACGGGTTAGCGTCCCGCGAGTCGGGAGGAGAAATCATGTCGAACGGCAATCGGACTTTCGCGGTCTTCGGGCTCTCGCGCTTCGGATACCGCATGGCGCAGTCGCTGTACGAGGCTGGATACACCGTGCTCGCCTGCGATCAGGACGAGAATCTCGTCAAGCGCGTCTCGCCCCACGTCACGCGCGCCGTGTGCGCCAACGTCACCGACTGGGACGTGATGTTCCGCCTGGGGTTCTTCAACGTGCAGACGGCGATCGCCGCCATGCGCCGCTCCTTCGACGTGGCCGTGCTGCTCGTCAACCAGCTCAAGAAGCACAGCAGCGTCGAGCAGATCATCACGCAGGCCGACACCGAGGAAAAAGCCGAGGCGCTGGCCGAGCTCGGCGCGCACATCGTGGTTTTCCCCGAGCGCGACACCGCCGACCACTTGTTCCGGCGCATCACCCGGCCGAATCTGGTCGACAACATCCCGCTCTCGGCCGACGCCGAGATCATCGAGTTCCCCGTTCCCGCCGCGTGGGACGGCAAGTCGCTCGTCGATCTGCGCCTGCGCAACCAGTATGAGATCTACGTGATCGGCATCAAAATGCGCACCGCGGAGGGCGCGGTGGTGGAGACGCAGATCACCCCGCCGCCGGGCCAGCCGCTACGCGCGGGCGATACGATGCTGTTGCTCGGCAAGACGACGAACCTGCGCACCTTCGTCGCCGAGAACGCGGTCGATTCGGCGCGGTAACGCGCGACCGTCTACTCCCGCCGCGCGTTGAGCTTGAACGCCGTCGACACCGCCAGCGCGACCCACAAAAGATCGTATAGGCCGAAGACCGAACCCAGATTCTCGAAGAGCGTCGCGAAGACCTTCGACGAAAAATAGGTCACCTGTACGGCGACCTCGGGGCCGACCTCCTCGGTGATCTGCGTCTTGAGGGCGTCGACGAACGCGACGTACTTGCCGATGGCGATGCCCGCCAGGCTTGCGATCACGGCCACCGCCTGAAGCGCCGTGCCACCCGCGCGGCCCGAGCCGAACGATACGGCGAGGCCGCACGCGAGCCCCACGCCCCATGCCACGTATCCGATCTCGTAGTGGGTGGTGACGGTGATGAGCCCCCAAACGATGCCGGAAATGACCGCCGCGCCCGCGCCGAGCATCGTCGCCAACAGGATGTTGCCGGACCCCTGCGCGGTGATCGGCGTGGATGACATCGATCGTCCGACCTGGCCGTGGACCGAATGAACGATGTTTGCCGCTTGATCGTGTGCCATGCCCTGTGCGCCGAGCTCCGCCACGATCGCGTCGTCGGATTTACCCGCTTCGATCATGCCCCGAACCATCGCATAGACCTGCGTCAAGGGCAGACGCTCGCCCTCAGCAACGTGAGTCGCCATGACCATCTCCCTCCCAATAAAAGATCGCACGAACCCGAAAGTACGTCGGAATGATCCGAACGTGTTCTCAAATAGTGATTGAGGATGCTCCCGGAAAAACCAAAAGGCAAGAGATTTTGATGTGGATATCCAATCTTTCGCTACACGCGCACCGCACTACGATCTCGATCGAAGCTCCGCCGCCAGCGGATGATTGGCGTAGCGCTCGTGAAGCTGAGCGCCGCGCTCGTGCGCGCCCGCCGCATCGTGCATTTGGTCGCGGGCGATCGCGACGGCGCGGTAGAGCGCCTTGGGCGCGAGCGGCGAATCGGGAAAGCGGGCGACGAAGTCGTCGTAACGGCGCAGCGCCTCGATATAGTCCTTCCGCTCGTCGAAGGCCCTCGCCGCCTGAAAAACCACGCGCGCCGCCACTTCGCCCAGGTGCGTTGCGTGGCCGAGCGAGTCGGCGAGCTCGCGCAGCAGGGGCAGATTCCCGGCCTCGCCCAGACGACTCGCGAGAGCCTGCGCCTGATCGCCCGCCTCGCGGTCGCGCCCCGCGGCCAGCAGCGCGCGCACGAGCGACAGGCGGGTCGTCACGCTCTCGGACCGCTGTTCGAGCAACAGCGTCAGCAAGGCGACCGCGTCGTCGAACCGCCCCTCGGTGAGCGCGCGATGCGCGGCCAGGTACTCGGCGCTCTTGTTCATCGCGTGCTCGCGGATCTCGCGAATCTCGGCGTCGGCCTCTTCGCCCGCGCTCTCGCGACCGACGCCGAAAAGCCGCATCGCACCCGCGACGGCGACGCCCAGCGCGAATCCGCCCACGTGCGCCATGTAGGCGACGTTGTCGGCCTCCAGGGCGAATCCCGCGCCCTGTGCGACCTGCGTCGCGAACCAGATGGGCAGCACCACGAAGGCCGGCAGCGCCACGGTGCCCCAGATCGGGCGAAAGATGATGAGCACGAAGTACCAAAACCGGATCTTCGCGCGAAAAAACCGCACCATAAACGCACCCATGAGCCCGGCCACCGCGCCCGACGCGCCGATGCACGGCTCGATGGATCCGGCGGCCGCCAGTGCGTGCGCGCCCGCCCCCGCGAGCCCCGCCGCAAGGTAGATCGCGACGAAGATCGCGATACCCAGCACGTCCTCGAGCACGGCCCCGGCGAGCACGAGCAGCAGCATGTTGCCGATGATGTGCACGACGCCGCCGTGCAGGAACGTGCTCGTGATCGCGTTTACGAACGACCACTCGGCGGGCACGAGGCCCCAGCGCGAAACGATGGATTCGCGCATCGCGCGGGCGAGCGTTTCGGTGAGCCCCCGATATTCCACGAAAAGCGGATGGTGCTCGGAGACTTTTTCGCCGGCCGTGAACGCGGTCCAGAAATCGTCGACACGCGCGCGAACCTTCTCGCTCAAATCGTGCAGGTTGCGCGCCTTGGCATCGACGATGACGTTCGCCATCGCGCCCATGCCGCGCGCACCGCCGCCCTCCAGTTCCAGAAACGCGCGCATCTTCAGCGCGTCCAGCGCCTCGCGCGTCGCGGCGATCTTCTCCTGTTGCGCGTTGATCGTGCCGATCGTCAGGGCGAAGACGACGACGTTGACGAGCACGATCGCGATCGTCGCGATCGGCAGGTGGCGCACCCGGGCCTCGTCGTGCCCCACGGGGACGATCAGAAACACGCCGCCTCCCGCCGCGCGTCGCGCGCGTCGCGCCTCAGTCCTCCCATTTCATCGCCCACGCCTCGCGGCGCATCTCCAGAAACTCCACCTCGAACGCGAGCTTTGTGCCATCGGGCGAAAAACTCGGCCCGCGCCGGTACTCGAATTTGCGCTTGGGTAGCCGGTGCAGGCCGCTGCCGTCGAGACGCACCGCGAACAGATCCGACACGTAGTTCGTCTGCCCGCCGATGAGACCGAGCGGGGATTGCGCCGACGCGGCCCGGGGCTTGTTGGGATTCACAAAGACACCCTCGAAGACGAGCCACTCGCCGCCCGGATGAAACGCGAACGAGCGGAACCCCTCGTATCCGTCACCCTTCGCCAGCAGCACGCGGTCATCGGCGCCGTCGATGCCGACCACGCGCAGCTCGTTGTCGAAGCTCTCGGTGTCGCCCGCGTACGCCAAATACGCCACGCGGTTCGCATCGGGCGTGAAGACCGCGCGCTGCGCCTTGCCGCGGTTCGTCAGCCGCCGCGTCTCGCCCGAATCGAGGTGATGCACATAGATGTCGCCGACGTAGAGATCGAAGCGGATATCCTCGTCGCCGCCGACAACGGCGCGCGCCATTTGATCGAAACGCGGCTCGGCGTGGAACGCGATCATGCGTCCGTCGGGCGACCACGAGGGATGCGAGCAACGCAGGTCCGCCACCTGTCGCGGCGACACGCCGTCGGCGTCCGCCACGTAGAGCGCGCCCGCCTGTTGCCCGGGGTGCAGCGCGCCGGGGCCGTCCCAGTCGTAATGCGCGACATAGGCTACGCGCCGACCATCGGGCGACCACGCGAAGTCGATCGTGTTGGCGATGTTTTGCGACGACCCGTCCGCGCCCGCTCGGTGCAGCACCGGGCGCGTCGTCTCGCGATCGTAGGCGACGTACGACAACTCGTCCGTACCCGGCACCCACGCGTAATCGAGGAACACGCCGTCGGCGGACGACACGATTCGGCGCGGCGATTCGCCCGGCGCGGCCACTTCGAGCGCCGTCTCGCCCGTGTCGTGGCCGGCCATGGCGTCGACGATGCCAAAGACGGTGAACTTGGGCGCGCGCACGTAGGCGATGGTACGTCCGTCGGGCGCGAACCTGGGCGAGAGCGCGTCCTCCTTGTCGAAACCCGCCACGCGATAGATCGACGGAAACGCCGCACGATACGCGAAGACCCCGATGGCGATCGCGCAGGCCGCCGCAACGGCGATTCCCACGAGATGCACGATCTTTTTCGTCGAGGCGGACGCGCGCTCCACCTCGCGCGCCGCTTCGCGCGCATCCCCGGCAAGCTCCGCGCCGCCGACGAGCGTTCGCAGCTTCTGCTCCAGAAACTTATTGGCGGGATCGAGCTCGATCGCGCGTTCCATCCAGCGGATCGCCAGGTCCTTCATCGCCGCTTCGCCGAACGCGCCGGAGAGCTGGATGCACGTCGCCACCGATTGCGGGTTGTCCTCGTGGCGTGCGAGGAGCGTGCGGATCTTGACGGCGAGGTGCTCGGGGGCCGATGCGAGCCGCGCCGCGAGCTCCCGCTCGGCTTCCTCGCGACGCACGGCGACGGCGGTTTTCGCACCGCACGCGGAGCAGATCTCGTCCGCCGTTCCAATCGAAGCGCCGCACGACTGGCAAAGCTGCCCGTTCGTAGCCATGGTCGTCTCCGAGCCTGTGCCGAAAACGGTAGCGAATTTTCGTGCCGGATGAAACTGTCGGTTCCGAAGGTTGCGGATGGTCACGCCGATCGTTGCACCCCCGCGTTGCCGTCCTCGCGCGCAGAGGATATACCCTTGATCCGGTCGCGACGCGCATTCAACCTTCGGGACGCGCACGCCGATACGAAACCGAGGACAACTCGCCGCATGACCCGCTCCGATCCCAGCCTCGCCATGATCCGCGAGGAGCTGACGCGCCTGCTGCGCCTGCTCGACCGCATCGAGCCGCGCCCCGCGGACGTGCCGACGGATATCTGGATGGGCGAAGCCGAGGTGGTGGTGCGTTTCGAGATCCCCGGAGCGGCGCCCGACAGTTTGCGCCTGTCGGGCCACCGCTGCTTCCTGGAACTCGGCGGCACGCGCGCGTCGTTCGCGCCGGTCGGCGGCGGCCGGTTTCTGATCGCCGAGCGCCCGGCGGGGCCGTTCCGCAAGTCGGTGGAGCTTCCCGCGCCGGTGGACATGGCGTGCGTGGACGCGCACTTCGCCGACGGCATCATGACCGTTCGCGCCCCCCGCGTGCCCGAGCGCCGCGGCGAGCGCCGTTCCCTGAATTTCACCGTGACCGAATGAGACGCGTTTTGTAACAGAGTAGGACGCCCATGCAGGACTCGATGCCCGAAACGATCCAGGTTCCCTCCGAACTGCCCGTGCTCGCCCTGCGCGACGTGGTGGTCTTCCCCTACATGATTATTCCGCTGGTGGTGGGGCGCGACATCTCGTCGGCGGCCATCGACGCGGCGCTCGCCGGTGATCGCATGATCGCCGTGGTCACGCAGCGCGAGATCGAGACCGAGGACCCGATGCCCGACGACCTGTACCGCGTCGGCACGGCGGCGACGATCATGCGCATGGTCAAGCTGTCCGAAGAGCGCATCAAGATACTCGTGCAGGGCGTTTCCAAGATCCAACTCGGCGATTTCACGCAGACGCGCCCCTACCTCAAGTCGCGCATCGTGGCCATCCCCGAGACGCAGCCCGAGGACGAGAGCATCGAGCGCGAGGCGTCGATGCGCACGGTGACCGAGGGCCTGCAAAAGGTCGCGTCGATGGGCAAGTCGATTCCGATGGAGGTGGTGGACCTCGTCGAGTCGATCAGCGATCCGGGGCGCTTGGCCGACGTGGCCGCGAGCAACCTGAACCTCAAGATCCCGCAGGCGCAGGAGATTCTGGAAACCGACGACCCCGACGAGCGGCTCAAGCTCGTGCGCCGTCATCTGGAGCGCGAACTGGCCCTGCTCGACGCGCAGGCGCGCATCGAAAACATGGCGCGCGAGGGCATCCACAAGAGCCAGCGCGAGTACTACCTGCGCGAGCAGCTCAAGGCGATCCGCAAGGAGCTCGGCGATCTGGACGACCGCGAGGTCGAGCTCGATCAGCTCCGCGAAAAGCTCGCGAAGATGAAGCTGCCCAAACCCGTGAAGGACGAGGCCGACAAGCAGCTCAAGCGCCTCGCGCACATGCACGGCGACTCGGCCGAGGCCGGCGTGATCCGCACCTATCTCGACTGGATTGTCGATCTGCCGTGGAGCAAGCGCGTCAAGGATTCGCTCGAACTGCGCGCCGCGGCCAAGATTCTGGACGAGGACCACTACGGCCTCGAAAAGGTGAAGGACCGAATCCTCGAATTCCTCGCCGTCGCGCGGCTCAAGGGCACGGTGCGCGGCTCGATCCTGTGCTTCGTCGGCCCCCCGGGCGTGGGCAAGACGTCGCTGGGCCGCTCGATCGCGCGGTCGATGGGCCGCCCCTTCGTGCGTCACTCGCTCGGCGGCGTGCGCGACGAGGCCGAGATCCGCGGCCACCGGCGCACCTACGTCGGCGCGCTGCCGGGCAAGATCATCCAGGGCCTCAAGCAGGCCGGCGCGAACAACCCGGTGTTCATGCTCGACGAGATCGACAAGCTCGGCTCCGATTTTCGCGGCGATCCGTCGTCGGCGCTCCTCGAGGTGCTGGACCCCGAGCAGAACAACTCCTTCACCGACCACTACCTCGGCGTGCCCTTCGATCTGTCGCGCGTGCTGTTCATCTGCACCGCCAACACCGAGGACCCGATCCCGCGCCCGCTGCACGACCGCATGGAGATCATCCGCATCCCGGGGTACACGTCGCTCGAAAAGACCGCCATTGCCGAGCGCTACCTGGTGCCGCGC
>CAZPJD010000017.1:0-1930 GCA_964586775.1 uncultured bacterium | reverse complement strand
ATCTCGACGAACGCGGCGCCGTTGCCGTCGATGCGGCCGTCCTGATCGACGATCCACCACTCGTGTTCGACGAGCGTGGCGATCACGTCGCGTATGTCGTCGCGGATCGTTTCGAGCGCGGCGCGCGCGGCGGCGTCGCTTTCGCCCGTCAGCGCCTCGGCCGCCCAGGTATTGCCCCAGAACCAACCGACGTACTGATCGCGGCTCGTGTTGCCGATCCAGAAGTGGCCCGCGTAGTCGCCCTCGCCCGGCTCATTCCACTCACCGTCCGACGGCGTTTCGCAGTTGAAGGGCGGCTCGTCGGGCGCGACGTAGCGCGCGACGTAGCCCGGCGTTTGCGTCACGGCCTTGGCGTCGTGCAGATATCCCGCGAAAAAGAGCAGGTCGGCGAGCGTTTCGTCCGAGGGCTCGCGCAGGTGCCGCATCGCCATGACGCCCGCGGCGATGCCGCTCCAAGACGTGGCGTCGCCGATACCGCGCAGGCACACGGTTTGGGAGCGCGACTCGTCGGCGAACTCGACCTCGTTCACCACACCGCCCAGCCCCGGCGCGTGATGCGCGAGAAAAAAGTCGAGATAGGCGTCGGCCTTTTCGCGCAGCATGTCGGCGTTCGCGGTCGTGGCGAGCGTCGACACGAGCCAAATGAGTGCGGCGAGGCGAAATTTTTGCGCGATCGACATGCGTCACTCCGAGATCGGAGCGCTGGTCACTCTTTACCGAGTTCGCGGCTTCGGCGCGTGGCGGCCTCGACCGCGTCCATCACGGTGGAGCGGAAGATGCCCTTTTCCAGCGCGCGAAGACCCGCGAAGGTCGTACCGCCGGGCGTCGCCACGACGTCCTTGAGTTCGCCCGGATGCTTGCCGGTTTCGAGGAACATTTTGGCCGCGCCGTAGGTGGTTTGCCCGGCGAGCATGTTCGCCACGTTGCGCGGCAGGCCGAGTTGCACGCCCGCGTCGGAGAGCGCCTCGATCATCATGAACACGAACGCTGGGCCCGAGCCGGAGAGCCCGGTGACGACGTCCATCAACGCTTCCTGTTTGACCACGACGGCACGACCGACCTCCTCGAAGATGCGCTGTGCGAGCGCCACGTCGTTGTCGGTGGCGTACTGACCGGCGTAGAGCGCGCTGGCGCCTTGCAGCACCGACGCCGGGGCGTTGGGCATGACGCGCACCACGGGCACGCGCACGTCGCCGAACGCGCGTTCGATGCGATCGGTGTGGATGCCCGCGGCGATGGAGACGATGAGCTGCCGGGGGTGCGCGAACTTGGCGATCGTTTTCAGCGTGGCGTCCATCGCCTGCGGCTTGACGGCGAGCACGATGACGTCGGCGTGGTCGATCGCGTGGGGGTCGTCGGTGACCTCGCATCCGTAGCGCTCGGCGATCAGCTTGCGCCGCTCGGCGATGATCTCGACAGCGACGAGCTGGCTCGGTTCGATGACGCGCCCGTCGATCAAACCCCGAATCAGAACCTCGCCCATGTTACCCGCGCCGACGATGGCGATGGTCTTGTCCGCGAACATCTGGCGCCTCCCTTGCGTCCGGAATCGGCAGGGTATCGGCCCGGAGCGAAATTGCAATCGGCGCGCGCATCGGGGTATTCGGTCGAAAAACCTGAGAAATGCGGGGAATCCGCGAGGGCCATTTCGGATTTCGCGCTTGACGATCGCGGCGAAGAGCCCTTGGATAAGGCGGCATTTTTTAAGGCGCCTCGGAAACGGCATGACCTTCGGCGAAACGCTCAACCTGTGGTCCCGCGCGGCGGCGGCGCGCGCCTACGTGCGCATCATCGGCGCGAACCGCGAGCTATCCTGGCTCGCGTCCGAGGTCTTTTTGCCGATCCTGTCGGTGACCGCGTACATCTTCCTTTATCGGTCGCTCGGCCAGCCGCCGATCTACGAGGGCATGGTGGTGCTGGGCGCGGTCTG
>CAZPJD010000016.1:0-3319 GCA_964586775.1 uncultured bacterium | reverse complement strand
GCGGCGATCGGCGACGCGCTGCTCGGACCCTACGTGCTGCCCTTCGAGGTCATCTCGATCCTTCTCTTCGCGGCGCTGCTCGGCGCGGTCACCCTGGCCAAGAGCGAGAAAAAAACCGACGAGGGCACGTCGCCCGTGAATTGGATCCGCAAATGACGATCGGACTCACGCACTACCTGATCGTCTCGGCGGTGCTGCTGGCGCTGGGCCTGTTCACCATCGCCACGCGCAAGAACGCGGTGTCGATTCTCATGGGCGTGGAACTCGTGCTGAACGCGGGGATCGTCAACCTCGTCGCGTTCTCGGCCTTCGCGCCCAAACCCACCGACGGGCAGGTCTTCGCGATCTTCGGCATTGTGCTCGCGGCGTCGGAGGCGGTCGTGGCGCTCGCCATCATGCTCCAGCTCTACCGCGCGTTTCGCACCGTGGATGCCACGGCGGGCGCCGAGATGAAGGAATAGGCGATGCATCTCGGCGACTTCTGGCCGCTTGTCCTGATCCCGGTTTTTCCGCTCGTCGGCGCGATTTACGCGGGCGCGTTTGGGCTGCGTTTGCATCGCCGATTCGGCGAGGGCGCGATCCATTGGCCCACGGTGACTCTGCCGTGGCTCTCGTTCGTCGTCGCGGCCATCGGATTCGTCAAGCTCGCGGGCTTGGGTCACGGCGGCGCGCTGTACGTCAAGCTCTGGGCGTGGATGCCGATCGGCGATCTCGATGTCGATCTCGCGCTCATCATGGATCGCCTCTCGGCGGTCATGGTCCTCGTCGTCACCTTCGTGGGAAGCCTGATTCACATCTATTCGATCGGCTACATGAAGGGCGATCCGGGATATTGGCGCTTTTTCGCCTACCTCAACCTCTTCATGTTCTCGATGCTCACGCTCGTCCTCGCCGACAACTTCGTGCTGATGTTCGTCGGTTGGGAGGGCGTCGGCCTGTGCTCATACCTGCTCATCAGCTTCTGGTATCGCGACGTCGAAAAGGCGAAGGCGGGCATGAAGGCGTTCGTCGTCAACCGCATCGGCGACGCGGGATTCACGCTCGGTCTCTTTCTCGTGTTTTGGGGGCTCGCGGGTGCGTGGTCCGCGCCGAAGCTAGCGCCGATTCCCGCGATCGAAAGCGAGGTCGGGGCGATTGCGCCCGCCGAAACCGCCGATGCCCATGCGCCGGTGCACGATTCGGCGCACGCGGTCGCGCTTCCGGCCACCTCGGTAAAATTTCGCGAGGTCGAGAGGATACTGCGTGACGGGGAGCGGCGCGACGCATTCACCGGCCAGCGCTGGTGGGGTATGAGCATCGCCACGCTCGCGTGCCTTCTGCTGTTTCTCGGCGCAACGGGCAAGAGCGCGCAAATCCCTCTTTACGTCTGGCTGCCCGACGCCATGGCCGGCCCAACACCCGTTTCGGCGCTCATCCACGCGGCCACGATGGTCACGGCGGGTGTGTATCTGGTCGCGCGGCTCAACTTCCTGTTCGTGCTCAGCCCGGTCGCGATGACGGTCGTCGCCACGGTCGGCGCGGCCACGGCGCTCTTTGCCGCCACCATCGGCCTGTTCCAGTACGACATCAAAAAGGTGCTCGCGTATTCGACCGTGAGCCAGCTCGGCTTCATGTTTGTGGCGGTCGGCGTGGGCGCGTACTGGGTGGGGATCTTCCACCTCGTCACGCACGCCTTTTTCAAGGCCTGCCTCTTCCTCGGATCGGGCAGCGTGATCCTCGGCTGCCATCACGAGCAGGACATGCGTCGCATGGGCGGTCTGCGCGCGTTGATGCCGATCACGGCGGTCACCTACTTCCTGTCGTGCTGCGCCATCGCGGGCTTCCCATTCTTTTCGGGATTTTTCTCGAAGGACGAAATCCTGTGGAAGGCGTTCGACACCGCGAACCTCGCTTTCGCGAGCCAGGGCTTCTGGTTGTGGGTCATCGCCGCGAGCGCGGCGCTGTGCACGTCGTTCTATATGTTCCGCTCGTACTACATGACGTTTTCCGGAGCGTATCGCGGCGCACACGCGCACGATCACGGCCATCACGATGACCATGCCCACCACGGCGGGACCCCGCACGAGTCGCCCGCGACGATGACGGGCGTGCTTGCGGTGCTGGCGTTCTTCGCGGTCGTGGGCGGATTCATCGGCCTGCCGCACCTTTGGCATCTGCCCAACTTTTTTGAGCACTGGCTGGAGCCGGTCTTCGCGCACACCGACGAGGCGCTTCGCTGGGCCGAAAAGGGTGTGACGTGGGAGTGGGCTCTGATGGCGTTTTCCGTCGTCGTCGCCTTCACGGGATTCGGTTTCGCGCGATGGCTCTATCGCAACAACACGAACCCGATCCCGGCGAAGCTGCTCGCGAGCCCGAACGCGCTGGTGCGTTCGGTGCACAAGCTGGTCTTCGACAAGTACCGCGTGGACGAGCTGTATCAGGCGGTCTTTGTCGACAACACGCTGCGTTCGGCGGCGGGGCTGTCGTGGTTCGATCGCTATGTGATCGACGCCCTCGTCAACCTGTGCGGGTCGATCGGCCGCGTCTTCGGACAGTTCCAGGGCTGGATCGATCGCACCTTCGTGGACGGCCTCGTCAACCTCGTCGGCGACGTGGTGTTGCGCGGCGGGCGCGAGTTGCGCCGCATCCAGACGGGCCGGATTCAGACGTATCTCTATGGAATGGTAGCCGGCGCGCTGGCGCTGGTGGTGCTGGTGTTTGTGCTGCCTTGGTGAACGGGGCGCGTCGCGTGTTGGCGCGACGGTCCGTGCGTGCGTAACCGGCGCGATGCGCCGGCAGGGGTGAAGATGGACTACACAACGACAAGCACATTGCTTTCGTGGATCGTCTTCGTGCCGGTGATCGGCATTGTCGCGATCATCGCGGTGTGGGCGCTGGCCGGATCGCTTCGTCTCGCGCGCGAGCGCGTGGACGACGCCGCCCGGGCGATCGCTTTGGGGGCGAGCATCGTCGAGGTCGTGCTGGCGATCGTTTTGTGGCGCGGCTTCGACGGCGCGAACACGGCACTGCAGTTCGTTCACCGCGTCGTGTGGATCCGCGATTTCAGCATCGAATACTTCGTGGGCGTGGACGGTCTGTCGATCTCGATGGTGCTCCTCACGGTCTTCGTGTTTCTCGCGGCGATGATCGCGTCGCTGCCGTGGTGGGGCCGCCTCGACGACGCGCACCATCCGCACTTTTCCAAAAAGCGCGTGCCGGGCTTCATGATCCTCTTCCTGCTTCTCGAAACCGGCGTCCTGGGCACTTTCTGCGCGCAGGATTTCTTCCTGTTCTACGTCTTCTGGGAGATCATGCTGCTGCCCATGTATTTCCTGATCGG
>CAZPJD010000015.1:0-27403 GCA_964586775.1 uncultured bacterium | reverse complement strand
TTTTCTGGTCTTACGACGCGGGCGTCGAGGCGATGAAGGCGATGAACGAGACCAAGGGGAAGCCCTTCGAGTACCCCGCGCCGAAGGTCGGCGACCTGGTGGAGTTCGTCGTCGCGAAGCCGTAAAGGGTCGCAATTGACGCACCTCGGACCTTTCGACACCCCCGGAAATCGGATAAGGTTTGCCGTTTCGTCACGTACGCGGCGCGCCTGCGCCGGGAGAGCGTCATGAATCGAGTACGTCTCGTTGCGTTTTTTGTCGCCGTGTTGTTTCTGGCCCGCGCCGGCGGCGCGTGGGCGATCGGCGATGATCCGTCGCTGCGCAAACCCATCATGGACGCGCTGATGGCCGAGCTCGAACGCACGCGCGCGTTGAAAATGGAGGGCTTCGACCCGGCCTATTTCACCTCTTTCATGTACACGACCTCGACCGGCTGGGTGCTCAACGCGCGCTCGGGCGCGCTCTTCGACGACTACGAGCTGCGCAACCGGTCGATCTACGTCGAGTCGCGCGTGGGCGACTACCACTTCGACTCGTCGGGCAACGGCGGCTTCCAGATGGATGTCGCGGCGAACACCGAGAACCGTACCTTCGGCGGACCGATCGAGCCCGACGCCGACGCGCTGCGTTCGCAGCTCTGGCTCGCGGCGGATCAGGCTTACAAGAACGCGCTCACGCAGTATCTGGGCAAAAAGGGCAAGACGGTCTACTCGAAAACCGAGAAGGAGAAAGAGGGCTTCGACGACTTCTCCCGCGAGGAGCCGCAGGTCTTTGAAAGCGACAGCCTCGAGATTCCCTTCGATCGCGCCGAGTGGGCCGACTTCGCGCGCGAGCTCTCGAAGCGAATGAACGCCGTGCCCGAGATCGTCGAGGGCCAGGTGCGCCTCGCGCTCGAGGTGGAGACCCGTTACTACGTCAACACCGAGGGCGCGCGGATCGTCGAGACCGACGGGCTCTTCTCGTTCTACGCCCGCGCGACGGGCTACGCCGACGACGGCATGCAGCTTCAGAATCACGTCCAGCGATACGCGTCGTCGAAGGCTGGACTCCCGGCGAAGGACGATTTGCGCAAGGCGGCGGACAAGATGGTCGAGGACCTCGTCGCGCTGTGCAAGGCCGAGGTCATCGACCCGATTTCGGCGCCCGCGATCCTCGACGCGCAGACCACCGGCGTGTTTTTTCACGAGGCCATCGGCCACCGGCTCGAAGGCGAGCGCATGCGCGACACGCAGGAGGGTCAGACCTTCAAGGGCAAGTTGGGCTCCGCGATCCTGCCCGCGTTCATCGACGTCCACGACGACCCGACGATGGACCGATTCGCGGGCGAGGACTTGAACGGTTTCTACCGCTTCGACACCGAGGGCGTGCCCGCGCACCGCGTGACGCTCATCGAAAACGGTGTGCTTCGCAACTTCCTGCTCTCGCGCGCGCCGATCCCGGGTTTCGGGAGCAGCAACGGCCACGGCCGCGGCGACGGCAAACTCGATCCCATGGGGCGCATGGCGAACCTGATCGTCACCTCGCGCAAGACGGTTTCGCCCGAGGCGCTCAAAAAGGCGCTCATGCGCGAGACGAAGCGACAGGGCAAGCCATATGGCCTGATCCTTAAGAACTCGCGCGGCGGCGAGACGATGACAGGCCGCGTGAACTTTCAGGCTTTCATGAACGTGCCGACGCTCATCTATAAGGTCGATCCCGACACGGGCGCCGAGACGCTGGTGCGCGGCGCGTCGCTGGTCGGCACGCCGCTCGTGTCGATCTCGAAGATCCTGCTGACCGACGACCGCCCCGGGGTCTTCAACGGCTTTTGCGGCGCGGAGTCGGGTTTCATTCCGGTCAGTGCGGCCGCTCCGGCGGCCCTGGTCGGCGAGATCGAACTCCAGCGCACATCGTCTCCGCCCAAGCGCCCGCCGATCCTGCCCGCGCCGTATGGGAAGTGAAACCGACGCACGAGCCGACCGTCTGGACTTCGCGGTTCGACTATGCCAAAGTACGTACGCATGCACGTACGTGCGTACGTCTTTGACGCGGAGCGACCCATGAAGTGCACGGCAACCCAACTTCGGAACGACATCTACCGGATTCTCGATCAGGTCCTCGAAACGGGCGAACCGGTCGTGATTGAGCGTGGCGGCAGGCGGCTGAAAATCGTTGTCGAAACGGCCACCAGGAAACCGCCTATTGCTTGGGTCAAACGGGAAGGTGTTATCAAGGGCGACGCGGAGGACTACACCCACATCGACTGGACGGACACGTGGAAACCGGATCTCTGATCCATATCGACACGAATGTCGTGATATGGTCATACGTCGGTCGTACTGACATCCTGCAATCCGTCGAAATGTTGCTCCGAGAGTCCGAAGTCGTCGCTTCCCCCGCTGTCGTGCTGGAACTCGGTTATCTCCACGAAGTCGGTCGCATGGCCGATCATCCCGAAACGGTGGTGCAAACGCTCGACGGACTCTTCGGACTGAAGGTCTCCCAAACCTCATTTGCCGACGTGATCCGCCAAGCCCTCACCGAGCGGTGGACGAGAGACCCCTTCGACCGTCTCATTGTCGCGAACGCCCTTGCGGACGGAGCCAGGTTGCTCACGAAGGACGCAAACATTCTGCGAAACTGCCCTTCGGCATTCTGGATGTAAGGGATTCGTCCATGACCATCCGCGCCGACCACGACCACCGCCTCGCGCTCTCGGCGCTCGACGCGAAGGGCGTCGGGCCGGTCGCGGCGCGAAAGCTCGTGGCGACGTTCGGGTCCGCCGAGGCTGTCTTTCGCCAGCCCGTCGATCTGCTCATCGAGGCCGGCGCGACGCCGGGCGCGGCTCGGGCCATCGCGGGTTTCGACGAGTGGGACCGCGTCGCGGCGGCGAAATCCACCCTCGCGGCGATCGGCGCGCGGGTGATCGCCATCGACGACGAAGCCTACCCCGCCCCCCTGCGCGCGCTGGATGACGCCCCGCCCCTGCTTTACGTGCTCGGCGATTGGCAGGGCGAGGATCATTTGGCCGTCGCGATGGTCGGCACGCGAAACCCCACCGACTACGGCCTGCGCGTCGCGCGGTCGCTCGCCCGCGAGTTCGCCGATGCGGGTCTGGCGGTCGTGTCGGGCCTCGCCCTTGGCATCGACACAGCTTGCCATGAGGGGGCACTGGCCGCACCGGACGGGAGAACGCTGGCGGTGCTCGGCTCGGGGATCGACAATATCACGCCCCGTTCCAACGCGGGGCTCGCGCGAACGATCGCCGACGGGCGCGGCGCGGTGATGACGGAGTTTTTCCCGGGGATGCAGTCGTTTCCGCAGAACTTCCCCCGACGCAATCGGCTGATCTCGGGTCTCGCGATGGGCGTGGTCGTGATCGAAGCCGGCGAAAAATCGGGCACTTTGCACACCGTCGATTACGCGAACCGGCAGGGAAAACCCGTATTTGCGCTACCCGGCCCCATCGATTCCCCCGCGTCGCGGGGCACCAACGCGCTGATTCGCGACGGCGCTCCGCCGGTCACCGAGGCGATGGACGTGATCGCGCAAATCCTGCCCGAATTCGCGCGGCGCGAGCGCGTTCCCACCCCTCCCCGCCTCGACGCCGAACACCATAAGCGGTCGTTCGGCTTGACAGGGGAACCCGCTTGTGTGTTAGAAGCCCTCTCTTTGGAGCCCCGGCACATCGACGATCTCGCCGGAGCGACGGGCCTTCCCGCGCAGCGACTGCTGACCATCCTGCTGGAATTGGAACTGCGCGGCGCGATCCGGGCGCGGCCCGGCGGCCATTACGTCCTGAACCTCTAGGTTCGGAATCGACCCTCGTCGGGAGCCCGCGGGCTTTCGGAAAAACGGAGAGCGCATGAGCCAGACCCTGCTCATCGTCGAGTCGCCGGCCAAGGCGAAGACGCTGAAGAAGTACCTGGGCAAGGGCTACGAGGTGAAGGCGAGCGTGGGCCACGTCCGCGACCTGCCGACCTCCGACCTGGGCGTCGACGTCGCGAAGGACTTCGCGGTCAAGTATGTCACCATCCCCGGCAAGGAAAAGGTGCTCAAGGAACTCCGGGACGCCGCCAAGAAGGCCGACATCATCCTGCTCGCCCCCGACCCCGACCGTGAGGGAGAGGCCATCGCCTGGCATGTCTCGCAGGCCATCGGCGCCAAGAACAAGACCGTCCAGCGCGTCATGTTCAACGAGATCACCAAGCGCGCGGTGCTGGAGGCGCTCCAGCACCCGATGCAACTCGACGAAAACAAGTTCAACAGCCAGCAGGCCCGGCGTATCCTCGACCGCCTCGTGGGCTACAACCTCTCGCCCTTCCTGTGGAAGAAGGTGAAATACGGACTGTCCGCCGGGCGCGTGCAGAGCGTCGCCGTGCGCGTGGTGCTCGAACGCGAGGAAAAGATCCGCGCGTTCACGCCCCGCGAATACTGGGTGATCGACGCCGACGTGCAAAAGGGCGACACCGCGCCGTTTCCCGTCAAGCTCGTGCGCATCGGCGACAAAAAGGCCGAGATCGGCAACGCCAATGACGCCGAGGCCGTGCGCGCGGCGCTCGTCGCGGGCAAATTTCGCGTTCTCGACATCCAGAACAAGACGGCGCAGCGAAAGCCCAGCCCGCCCTTCATCACCAGCACGCTTCAACAGGCGGCGAGCGGGCAGCTTCGCATGTCGCCCAAGCAGACGATGGCCGTGGCCCAGCAGCTCTACGAGGGCGTGGACGTCACCGGCGACGGCCCCGAGGGTCTCATCACCTACATGCGTACCGACGCCGTGCGCATCGCCCCCGAGGCGCAGGCCGCCGCCGCCGCGTACATCCGCGAGACGTGGGGCGAGCGCTATCTGCCCGAGAAGCCGAACTTCTATAAGAGCGGCAAGGGCGCGCAGGAGGCGCACGAGGCGATCCGTCCCACGCGCATCGACCTGCCGCCCGAGAAGGTCGAAGGCCACCTCAAACCCGAGCAGTTCCGGCTCTACCGCCTGATTTGGCGACGCTTCATCGCAAGCCAGATGGCGCCCGCGGAGCTGTCGCAAAAGACCGTCGAGGTCGAAAACGGCCCGTATGTTCTTTCGGTCACGACCACCGAGGAGACCTTTGCGGGCTACATGCGCGCGTGGCGCGACGGCGGCGACGTCGAGGCCGACCGGCGCGGCGACGAGGAAGACGACCAAAACCACCGCCGGGCCACCGACGGCGCGGCCCCCAAAGTCGCGCTGCCGCCGCTGGCGGTGGGCGACGCGCTCGAGGGTCGCGAGGTCCGCACCGAGCAGCGCTTCACGCAGCCCCCGCCGCGCTTTTCCGAGGCCGCGTTGATCCGCGAGCTCGAGGAGCTGGGCATCGGGCGTCCGTCCACCTACGCGTCGATCATGACGACGATCCAGGACAAGGGCTACGCCGAAAAAATCAGCGGCGTGCTGCACCCGACGCCGCTCGGCGAAGTGGTCACGCGGCTGCTCATCGACGCGTTCCCGAACGTGCTCGACGTGGGCTTCACCGCGTCGATGGAAGAGCACCTCGACGAGGTCGAGGAAGGGCGCATGGCCTACACCGCCCTGCTCCATGAGTTCTACAACCCCTTCGAGAAAAACCTGCACAACGCGCAGGAGCACCTCAAGGACTTCAAGCTCAAGGGCCAGGCGACGGATATCGCGTGCGAAAAATGCGGCCACCCGATGGGTATCAAGTTCGGGCGCGGCGGCGCGTATCTGGCGTGCTCGAACTACCCCGAGTGCAAGAGCTCGAAGAACTTCAAGAAGGATGAAAACGGCAAGATCGTCGTCGTCGAGGACGAGACGACCGAGGTCGCCTGCGAAAAGTGCGGCAGCCCGATGATCAAGCGCGAGGGTCGTTGGGGTCCCTATCTCGCGTGCTCGGGATACCCCGACTGCAAGAACATCGTCAGCCTCAAAGCGCCCAAGGCCAAACCGCGCTACGAGGTGACCGACGCGCACGCCCCCGAGTGCGGTGAGTGCCAGTCGAAGATGGTGCTGCGCGTCTCGCGCTACGGCTCGCATTTTTGGTCGTGCTCGAAATACCCCAAGTGCAAGGGCACCGCGCCCTACGACACCGGGCTCTCGTGCATGACCCCGGACTGCAAGGGCACACTGGTCGAGCGTCTGCCCCGCAAGCGAGGCGTGAAAAAATCGCCGTTCTGGGCATGCAACGTGTGCGACTACCTGACCGGCGACCGACCGGTGCCCACGCCGTGCCCCAAGTGCGCCCACGCCTGGGTCGCCGAACGCATCCCCACCGGCGCGCCCGAGGGCTCGCCGCACGAGACGCGTTGCCCGAAGTGCGGCCACGTGCTCGTTTCCGCCGAATCCGGGGCCGCGCAGATCGCGTCATGACGCCCGGCCACGACCTGCTCGTGGTCGGCGCGGGCCTCGCGGGGTGCGAAGCGGCGCATCTCGCGGCGCGCGAGGGGTTGCGGGTGCGTCTGGTGGATATCAAACCCGCCGCGAAGACTCCCGCGCAAAAACTCGACGGCCCCGCCGAACTCGTCTGCTCCAACTCGCTCGGCTCCGATCGTCTCGAAACCGCGCCGGGGCAGCTCAAGGCCGAGATGCGGCGGCTCGGCTCGATCATTCTTCCCGCGGCCGACGCCGCGCGCGTGCCCGCCGGCGGCAGCCTTGCCGTGCATCGCGAGACCATGAGCCGCGAGGTCGCAAGCCGCCTCGAATCCGTTGGCGTGCGCATGGAATGCGCCGACGTTCGCGAGCTGCCCGACGAGCCCGCGATCGTCGCAACGGGACCGCTCACCACGGATGGTCTCGCCGACGCGATCCGCGCAGCGACGGGCAGCGACGGCCTGTTTTTCTTCGACGCGACCTCGCCCATCGTCGCCGCCGACACCGTCGACCGCGACGTGGTCTTCGCCGCGGGCCGTTACGACAAGGGCGATCCCGACTACCTCAACTGCCCCATGTCGCGCGAGGAATACGAGGCGTTCTTCGCGGCCCTCGTCGCGGCGGAAAAGGTGGCGCCCCACGACTTCGAGGACGACCGCGTTTTCGAGGCGTGCATGCCCATCGAATCGATCGCCTCGCGCGGGCCCATGACGCTCGCATTCGGCCCCATGCGCCCCGTCGGCCTCGTCGATCCGCGCACCGGTCGGCGGCCCTTCGCGGTTGTGCAGCTGCGCCGGGAGGATGCGCACGGCGAGG
Organism: uncultured bacterium; assembly: GCA_964586775.1. Taxonomy (GTDB): domain Bacteria; phylum Lernaellota; class Lernaellaia; order JACKCT01; family JACKCT01; genus JADLEX01. Next base: position 20,256 of record CAZPJD010000015.1, on the reverse strand, counting down.
CGTACAACCTCGTTGGTTTCCAGACGCGCATGAAATGGGGCGACCAGCAGCGCGTGCTGCGAATGATCCCCGGTCTCGCAAACGCCGAGTTCCTGCGTCTCGGCGTCATGCACCGCAACACGTACGTCGACGGTCCGCGCGTGTTGACGCCGACGCTCGCCCTCGCGGCGCGGCCGAACGTGCGTCTCGCGGGGCAGATCACGGGGGTCGAGGGCTACACCGAGAGCGCGGCCTGCGGGATGCTCGCGGCGCTCTTCGCCATCGCCGAGGCGCGCGGGATCGCGATCGATCCGCCGCCCGCGACCACGCTGATGGGTGCGCTGCACCGGCACGTCACCGCGTCGCCCGCGCGGCCCTACCTGCCGATGAACGCGAACCTCGGCATCCTGCCCGGCGTCGAGGAAACCGGAAAACGCGTGGGCAAGGCCGAGCGCCGCGCCGCCAAGATTGCGCGCGCCGAGCGGGATTTCGACGCGTGGGCAAAGGCGCTTTCCACGTTTTTATAGCTCGCAAAAATATTTCTTTGTCCCCTCGCTCGGCTGAGTTAGAATCAAACATATTTCGACTTCCCCCAACGCGGATCGGGGTATGTCATGACGCATCGCGACTGGGTTCATCGTGCATACGTGTTGATGGTGCTGGTCTGCGCCCTCGCGGGGATGAATCCCGTGGGCTGCGGTGACCCTTCGACAGGCTCAGGGCAGGCTGATGACGGCGATGCGTCGTCCAGCGCGGCAGCGGACGATGACGCGACAGCGGCCGATGACGATGCGAGCGATGACGACGTTTCCGACGACGATGCGACCGATGATGACACGGTCGATGACGACGCAGCGGACGACGATACGGGCGGGTGCGTCGATATCGATGGCGATGGTTACGGCGAGAACTGCCCGGCGGGCGACGACTGCTGGGATTACGACGCGACCAAGTGGGAGATGATCCACCCTTATCGCGACGCGGACTACGACACCTACCCCGGCACGCAGACTTACATGTGCGCGGGGATGCCGTTGCCGAACGGGTGGTCGATGACGCCGACCGACTGCGACGACGCCGACCCGGCGGTGAACCCCGGCATGTTCGATTTTCCCGACGACGGCATCGACAACGACTGCGCGAACGGTGATGTGGCGACGGGTTCGCTCAACGTGATTTATGTGGACGACGCGGGCGGCGACGACGCGAATCCCGGCACGGCGCTGCTCCCCATGAAGACGATCAACGCGGGCGTGGCGGCGGCGACGCTCGGCGCAGCGGACGGCGTGGTGGTCGCGACAGGAATCTACAATGAGGACGTCGTCACGACCGTTTCGCTTTTTGGCGGCCACGAGGCGGGGACGTGGATTCGCGACCTGTCGAACCACGCGCCCGTAACGCGCGTGGAGCCCGTTGCGGCGGATACGACAATTCTCGTGAATGGCGCGGTTGGGCAAATGGCGGTGAACGGGTTTGAGGTTCAGGTTCCGGATGGAACCGACTTGGCACGCGGCATCGCGATCGAAGCGTCGGAGGCCGTCTACGTTGGAGCAAATTATGTCCATTCGGGAACTGGGGACGAAGTTGTGGGTATCGAAGCGAACGAATCAGACGCGGTGATCGTTTCCAATAAAGTCGAACTGGGAAGTGGCGAACATGCGACTGGAATTCTCCATTTTAGATCCTATAGCACTTATATGCCTTCATCCATCATCGAAAATAAAATCATTGGCCACAACACTCCCGCTGCAGCTATTTCGGCGATCACAAACACGTCGAATGCCATTGTGATTTCAAATGATATTCACGTTTCTGCGAATTCTTATGAAATTTCCGGAATCGAGGACTTCTGGTTTCCATGGGCTCCATGGCCAGGTTATTGGTCTGCAAGTGTGGCCGACAACTCCGTGGAGATTCGCGGCGGTGCCGATAAATTGATTGGCATTAACAACTACAGTCAATTTCCAATCATCGCATATGACGGACTCGGAACCGTAGTTGAAAACCAAATCGATATCGAAGCGGACGCGAGGGGGGCTTTGGGAATTCAAAGTTCTTCCACCTCTATGAACAACGTTGTCGTGAAGTGCCAAGGTGAGATTGTTGTTGGTTTTTCCGGTGGTTGCGTCGGGATCGAGTCACCGATGCTCGGCATCCATCGACAAAACAGCGTGTGGGTAGAGAGTAACGTCAGCGGGCTTGAGTCCAACGGGATTAACGTTAACGACATATACTTTGGATACGTTGTCGCGTCAATCGTTGACAATTCGATCTTGGTGGCTTCGCCGGCATCTGGATCTTCCGGGGTGTATTTCCAATCCTTGGGTTTGTTTATTCCTTATTGGGACGGCAGTCTCGATGCTGAAGTTATCAATAATAATATCGTTGTTTCGCAGTCCGGAGATCCCGTTACAATATATGCCGATTACGTAAATATGACATCGGAAAACAACAACTTGTACTCTGGAACCTTACGGGAGCGGGGTGAGAATTCCGCACTGGCGACAGGCCATCGCACGCACCGACGAATCGGCACGAGAGCCGATATGTCCGTCGATCCCCTCTTCGTCGACGCCGACAACGGCGACCTGCGGCTGCGTCCCGACAGCCCGCTCATCGACGCGGGGGTCTACATCCCCGTTCCCATGTTGTTCTTTCCGATTGTCGCGCCGATCTGGAACGAGGAATGGAATCGATTCCCCGTCGATCTCGACGGTACTCGCCGGCCGCGCGGCGCGGCCATGGACATCGGCGCGGACGAATTCGCTCCCTGAGTTTGTCACGCGATCGTGCCCCGCGTCATTCGCACCGCGACGTCGCGCGTTTCAGCAAGCTCTTCACCGAAAGACCAGTACCCGGCACGATCTGATCGGGCGTGAGCTCGGCGAGCGGCGTCAGCGCGAATGCGCGCGCGCCAAGGCGCGGATGCGGCACGCGCAGGTCGGGCTCGTCGATGATGCGATCGCAGTATAGCAGGATGTCGATATCGAGGGTGCGGTCGGCCCAACGCTCGGCGCGGTCGCGCCCTGTTTCGGCCTCGATGGCGAGACACGCGGCGAGCAGGTCGCGCGGCGGAAGCGTCGTCTCGATCTCGACGGCCGCGTTGAGAAAGCGACGCACCGCGACACCGCCCTCGGGCGCGGTTTCGATGGCTTGCGAAACGCGGCGCACGGCGATGCCCGGCGTCTCGCCCAGCCGACGCACCGCGAACGCCAAGTGCGCGGCCCGGTCGCCCAGGCTCGACCCGAGGCCGAGGTAGGCGAGCACCGCCACGCCCGTGCTGTTTGCTTTACTCATCGCTCGTTCGATTCCGTCTTGTCGCGCCGCGCCCGTTTCGGCTACAACCGTCACGGACCATCGTTCCCCACATCTTATCGAGGACGCACCCATGCGCAAATTGGCGCTCGGCATCGTTTTGTGTCTCGGCCTTCTTGTCGCGACGATCGCGCACGCGGCGGACGGCAGCTATGAGGCCACGTACAAGTCGGCGAAGGAAGGCGACACCGTCGTCATCGACAAGGGCGGCGAGGAGATCACCGTGCGCGTGTGGGGCGTGGCCTGCCCGCACAAAAAACAGCCCTACGCCAAGAAGGCGCGCAACTTCACGCAGAACATGCTCTACAAACGCACGTTCGTGGTGAAGCCGATCGCCACCGCCGAGGACGGCCTGCCGTGGGTGGAGCTGGTGCTCCACGAAGGCCCAAACGTGGGGCAGGAGCTCGCGCGCAAGGGTCTCGCGTGGGCGAACCCGCAGCACTCCGACGGCGCGATCAAGACGCTGGAATCCGAGGCCCGCGCGGCCAAGGAAGGGCTATGGGCGCAAAGCGCCCCGGTGCCGCCGTGGGAATTCAAGGGAATCGGCCAGAAGAAAAAATGAGCGCGGGCCTCACGCGCCCAATCGGTGCTTCTGGCGCAGCAGCATCACGAGAAAAAACGGTCCGCCCAGCATCGCGGTGAGCACGCCGACGGGGATCTCGGCCGAGGAGTGCAGCGTGCGCGCCGCCGTGTCGCACGCGACCAGAAACGTCGCCCCCGCCAGCGCCGACGCCGGGATCAGCCGTCGCTGGTCGTGCCCGGTGAAGAAACGCACCACGTGCGGCACGATGAGCCCGACAAACCCGATCGGTCCCGCCGCGCTCACCACCGCGCCCGTCAGCAGCGACGCCGCGACGAAAACGGCCTTTTGCGTGCGGGGCACGTCGATGCCCTTGGCGGCGGCGGCCCGCGCGCCGAAGGCCAGCAGGTTCAGGTCGCGCGCCATCGCGGCGAGTGCCAGCGCGCCGATGATCCACGCGGGCACGAGCGAAATCACGGGCCGCAGGCCCACCACGTCGAGCCCGCCCATCATCCAGCGCACCATCTGCGCGCTTTCGGTGAAGTCGGCGACGAAGTGCAAAAAGAGGATGAGCGCCGAGAACACGAACGAGAGCGTCACCCCCGCGAGCAGCAGCACGGACGTCGGGAACCCCTCGCGCCCGCGCGCCAGCAGGTAGATGACGAGCATCGCGAAGAGGCTGCCGCCGAACGCGAAAAGCGGAACGGGCGTGATGCCAAAAAACGACACGTCGAGGCCGAGCTTGATCGCCACCACCGCGCCCAGCGCCGCGCCCGAGCTGACGCCCAGCGTGTAGGGCTCGGCGAGCGGGTTGCGCAAAAGCGCCTGAAACGCCGCGCCCGCCATGGCGAGCGCCGCCCCCGCCAGCGCGGCCAGCAGCGCCCGCGGGATCCGCAGCATGAACAGCAGCGTCGCGTCGGGGTTCTGGTCGCGCGGGATCGTCGCATCGAAGGCGCGGTGCACGTCGATCGGCACCGAGCCGATGAGCGGGCACACCGCGAGCACGACCACGAGCGCCGCGAAAAACGGCGCGAGGGTGAGTGCGAATCGCGCGGGCGTCAGCGGTTTCATGGACGATCCGCTTGGGTGCGCGCGCCGGGCCACGCGGCGACAAACGGCGTGCCATCGGGGTGCCGCGCGCGGGTGACCGCGATGCCGTAAACCGCCGCGAGCCGTTCGTCGGAAAGGATCTCGGCGGGCGGGCCATCGGCGATGATGCGGCCACGATCGAGCATCACCACGCGCGGACAGTAGAGCGCCGCGAGGTTCAGGTCGTGCGTGACGACGACGGTGGTGATCGAGCGCTCGCGATTCAGCCGGTCCAGCAGGTCGTGGATCTGCAACTGGTAGTGCAGGTCGAGGGCGGCGGTGGGCTCGTCGAGCAGCAGAATCGACGGCTCCTGCGCGAGCGCCGCCGCGATGGTGACGCGCCGCCGCTCGCCGCCCGACAGCTCGAAGAGGGTGCGTTCGGCGAAGGCTTCGACCTCGGTCTCGCGCATCGCTTCGCGCGCGGCCGCCTCGTCCTCCTCGTTGTCGAAGGGCCACAGGCCCTGATAGGGCCGCCGGCCCATCATCACGAATTCGGCGACCGTGTAGCCGAAGACGGGCGCGAGGTCCTGCGCGACATACGCGATGTAGCGCGCGGCCTCGATCCGCGGGTATTCGCGGGCGGGTTTTTCGAAGAGGCGGACCTCGCCGCGCCGGGGATCGAGCAACCCCGCCAGAATGCGCAGCAACGTGGACTTTCCCGAGCCGTTGGGCCCGACGATGCCGACCATCTCGCCGTCGCGGACCTCCAAGTCGATGCCCGCCAGCACCGGCTCGGCGCGATAGCCGAACTCTACGCCCGCGACGCGCAGGGCCGAAGCGGGACGCGCGACGGGCGGTAAGGTTGTTTCGGCGGTCACGATCGCGTCATCCGTCGAGAATCTGGCGGATGGCGTCGAGAAGCTGCGTGATGTCGTAGGGTTTTTCCAGGAAACCCGCCGCGCCGCCCGCGAACAGGTCCTGCGCCACCGTGTCTTTGGAGTAGCCCGACGACAGCAGCACGGTCACGTCGGGCCGCTGCTCGCGCATCTTGGCGAAGGCCGCGTCGCCGCTCATGCGCGGCATCACCATGTCGAGCAGCACCAGGTCGAAACGCCCGTTTTCGCGCTTGAAGATCTCCACCGCCTCCTGACCGTCCTCGGCGACGAAGACCTCGTAGCCGCTTTTTTGCAGCACGTTCTCGGCCAGCGTGCGCAGCATCGGCTCGTCCTCGGCCACGAGGATGCGGCGGCGGCCCTCGTCGCGCGGGCGCACGATGGGTTTGAGCGGCAGCGGCGCCTGCTCGGGCACGAAGCCGTCGTGCGGCAGATAGACGCGAAAGCGCGTGCCTTCGCCCACGCGGCTGTCCACCGCCACCGCGCCGCCGTGGTTTTCGACGACGCCGATCACCACCGAGAGCCCGAGCCCCGTCGCGCGCTCGGTGCCCTTGGTTGTGAAGTAGGGCTCGAAGACCTTGGCCATCACTTCGGGCGCGATGCCCGAGCCCGTATCTTCCACCTGCACCATGGCGTAGCGGCCCGCCTCGATCGTCCAGTCCGCGTCCTGATAGTCATCGAGGAAGTGGCGCATCTTGAGAGAGATGGTGATGCGCCCCTCGTCGCCCACGGCATCCTTGGCGTTGATGATGAGGTTCATGAACGCGCCCGAGAGCTGCCCGCCGTCGCCCATCACGGTGATTGGCGAGACCGGCAGCTCCAGCTCGACGCGGATGCGCGGACCCAGCGAGTGCGTGACCACGTCGCGCAGGTTCGAGAGCAGTTCGTTCAGGTTCACCGGACGGACCTGATACTTGCCGCCGCGCGCGAAGGCGAGAAGCTGCCCGGTGCGTTCCTTCGCCGCGCGCGTCGCCGACAGGATCGAGTCGATGGCGAGCGCGGTCTCGGGGCGCAACCGCATCTCCTCGTGCAGCAGCGAGGCGTAGCCCATGATGCCGCCGAGCAGGTTGTTGAAGTCGTGCGCGATGCCGCCCGCGAGCGTGCCGATCGCCTCCATCTTCTGCGCCTGCACCACGCGCGACTCCAGCTCCGCGCGGTCCGTCGTGTCGCGCGCCGAGACGAGCATGGTTTCGTCGCCCAGGCGCACGCCGTTGATCTCGGCGGGAAATTCCGCGTCGGCCTCGGCGACGCCCCCGCGCGCAAGACGCACCTCCGTACGCAGCAGGCGCCCGTCGCGTCGCAGTCGCTCGAGCGCGTCGCGGTAGGCGCGGCCCGCATCGTCCTTCGGCGCGAGATCGCGTTCCGACGTTCCCGCCAGTTTTTCGCGCGGTGCGCCAAGCATCTCGGCGGCGGCCGGATTCACGTCCGAGATCGAGCCGTCGGCGTCGAGGATGATGAGCGCGTCGCGGCTGTTCTCGAACAGCGAGCGGTAGCGTTCCTCGGAATCGCGCAGCGCCCGCACCGCTTCGACGCGTCGCTCGATGTCGCGCGCGAGCACCACCGCGCCAATCACCGCGCCGGCCTCGTTGCGCAGCGCGCGCCCCTGCATCTCGCAGGCGAACATCGTCTCGCCCGCGCTCATGCGCTCGATCTCCTGCCGGAACGGCTCGCCGCGCAGCAGCGCCACCAGCGTCTGCGACAGGCGGTTTTGCAGGATGATCGACTGGGCGAAGATGTTGCGCCCGAGCATGACGCGCGGTTGCGCGGCCTCCAGTCGCGCGAGACGCAGGAACTCGGAATTGACGTGCGTGATGCGGCCCTCGGTGTCGAAAGCGACGATCCCGAGCGGCGCTTCCTGCAGCACGAGCGCGACCGACGCCTCGGCGCGCGACTGGTCCTGCCGTTCCATCGCGCGATGCAGACCGGCCGACGCGATCTCGGCGAGTCCCGTCAATACGCGCACGTCGGATTCGTCGAAGTGGTCCTCGCCCACGGCATAGACCGACAGCACTCCCGCGGCGTTCGCCTCGTGGCTGAGCGGAATGTGGATGTACGACTGCGCACCGATCGCGCGCGCGGGATCGTCGGGCGCGACGGCCTCGGTGATCCTGGCCTCCCACGTCTCGCGGCCCGTGGCGAAGACGCGGCCCACCGTTCCCTCGCCGTGATTGATCGAGACGTGCTGAAGCGATTCGGGCAGCCCGAGGTGCGCGACGGGGCGCAGCAGGCCCGTGAAGCGGTCGAGTAAAAAGACGACGGCCACATCGGCGCGCGTGAGCATCTTCGCGCCGCGCGCCACGGCGGCCGCGATGGTGGGCGCGTCGCCCGCGAGGTTCAGGCTCTTGGCGAGGCCCATCAGCCGCGAGAGCAGCGCGGCGGGCAGCGTACCCAGCGTCCCCCGCTGCGGCGCGCCGGCGCTGACGTGGACGATCACGCCCTGGATGCGTTCGTTCGCGCCGTGCAGGGGCGTGAAGCGGAAGGTACACTCGCGCACCGTGCCCGACGCCGCCGCGAGCTCCGCCTGCGCGGGCGCGGCGGTCTTGCCCATCAGGATCGCGCGCAGCACCGCGTCGAGGCGCTGAACGTCGCGCAGCGAGCAGGCTTCGGAGAGCGGACGGCCGAACTTCGCGCGCAGGATGTCGGCCACGCCGCCGGACGCGTCGGGCGGAATGCCGACGATACGCGCCGCGTGATCGAGCGTGATCGCGAATTCTGGTTCTTCGGCGGCGGTCACGAGCCCTCGATAAAAAACGGCCGCCCGCGCGGCCCGCAAATTTCAGGGTTGGACGACGACCTGCGTGCGCGGCGGCATCTTGCTGCGCTTGCCCCCGCGGTCTTCGAGCACGCCGCCCTTGGGGTCGATCACCCGCAGCAACGGCCCGAAATTCTGCGCGCCCGCGAGCACCTGACGAACCCAATCGCCGGGATGACACTCGTGCAGCCGCTTCTTGACACCCTCGTCGTAAATGGACCCGGTCGGCCCGGACGCGCTTTGCTCGCGCGCGCGGTCGAGCATGTCGGCCATCTTGTCCAGTTGCGTGTTCTTCCAGCCGCCTTTCGACATCAGGCCCTCCGCCGATCCCAAGTTTCGGAATTTGGGTCATGAATTTACCACCGGCCAGAAAGGTCGTAAACCGCCGGTCGGCGCGCGGCGCGTAGACCCCGCCCGCGCCGGCCTACCAGACCCCCGCGAGAGCGATGCCGTTCGACAGGGGCACCAGGCTCCACGTCGGCACGGACGCCGATGACGCACCTTTTGCGCCACCGGAGTACTCGTCCCATGCGCGAATCGCGCGACGCGGCTGCGTGAAGATCATGATCTCGGATATCGCGAAGGAGCCGACGCCCTGCGCGATCCCGTCGGTCGTCTGCCCGCGCGCGAGCAGGACTCCTCCCGACGCCGCCGACAACAGCGCGCACCCCGCGTGATTCTTCCAGTCGATGCCCTTGCGCTCGCCGAGGGCCGCGCGGCGCAGCCAATCCTCGGCGCTCGCGAGCTTGCGCCGACGCTCGTCGGGCGTGGCATCGGGCATCGCGCGCACCCGATCGGCGGCGACGTGCGTGACGAAGGGGCCCGTGATGCCGAGGTGCACGACGCCGATGCCCGCCATCGCGCCGCCCACGCCGCGCGCCCAGCGTTCATCCTCGACCGGCGCGCCGATCGCGAACATGCCGTTGCCGACGAACATGAGGGAGTTGAACACAAGCCAGCTCCGCCACCAGAGCTGCGCCCGGGGCTGCGCATCGCCGAGGCGCGATTCGATCCATGCGAGGTTGCGCGCGACGTCGGCGTCGGAGGTTGTTTCGTCAGCCGCGAACGCTCGAACGGCGAACGGCGGCGCGATCGCCAGTGCGATCAGCGCGACGCAGACAGCTCGAATCGGGAAGGCATTGCGACGCACGTCGGCGGTCTGCCACGAACGCGGCGGGAAGGCAAATTCTACATCGCCAAGCGGATGTCGCGCTTGGCGCGTTCCTTGCCGAGGACGCTGATGACGGTCTCGTCGTAGGGCGTCGCCTGGATCTTCTTCGCGTCCTCGTCGATGAACGCCATCGTGGTTTCGATGCCGTAAGCGCCGAGGATTTGCTTGACGCGCCCGAAGTGGCGTTCGATCGATTCCTTGACCGAGATGAAACCGTGCTCGGCCGCCTTGCCGCGCTCCCAGAACGCCACCGGGTTGATGTCGAAGAATGTGATGTCGTGGATGTCAGGCTCGATGAGGATGATGTCGCCGCGAAACGCGGGATTTTGCGCGTAACGCAGCAGCGCGTGCTCGAGCCGGTAGTGCAGCAGGGCGCGGAACGCCTGGTTGAGCACCGCGAAGAACCCGCCGTCGGACAGGTACTTCTTGTCGGCGAGGTAGGTGCCCATCTCCTTGTAGTAGCGGATGAGCAGGCGGTTGTGCAGCGGGCGGAAGGGATTGTAGACGATGACGAGTTCCGCGCCGTGGTCGATCGCCACGTCGATGTTCGCCGTGGTGGTGACGCCGCCGTCCAGATACTCGTGGCCCTTGATGCGCGCGGGCTTGAAGAAGCCGGGCAGCGCCGTGCTCGCCTGCACCGCCTCGCTGATCGTCAGGCTGTTGTCCTCGTCGTGGCCGAAGACCACGCGGTCCGCGGAGTCGAGGTTCATCGCCGTGATGTAGAGCGCCTTGCGTCGGCGGTAGTACAGCTCGGCGAAGTCGTTCTTGCGGTTGTTGCGCTCGAAGTTTTTACGGATGTAGCGCTCGAGGGAGCGGTTGTCGAAGACGCCCGACGGCAGGTATTTGAGCGGGCTCGACACGTGCGAGCTGGCCATCGTCACGCGCGTGAGCACCTTCATCAGGTCGTCGGTGTTGCGCCAGTTGGGCCGGCGCATGAAGCGCGCGAGGGTCGACCAGTAGCGGTGCTCGGGGTTGAACAAGCCCGTGATGAGGTTGATGGCGAAGCGCGGCGCGGCCGTGGTGCCGTCGTAGACGAGCTCGAGCGGCTTGCTGATGTACTCGGAAATATTCGGGTTGTAGAAGTCCAGCGGCTTGAGCTGGCTGATGATGTTGCTGCGTCCGTCGAGGCTCTTGAGCAGTTCCTCGACCGAGATGCCGTGGGCGACCGGCGCGGCGATGAACGCCCCTGCGGACAGGCCGACGAAGACGTCGAAGTCGGTGACGTCCTTGTTGATCATCAGGTTGTTCAGGGCTTTGAGCCCGGCCAGCGTGTAGGAGCCGCCCGAGATGGCGCCGCCGGCGAGGACAAGGGCGACCTTGGCGTGGGGCCGTTTGATCGACAGGTCGCTCTTTTGGACGAAGGTGATTCCCATGGACCTTCACTCCAGGTTTCGCCCGCGACTCTTCGCCGCGGAGGCGAGTTCGCGAAGGATCTTACGGGCAGGGCCTCGCCCCGTCAATCGAGAATCGCTGCGGCGTCGGTTGGATAAACTTATGAATTATCAACGAATTTTCGATTCTCGGGAGTTTTTTTTGACGCGCCGCGTCCCGGCATCATCTTATCGACGTATTCCGCGACCGGCTTGAGAGGTCATAACGCCCTGTTACGGCGAAACCGATCGGGTCAGCCAGTCATCCCAGATGGCGGACGCGGGTTTCGGATTATGTTCGTAATCGAGAATGCCCATCGATCCCCATGACAGCCAGGCCGATAGCCACCCCGGCCCCAGGGCGTCCATCACATCGTAGATCGCGCACCACTCGGGGCCATAGTCGCACGGGCATTCGGCGAGCAATGGTTCCGGCAGAAAATCGACCAGCGACCACCACACGACGAGATCGGCGTTTGCGGACGCGCCCTCGGCCAACAGGAACTCGAGGAAGCCCGATTCATCGGCGTCGTCGAAGAAAAACAGCGGCGTGCACACGTCGTCGACGGGCTGCGTGATCGTGCGATTCGATTGCCCGGTTTCGGAGACGACGAGCCGCTCGCCGGTGGCCGCGGCGATATCGGCGAAGAGCCCCTCGGGCGGATTCGCCGGATCGTCGACAAAGAACATGGGGTACGCGCTCAGGCCGAGCCGGTCGCGCTTCACGGCTTCGATCGTCGCGAGTTGCGCGTCGAGGCACGAGTGATCCATGAGCTCGCACGGACCGAAGCCGCCGGTATCCCAAAGCTGCTCCACCACAAACGTGGGGAAGACCGGCGCGCCGGGGGCGAGTTCGCGCGCCTCGTCGTACATCTCATTCGCGAAATCGACGAGCGCGTCAAACCCCGTCTCGCAGAAGTGATCGTAGAGGTTCATCTCGATGACGTGCGTGATGGCGTCGGGCTCGAACAGGTCGATCAGGTAGGCCATGTACGCGCGGTAGGCCTCGCGATAGCGCACGGCGTCGGGCGCGGCGGCGAAGTCGTAGCACGGCTCGTTCCAGTCGGGCACGGTGATGAGCCGGCCCTCGCCGTCTACGTCGGTGTAGGGCGCGAGGCCCGTGCGATTGCCGTCCAGCGGCGTGAGCGACAGGTAGATCGGCACGTCGAGCGCGTCCACCGAGATCTTCGCAGCGTTCATCGCGTCGATCCAGGCCTGCGGCGGGTCCTCGCCGTCGGCGAATGGTTCCCACGGCACGCCAAAGAACGAATCCATGTGCAGCGAGACCGCGTCCACGCGACCGTCGAAGCCCACGAAGTCGAAAACGGTCGCCACGTGATACGGCTCGACGCGGTACTGCATCGGCGCGGCGGCCATGCGGAAGGGCCGGGTCGGCCCCGTATCGTCGTCCGCGTCGTCGTCGGCGAAGTCATCATCGAGGACATCGTCGTCGTCGCTGTCGTCATCCGCGCCGTCGTCCGCGTCATCGCCCGCGTCATCGCCCGCGTCATCGTCGGACGATCCTCCGCACGAGCAGACGGCGAACGCGAACACGAGAAGAATGACCGCAGGGCAACGTCCGCGTGCTGTGGCGATTCGCATGCGGTGATTCTACACGAGCGATCCGACCGACTCCACGAAGCGAATTTGGCATTGGGCGTGGCGAAAAGTCGAACCCCGCCGACCGGAGTCGGCGGGGCACGTTCCACGAATGGACGCGCCGATGCGGCGCGGCGAAATCAGAGCGAAAGCTCCAGATTCGTCCACAGGTTGACGGCGCTGCTTTTCATCGCCGGTACCGAAAGCGGGTTGTACGAGTTCACGTCGACGCCGTCGGGCAGGTCGATGCCGAAGATTACCACGAAGTCGCCTTCACCGGGGACGATGCCCATCTCGGTGACCGGCGGTTCCCACGAGGTGGCCGCGCCGGGCACCTGAGCGAAGATAACCTTCTGCCCCTCGGGCACGTAGACGATCTGGTAGATGTCCGGCGCGTCGCCGGCCTCGAGCGCCCAGGACAGTTCGCCGGTCACCTCGTCGTAGCTGGTGTTGCCCGCGTCGAAGTTCGGCAGGAAATCGGCATCGGCATTGAGATCGACGCCGGATGACCACTCGGACAGGCTCTCGGCCCAGCGGATCGCGAACGAGAAGTTCATCGACGTCAGGCCGGAAGTGAGCAGGTCGGTCTGGCCGACGAGCACGCCGTAGTCGGCGTCGGGGATCGCGATCGTATCGAGGGTGAGATCGCCATTGTCGTCGGCGAGGCCGAGTGCCGTCGGCAGGATCGCCCGATTGGGAATGATCGCGCCCGAGATGGCGAGGTAGTCGTACGATGAATCGGCGTTGGCGATCGACACGTCGTAGGAGCCCTTCGCCGACCCGTCGGCGACCTCGATGTCCGGCGCGCCGGCGCCGTCCCAGCTCGGGTCCGCGCCCGCGTAGTCGATCGTCAGGCCCTCGTTCAGGATCGGCTCGATCAGATCGGAGACGCACCCCAGTATGTCGTCGGGATTCGCGACGACGCACGTGATCACCGAGGTGAGCGTCGCCAGGTTGGGGATGGCCGCGGCGACGTCGACACCGGCCACGAAGCCCTCGACCGGGCTGGTGGCGGCAGCGCTGTTCACCGGGATGGCAAACTGCGGATTCTCGCCCTCGACACCGTACGTGAGCACAGTGATGTCGATACCGGGCAGATACACGTTGAGCGGAATCTCGGTCACTTCGGGTGAGCCAGTGTTGAGCGTCAGGTCGAAACTGCCCTGCGTGAAGAAGTTGTCGTAGTCCGCGCCAAAGAGCGTTTCGAGCGAAATGCCCGGCAGAGCCGCGCCGAGGTAGATGGGCGACGAAAAGAGGTTGCTCAGCGCGGTCGCATCCAGATCGAGCGCCGTGCTGCCCTGCGTGAAGTCCGCGGGGTCGGAGTCCGAGTACGTGCCGGCGTACTCGTCGGGACGCAGCCGGAAGTACATCACCGACGCGTCGGCGGTGTAGCTCCACGCCCAGTGGTTGTCTTCCCACGCCGTCACAAGTGCAGCCGCGTCGGTCAGCGTCACCTCGGCGTGGCCGTCGGCGTCGGTGATGTAGGTCGCGCCGCTGTGGGCGACCTCGGCGTTCTCGATCGGGTCGCAGGTCTCGCCGTCGAAAACGTAAACGTCGATCGTGCCGGTGGGCGCGACGCCGCCGATCAATTTGCCACCGCCGAGCGAGGCGGGATCGGGCAGGTCGCATTCGAGCGAGTCGTACTCCACGTCCGTATCGTCGTCCGCGGTGTCGTCGTCCGTGTCGTCGTCCGCCGTATCGTCATCGGTGGAATCGTCGTCCGTCGAATCGTCGTCGGTGGCATCGTCGTCGGTCGTGTCGTCGTCCGACGGCGAGCCGCTATCGTCATCGTCGTCGTCGTCACCGCAGCCGCACCCGGCCGCGAATACCATGAGCGCGAGCAAAGCCACTATCCATCCAGGCCAAATCCTCATGCTTCTCTCCGTGGTTATTTCGTAATGTAAGAAATTCGCCTCGCGGCGAATCGCCAACTCGAAAGACAAAGGAACGATCCGTCGAATAAAACGCACGCTCACATATCGTCGATGGAAATGAAAGCACCATGGTCGCGTCATTTATCGCCGCAATCGACATTGAACTTGAGCAAATTTTCCACGCGATCCGCCGGCTCTGGCCGAGAGGGCGCATTTGCTGATAAAAATCGCGCACCTGTTGGGGGCGACATGACCGTGCGGACGATCGAGTGGAAAGACGGCGCCGTGCTGATGATCGATCAGCGCGTGCTGCCGCACGTGGTGCAAGACGTGCGTTGCGAGACTCCGGAGGAGGTCGCGGACGCGATCCGCGACATGGCGATTCGCGGCGCGCCCGCCATCGGCATCGCGGCGGCCTACGGCCTCGCCCTCGCGGTCGCGCAGGGGCCGGACGGTCCCGACGCCGCCCGCGCGCACTTCGGCGAAAAAGCCCGGCTGCTCGCCGCGACGAGGCCCACCGCCGTCAATCTTTTTTGGGCGATCGGCGAGATGACGCGCGCCTTCGAGGCCGCGTTACCGCGCGGGATCGACGCCGTGCGCACCGAACTGCTCGCTCTCGCGAAACGCATTCACGACGACGACGTGGCCTCGTGCCGCGCGATGGGTCGCTTTGGCGCCGAGTTCGTGCCCGACGGCGCGCGCATCCTCACGCACTGCAACGCGGGGGCGCTCGCCACGGGGGGTTACGGCACGGCGCTGGGCGTGATCCGCGCGGCGGAAGAGAGCGGCAAGCGCGTGCGTGTGCTGGCCGACGAGACGCGCCCGTGGCTTCAGGGCGCGCGGCTCACGGCGTACGAACTCGCGGCGGACGGCATCGATGTCACTCTGATCTGCGACAACATGGCGGGGGCGCTGATGGCGCGCGGCGAGATCGACCTCGTGGTCGTCGGCGCGGATCGCATCGCGCATAACGGCGACACGGCGAACAAGATCGGCACCTACACCGTGGCGGTGCTCGCGCGCGAGCACGGCATTCCGTTCTACGTCGCCGCGCCGCTCTCCACCATCGACCGCGCGATTCCCGACGGCACGCACATTCGCATCGAGGAACGCCCGGCGAGCGAGGTGACGACGCTGGGCGGTAAGGTGGCCATCGCGCCCGAAGGCGTCGCCGTTCGCAATCCCGCGTTCGATGTCACCCCGGCGCGATACATCGCCGCGATCTTCACCGAGGCGGGCGTGGCGAAACCGCCCGACAAAGAAGCGATCGACGCGTTGTTTGCCGGGCGCTGATGGCATCGTCGAATTTCGGATCTGTAACCACGACAACATCTTTAACTTCTCTTTTCTGGTAACTTTTCGTTACATTTGCATTTTGGAGGTGTGGAATGAGTCGCGAGTTGTACGTGCAGGTTTTCGCGGTTTTCTTTGCCTTGACGGCGATCGCGCTGGGGTCGATGGGGTCGGGTTGCCCCGAGGACGACGACGATTCCAGCGACGACGATGCCGGCGGTGACGAATGCGAGGTGGACACGGACGGCGACGGATTCGAAGAGTGCGACGACTGCGATGACGCCGACGCGGACGTGAACCCCAGCGCGGTCGAAGTCGCGGACGGAATCGACAACAACTGCGACGGCGAGGTTGACGAGGGTTTTTCCGACGACGACGACATGGATGACGACATGGACGACGACATGGCCGACGATGATGCCGACGACGACGCTGACGACGACGACGAATGCACGACGACGAGCGCTTGCTCATACCTGGTTGAGGACTGTGATGGCGAAGAAATCTACGGAACGGTGAACGAATGCGCCGACTACTTCCTCGAAGGTTGCACCCTCGATCCGGATTCTTATCTGAGTTGCACCTGCAATTGCAGTGACGCCGATGCCGCGTGCGCGGATCCGGATGCCGCATTCGATTGCGTGGCCGATTGCTACGTCGATAACTGCTACTGAGGAAGCGGCGGTTTCATCTAGAAGCTCAACCGCGGCGCCCGCGTTTCACGACGCGGGCGTCGTTGTTTGCGTTTCTCCCTTGCGCACGAACACGGCGAACTCCGGGATGAGACCCAGATACCGGTAGTCCGCCAAGACTTCCGCGACGAAACCGTTGGTGCTGAGGTACTCGAGCACGTCGAAGCCCTTCGGGCAGCCGTGGCACCAGGAGCCGTGTTCGATCATCACCACGCTCGGCATGTCGCGGCGGATGTCGCCCGCGAGGTCGCGCAGGAACGCGCGCTCGAAATCCGTCGCGGTCTCGATCGTGCGATAGGGAAATGGCGCGCCGGGCGTCGCGCGCACATCAGCGTACAGACCGCCGAGCATGAACAGGCAGCCGAATCGCGTCGCCGGGCGGCGGTCCATCGCGTGAAGCATCGGGAACGCGTAGAGCAGCGACGGCGAGAGAACGAGGACGAAATCGCCTGGGCGCGAGAACCGGTCGATCACTTCGGCCCGCTCGCGCGCGTAGGCGAAGGCCCCACGATCGGGCCACGCGTTTGGCAGCAGCGGCCACGCCACGATCCCCGCCGCGGCGAGCAGACCCACCATCGCGGGCGACACGGATCGCGCGGGCGACCACTCCACCCGAACCGTCGCGAGCAGTACGCCGACGAGCATCATCCACGCCGCGGCGTAGGGGATGATGTGATAGGTGAAGCCGTTCTCCTGCGCCACAAACGCAGCCAGCGCCCCCGCCGCCGCGCCCAGCCAGCCGACGGCGAAGCGCGCCGCCGGCCCCGGCGAGCGCCGCGCCGCGGCGAGTGCGAACACGACGGGCACGATCAGGTTCGGCGCGATCCGCCACGCGCGGGGCAGGTCGGTGTTCATGGCGTAATACGTGGACGCGAAGAACGGCAGCCAGCGTCCGAAATACTCGGTGCGCACCGGCTCGCTGCCCAGCCACATCCACGCGAGGTAAACGACCGGCACGGCGGCGAAGGCCCGCATCTCGGCGGTGAAGAGCGTCCGCACGCGGCGATGCGCGACGGCGAGCGCGAGTTCCATCGCGAATGGCACGAGAAAAAAGTGCGGCTTGATGCACGCGCCGACGCCCGCGACGAGGGCGAGCGCAATGTGGCGCGCACGAAACGCCTCGCCCTCCCAACGCAGCGCGCGGGCGACGAGAAACGGCATGGCGGCGATCACGAACAGGTGCTCGCGTTGGCCGAACTCGTTCCAGAACGCGAGGCCCAGGTGCCAGAGCGCGAAGGGCGCCAGCACGACATCGCGGCGCGACGCGAGCGGTTCCGGCGCGCGGGCGAGCTGGCCGCGCATCGCTAAAAACGACGCGAGCGCGCACGCGATCACGAGAAAATGGAACGCCGTGAACAGGTGGACACCCGTCGCATCCGCGATGCGCGCGGGGATCGACATGAGCAGCATGATGAGCGGCGGGTTGGGATCGACAAAGTCGCGGTAGAGCACACCGCCCTCGGCGAGAACGCGCCCGGCTTCGAGCAGATACGAGCAATCCCAGTTGATGCGAAAACGGTGCGCGCCGAAGTGCGCCGCCAACGCGACGAACGACGCCAGCGACGCGAAGAGCGCGATGCGATCGGCGGGTGATGCCGCGAGCGCGGCGTCTTCCGTTTCCCGCGTGAGGGCCGCGCGCAGCTCGTCGCGCCACCGCGCGCGGTCGATCCACAGCACGGCCACGAGCACGATCCACCACGTGGCCGACGCGGCGAGCAAATACGGCGACCACGACTCGGGGATCGGCACGTGCGGCAATTGCGCCATTCCGTCGCGCACGAAGACGTGATTCAGCGCGCCTCGCCGCGTAGCCGAAAGAACGATCTGCACGAGCGCCCATGCGGCGAGCCGCCGCCAATGGTGCGTGTCGCCGCGCACGCGCTACCGCGCGGCCTCGCCCGGCTTCGTCGCCCAGGCGACGAGCGACAGGCCGAATGGGAATGACATTGACCGCAGCAGCAAAGCCTCGATGGAGAGGATCGCCGCGAGTGCCGCGTTGAGCGGTGCGGGCAGCGGACGCAGGTCGGAGCGCGCGTTCGCGGCGTCGTGCGCCTGGCCGCGCCGCGCGAGACGCACCACGGCGGCCGCGGGAAAGAGCGCCGCGTTGGCGTGCGTGATGACGGGCCGCCCAAAGCCCGCTTCGACGAGCTTGGCGCGCAGCTCGGGCCGCGTGTACCGATGACGCAGGTGCACCGCGGCGTCGTGCTCGCTGCGCAGCCACTCGAACGCGGGCAGGTTTAAAAAGACGAATCCGCCCGGGCGCAGCACGCGGCGCATCTCGGCGAGCGCGGCGCGGTCGTCGTCCACCTGGCAAACGCTGTCGAACGCGGTGACGCGGTCGAACGACGCGTCGGCGAAGGGCAGCGCGGTGATCGACCCGGCGACGAGCCGCTCGGGCGACCCGCGCCGAATCGCGCAAAATCGCAGCGCGTCTTCCGAAATATCGAGGCCGGTGACGCACCCGAAGCGATCGAGCCAGTTGAGGTTGATGCCGGTGCCGCACCCCGCGTCGAGGATGTCGAGATCGCGCGCCGGGCGCGGCAGGTGCTCGAAGAGCCCCTGCCAGATCCGCCGCATGCCGACGTACCACCAGAAGCGCTCCTCGGCCTCGTACATGACGGCGTATTCGCGCGGGTTCACTTGCCGTCCCGGCCCGGGCGCATCACGTCGCGGATCACGTATTGCGGCGTGCGGTTCGATGTGAGGAAGAGCCGCCCCACGTATTCGCCGGTGACGCCGAGCATGAACAGGCTCATGCCCGAAAAGACGAGCAGCGTCGTCATGATCGAGGCGTAGCCCATCGGCGTGTCGGGGCGCGCAAGTTTTTCGATGACGACGCTCGCGCCAAGCAGCGTGCCCACGACAATGGCGACGAATCCCGCCAGCGTGCTCAGGCGCAGCGGCATCACCGAGAAATTGACGAACATGTTGAGCCACAGGCGCACGAGCTTGCGTAGGCTGTATGTCGATTCGCCCGCGTCGCGCGGATCGTGGCGCACCGTGAGCACGCCGATCCGCCGCGTGGTGCGCAGGACGAGGCCGTCGATGTAGGGATACGGGCCGTCGTAGCGCGTGATCTCGTCGACGAGAAATCGATTGAGGCACTTGAAGCTCGACAGATAAAGCCCGCGCGGTTTTTGAAGCAGCGCCGACGCGGTCCAGTCGTTGAATCGGCTGCCCCAGTTGCGCCACGCGCTGTGGGCTTTGCGTTCGTAGCGCGTGTAGGCGACGTCGAACTCGTTCGCGGCGGCGAAGTCGGCGAGCGCGACGGCCTCTGCCGGCGGGTTCTGAAAATCGTCGTCCATGACGAGCACGAGGTCGCCCTCGGCGAGACGCAACCCCGCCATCACCGCGTTGTGTTCGCCGAAGTTGCGCGAAAGCCGCGCGTAGACGACCGCGTCGGGATGCGCGGCGACGAGCGCGCGGCAAACCGCGTCGGCGTTGTCGGGGCTGTCGTCGTTGACGAGGACGACCTGCGTGTCGCGCCCCGCGAATTCGCGCAACAGGGCCTCGCACAGGCCGCCCACGGTGCCGGCCCCGCCGTACACGGGAATGACGATGGAAATGCGCATCACGTTGCCCGGGGAAGACGGCGGTACGTTAGCAAATGGTCGTTCGGGTGTCACCCGAGCATCCCAACGGGTTATTCACCCGCATTCGGTTGAAAGAAACCGCTCCCTCGTGTTTCGTGGATGCGTCCCGAGGGCGTGGCCGAATTCGCTCTGGTGTCGCGTACCCGTCCCTGAGCTTGGCCGCCGGCGTTTTGGAC
>CAZPJD010000014.1:0-12097 GCA_964586775.1 uncultured bacterium | reverse complement strand
GACGGCATCTTCAATTTCGAGGGCGGCTGCTACGCCAAGGTCATCAAGCTCTCGAAGGAGTCCGAGCCCGAGATCTACGAGACGACGCGAACCTTTGGCACGATCCTCGAAAACGTGGGGTTCGAGGACCCGAACACGCGCCGCCTGAATCTCGACGACGATTCGCTGACCGAAAACACGCGCGCCGCCTACCCGCTGACGCACATCCCGCACGCGCTCATCGGCGGAGTTTACGAACACCCCAAGAACATCCTGATGCTCGCCTGCGACGCCTTCAGCGTAATGCCGCCCATTTCGCGC
The DNA here is from genome assembly GCA_964586775.1 of uncultured bacterium. Classification (GTDB taxonomy): domain Bacteria; phylum Lernaellota; class Lernaellaia; order JACKCT01; family JACKCT01; genus JADLEX01. The sequence continues at coordinate 11,797 of CAZPJD010000014.1, read as the reverse complement.
CTCACGACCGGCCAGGCGATGTATCACTTCCTCTCGGGCTACACCGCCAAGGTGGCGGGGACCGAGAAGGGGCTCGGCAAGGAGCCGCAGGCAACGTTCTCGACCTGTTTCGGCGCGCCCTTCATGGTGCACCACCCGACCACATACGCGTTGCTGCTCAAAAAATACATCGAAACGCACGACACGCACTGCTGGCTGGTCAACACCGGCTGGAGCGGCGGCCCCTATGGCGAGGGCAAGCGCATGAAGATCGAGCACACGCGCGCGCTGGTGAACTTCGCCCTCGACGGCAGCCTCGCTTCGATCCCGACGCGCGTCGATTCGACCTTCGGGTTCGAGGTGCCGCTCGAGGTGCCCGGGGTGCCCAAGGAGGTGCTCGATCCGCGCGCGACGTGGAAGGATCCCGCTGCCTACGATCGCAAAGCCCGTGAGCTGGCCGGGCGTTTCGTCAAGAATTACGAACAATTCACTGGCGAGATCGCCGATTCCGTGGCACAATTCGGACCGGCGGCGAAATAAACCCGTGGGGCGCGGCCCCGCGGGACGAAATCACGAACGAAAATGGACGAAGGACAGTGGCCCGAGTGATTCAGCCTCCTCTCACAACGCTCTTATGACCATTGCCCTTCGTCCGCCTTCTTCGCCGTAAACCCACGCACCCGACATGAACGCATCGCGCGACACCATCGCCGCCATTGCGACGGCATCCGGCGTGGCCGGCATCGCCGTCGTGCGCGTGTCGGGCCCGGGATGCCTCGATCTGGCGGCCGGCGTGTTTCGCGCGGCGCATGACGCCCGCATCGAGCCGCGGACGATGACCTACGGGCGGTTCGTGGACGTAAACGGACGCGCCTTCGACGATGGCTACCTCGTCCACTTTCCCGGCCCGGCGAGCTTCACCGGCGAAGACGTTGTCGAGCTGCACACGCACGGCGGCCTCGCCGCGCCCGCCACGGTGCTCGCACGGCTGCGTGAACGCGGCGCGCGCATGGCCGAGCCGGGCGAATTCACCCGGCGCGCCGTCGAATCGGGACGCATCGACCTCGCGCAGGCCGAGGCGATCCTCGATGTCGTCCACGCGCGGAGCGAGGCGTCGCTGCGGGCGGCGAGCGCACGGCTGGCGGGGTCGCTCTCGGGACGGCTGCGCGACCTGCGCGAACGGCTCATCTCGGCCAAGGCGCTCGTCGAGGCGCAGATCGATTTCGAGGACGCCGATGTGGGCGATATCGACGTGGATTCGATCGCCGCGCTCGTGGAGTCGGCGCGACGCGATCTGGCGGCGCTGGCCGACGGCTACGCGCGCTCGCGGGTCTTTCGCGACGGCGCGCTGGCCGTCATCGCCGGGCGGCCGAACGTCGGCAAGTCGAGCCTGCTCAACGCGCTCGTCGGTCGGCGGCGCGCGCTCGTTTCGGAAGAGCCCGGCACCACGCGCGACGCGATCGAGGAGGACGCCGTCCTCGCCGACGTGCCGTTTAGGCTCGTGGATACGGCGGGGCTGCGTCGCGAGGCCGAGCGGCTCGAAGCGCAGGGCATCGAGATCACGCGCGAGCGCATCGCCGAGGCCGATCTGGTCGTCTTTGTTATCGACGCGTCGACGGGCGAGACGGATGAAGACCGCGCATTGCGCGAAGCGCTTCCGCCCGTGCCGGTCGTGGCCATCGCCAACAAGTGCGACCTCGCCGCGACGCCGGGCGTACTCAACGTAAGCGCAACGCGCGACATCGGTCTTGATGCCCTCGCCGCCGAAATGGCGCGCGCCGTGCTGGGCGGCGCGACTTCGGGGAGCGACGAGGCCCTGCTCGCGAGCGAGCGACACCAGCAACGCACCCTCGCGGCGATCGCGCACCTCGACGCGGCGCTCGCCGCCGTCGCCGCCGGCGCATCGCCCGCCATCACCGCGCTCGAACTCGCCGACGCCTCGCGCGCGCTCGGCGAGATCGTCGGGGAGACGACACCCGACGACGTGCTCGGTGCGATCTTCGGTCGCTTCTGCATCGGGAAGTGAAATCCATAAAAATGACGGATCGACTTTCTGCCCTCACCCCCGTCCCCTCTCCCGTCGGACGGGAGAGGGGTGGCCGAAGGCCGGGGTGAGGGGCCGACCGGGAACGCGGATCCGCGGCTGTCCCCAATCTCATGAACGCCCTTGACCCGCTTCGCCAAACCCGACACATTTCGCGCCGTCGGAAAGATCGATCGCGTCGCGCGGGGGGATTCATGTCGGGCATGGTTGTCGAACGGGACGAAGGCGAAGCGCCGCGCATCAAGGGCGTGGTGACGGGCGCGCTGGGGCGCATGGGGCGGCTCTTCGCGACGGCGCTGCACACGACGCCGGGGTACGCGCTCTATGGCGCGACCGAGCGCCACGATCATCCCCACATCGGCAAGGACGTCGGGCTGGAACTCTTCGGTCGCCCGATCGCGTGTTCGCTCGAAAACGATCTGCTCAACTGCGTCGTCGCGGCGAACGTCGTCATCGACTTCACCTCGCCCGACGCCTCGATCGCGCACGCCAAGGTCTGCGCCGACCGCGGCATCCCCTACGTTTGCGGCACCACGGGATTGTCCGGCGAAAAGCTCGCCGAGTTCGAGCGCATCGCGGCCGGGACGCGCACGGTTTTCGCGCCGAATTTTTCCGTGGGCGTCAATCTGCTGATCGCCCTTGCGAAGCGCGCCGCGCGCGTGCTGGGCGAAGACTTCGACGTGGAGATCGTCGAGGCGCATCACCGGCACAAGGTCGACGCGCCATCGGGCACCGCGCTCGCGCTGGCGCGCGCCGTGGCCGATTCGCTGGATCTGGGCGAGGACGCCTTTGTGTTCGGTCGCGAAGGCCACGTGGGCCCGCGCACGGGCGGAAAGATCGGCGTGCTCGCGGTACGCGGCGGCGACGTGGTCGGCGATCACGACCTGCATTTTCTCGGCGACGGAGAGCGCGTCACTCTGACGCACAAGGCGTCGAGCCGCGAGACCTTCGTGCGCGGCGCGCTGCGCGCGGCGCTGTGGCTGCAAAACCGCGAACCGGGGCTTTACACGATGCGCGACGTGCTCGGACTGTAAACCCGGGCGTGGAGACACCGATGCAAATCGTTCGTTACCGGCACCAATCGGGATCGGGTTACGGGGTCCTTGCGAATGGTCGCATCGCGCCGGTGAAGGACCCGTTCACGTGGAGCGCGCCCGGGGCGGTGGTGTATCGGCCCGAGCCGGTCGGCGCGGACGATATGGAACTCGCCGCCGTCGATCTGCTCACGCCGTGCCGCCCGTCGAAGATCGTGTGCATCGGCGTCAACTACCACGCGCACGCCGCCGAGATGGGCAAGGCCGCGCCGGCGGAGCCGATGATCTTTTTAAAGTCGCCGTCGGCGAGCCTGAACCACGGCGGCACGATCCTGCGCCCGCCCGATTCCGAACGCGTCGATCACGAGGCCGAACTCGGCGTGGTGATCGGGCGGCCCTGCCGCCATGTGCCCGCCGATCGCGCGCGCGAGGTGATCTTCGGCTACACGTGCCTGAACGACGTGACCGCGCGGGACCTGCAGCGAAAGGACGTGCAGTTTTCCCGCGCGAAGAGCTTTGACACCTTCTGCCCCTTCGGGCCGTGGATCGAAACCGAACTCGACCCGACGGATCTGGGCGTCCTGGCGCGGGTGAATGGCGAAGTGCGTCAGTCGGGCCGCACGCGCGATTTGATTCACGACGTGCCGAAGCTTGTCGCGTTCATCTCGCGTGTGATGACGCTCATGCCCGGCGATTTGATCGCGACCGGCACGCCCGAGGGCGTCGGGCCGCTCGCGGCGGGCGACCGCGTCGAGATCACGGTCGAGGGCATTGGCACGCTGACGAATGTTGTGGCCGACGATCCCGTTCGGATGACGATGTGATCGCGCGGCGAGCGATCCCTCCCGTCGCGATGCGAGGTAGGCGATGCGCATCTATCTGACCATTGTGCTTATCATGGTTGCCGCCGTCGCAACCGCTCAGGAACCTCAGTACGGCGAATACATCGACCTTCCCGGCTCGGGCCATCCCGCGGATCCGACCGTCATCGCGAAAGACGGCACGTGGTATCTGTATCCCACGAACAGCGGCGTGTCCGTCGAGTGCTGGACGTCGACCGACCTCGAAACATGGACGTACGCGGGGGTCGTTTGGGGACCCGCGCCGCCGGGGGCGTGGAACGACGCCAGTGTTTGGGCGCCCGATGTGTGGAAGGACGAGGACACGGGCGACTACTACCTCTATTACACGGCGAACAACAAGATCGGCGTGGCGGTGGCGGACAATCCGCTCGGGCCTTTCGTCGACGTTGACGATCATCCACTCATCGGCGGCGGTTACGCGGATGCCGCATTCGCCATCGACGCGAACATGTTTCGCGACGACGACGGCTCGCTCTATCTCTATGCCACCGCCTACGTGCCCATCGGTTCCATCCGCGTTTTCCCCATGTCCGACCCCGTCACGGTCGGCGGCCCGTGGACGCTGCTTCTCGTCGCGAATCCTTTCGCCGGCGAAGGGGTGGTCAACGAGGGACCGTGGATGATGGTCCACGAGGGCGTGTATTACCTGACGTATTCCAAGCACGGAGCCAACACACCGTTTTACGGGATCTCGTACGCGACATCCGATCATCCGATGGGCCCGTTCACCAAGTACGAGCGCAATCCCATTTTGGAGACCGATTGGGACCGCGAGTTTTTCGGCCCCGGCCATCATTCGGTGACGGTGGGACCCGATGGCGAGCTGTGGATGTTCTATCACACGAAGCTCGACAGCCAGGTCAACTGGGACCGCCGGATTCGCAAAAACCGCATCGCGTTCACCGGGGATGGCCAACTTTACGTCGACCTAGGTACGGGCGAGCCGCCGCCGCTGCCGGACGACGATGACGACGACGCGACGGACGATGATGACGACGACGCGACGGACGACGACACGTCGGACGACGACATGGCGGACGATGACGCCTCGGACGATGACACGGCGGATGATGACACGCTGGACGATGATGCGGATGACGACGCCGGAAACGACGACGCGGACGACGATGCGGACGATCCCGCATCCGGCGACGATTCGGACGAAGGCTCGAAGAGCGACGACGGTTCGGTCTGCGGATGCTAGGCCAAGCGACCAAGCGGTGACGAGCCGCCGCGATCGGACGAGCGTCCGCGCGTCTTGATATTCCTTACTTCATTCCTTACTATCATCACTGGTCACTCCACTTGGAGGCTCGCAATGGCCAAGGACCGATCCACCGTCGGCGCGAAATTGACCGTGAAGGGTCAGATCACGATCCCGAAAAACGTCCGGGACGCTCTACGCCTGGCGACGGGGGACCGGGTCGTCTTCCGGTTGCGGGACGACGGCGTCGCCGAGATGGCCGCCCCATCCGGAAATCTGCTGGATCTCCACGGCTTGCTGCGACCGCGAAAAAAGGGCGTCACGCTCGCGCGTATGGATGAGGCGATTCGCGGCGGCAAGCGATGATCGCGCTCGACACCAACGTGCTCGTCCGATTTCTCGTCAGGGACGACGCGGCCCAGGCTCGCCGCGCCCGCGCCTTGATCGAGCGGGGTATCGAGGCGGGCGATCGGTTCTTTTTTTCCGACATCGTTCTGTGCGAGACCGTCTGGGTTCTCGACCGCGCTTACGCGTTCACGCGTTCCGAAATCATCAGCGCGTTGCGCGCCCTCGTCTCGGCGAGGCACGCGGTTTTCGAGTCGACGGCGCGCATTCGTGCCGCGATCGATCGATACGCCGTTGGCAAAGGCGACTTCTCGGATTACCTGATCGCCGAAACCGCCTTCGCGGCGGGTTGCACGGCCATCGCCACGTTCGACCGGGCTTTGCACGCGGATTCGCGTTTTCGAAAGGTCTGACAATTCGGGCGACGCGTCGTTCGCTTATTCCCTTCGACGCACCACCAGATCCGCAAGATCGAAATAGGCGCGCGTACGCCGATCCTTGAGGAAGGGGAATTCGCGGCGGGTGAGCTCGACGGCCTTGCGGTCGATGGAATAAAGGCCGACGCCTTCGACCTCGCCCATCGGCTCGCCCAGCAGGTCGCCCGTGGGCGCGGCGGCGAACGACGCGCCGCAAAACGACACGTGCTCCTCTTCGCCCACGCGGTTGGCGCGCAGCACATAGACACCATTGAAGAATGCGTTGGCCATCAGCGCGCGCGTCCACAGGTCTTCGTTGCCGCCCGTCGCGCTGGTCAGCACGACGATCGCCCGCGCGCCGCGCAGCGCCAGCGCGCGAAATGCTTCTGGAAAAAAGGCGTCCCAGCACACCAGGAACCCGATGGGGATGCCGTCAAAGGTGAAGACGGGGAAGTCGTCGCCGTCGGCGAAGTAGAATCGCCCCTCCCATCCGGGAATCTGCGGCACGTGCACCGTTCGGTACACACCCTGGATCTCTCCGGTCGCGTCGATCGCCACGACGGCGTTGTGATAGAGCCCCTGCCCGTCGTGCAGAAACTGCGGCGCGGCGATGGCGATGTTGTGCGCGCGGGCGAGCGCGCGCCACGCTTCGATACGTGGCCCGTCAAGCGTTTCGGCCAGGCGAAACGCGGTCTTGTCCATTCCGTCCGCGAACCAGTTCCAGCCGAAGAGTTCGGGGAACACGGCCAGCACGGCGTTTTGCGACGCGGCGTACTCGACCCGCTGCGCGGCGCGGTCGCGATCCTTTTCCCAATCGCCGCTCGTTCTCTGCTGAACCACCGCCACCGTCACCACATCGGCCATCATTCGCTCCCCGGTCAAACCGCGCACAACTTAGCGGCTCGCGCGCACGGAGTCGAGGAGATCGATGCCCTCACCCCGCCCTTCGACGTCGCTCAGGCCACCCCTCACCCGTCTGACGGGAGTGGAGCCAGGGGTGAGGGTCACTTCGCTCCCGCCCGTTGGTAGCGATCGACGAGCGCGCGGTGTTCGGCGTACGTCGCCGAAAAGACGTGCGTGCCGTCGTTGCGCGAGACGAAGTAAAGCGCGTTCGAATCAGCCGGCCAAAGGACGGCGCGCAGCGACTCGCGACCGGGGCTTGCGATCGGCCCGGGCGGCAGCGCGGCGATGCGATAGGTGTTGTACGGCGTCGCCTCTTGCAGATCGGCGCGCCGGAGCTTGCCGGTGTATCGTTCGCCGAGTCCGTAGATCACGGTGGGATCCGATTGCAGCGGCATCCCGAGCGCGAGCCGGTTGAGAAAGACGCGCGCCACGAGCGGGCGCTCCGCCGGCGCGCCGGTCTCTTTTTCCACGATGCTCGCGAGCGTCACGACCTGATGCGTCGTGAGGCCGACGACGCTCTCCCTCGCGCGAAACTCCGCGCCGTAAACGTCGAAAAATCGGCGCACCATCGTCTCGATCATCCGTCGCGCGCCGAAGCCCTTGGTGAACTGATATGTGTCTGGAAACAGGTAGCCCTCGAATGCGTCTGCCGGCACGCCGAGCGACCGCGCGAACGCGCCATCGGCAAGCGCCGAGCGCACCGACTCGGCATCGTCCACGTTCTTCTCGATCATCGCCGCGGCGATTTGCCGGACCGTCCAGCCCTCGGGAATCGTCAGGCGGCGCTGCACGACTGGGCCGTGGACGAGGTGTTCGAGCACGCCGAACGCGCTCTGCCCACGCGCGATCTCGAACTCCCCCGCACGCAGCCGCGCGGCCTGCCCGCGAATCTTGGCGACGAGCATGAAGCCCGATTGCGTGCGAATGAGCCCCGATGCTTCGAGTCGCTCGGCGATCTGCACGAACGACATACCGGGCTCGATTTCGATCAGCACGGGGTCGCCCGGCGCGGTGGGGCCGACGAGCAGATGAACGCCGACGCACGCGCACGCGACGAGCACGCCTGCAACAGCGAGCCCCGCCGCGAACACACCTTTGGCCGTCACGACACGGCTCCGGGCGCATCCGCGCGCTGCGCCTCGCCGGGGCGATCCAAAAACGCCTGAAGGATGAACGCCGCGGCGACCTTGTCCACGCGCGCCTTGCGCTTTTTGCCGCGCACGCCCTCGGCGAGCAACAGGTCTCCCGCCGCCGCGCTGGTCAGTCGCTCGTCCATCAGCCACACGGGTTTTCCCGTGCGCACGGCGAGCGATTTGGCGAACGCGCGCGCGTGCGCCGAACCCGCGCTTTCGGTGCCGTCCATGTTGATCGGAAGTCCCACGACGATCTCGACCGCCTCGTGTTCCGCCGCGAGTCGTGCCGCGCTCTCCAGATCGGCCTCGTCGCCGCGCGACGCCACCACGCACACCGGGTTCGCCGCGAGCCGCAGCCCGTCGGACACGGCGACGCCGATGCGCGCGCGACCCAGATCGAGGGCGAGGACGCGGCCGACGCCCATCAGCCCGCCCGCTCCGGGGGCGCTTCGGGCGCGGGGTGCACGGGCGCGAGGTTGACGACCTGCGTGATCTTGTGCGTGCGCGGATCGCGCTCGATCGCCTCGACGCGCACGCACGCGATCGCGACGCGCCGCTCGTCCGCACCATTGCGACGCAGATGATCGCGCAGCACGCGGTCGATGTCGGCCTCGACGCGCTCGGGCGACGCCCCGGCGTCGGGCACATAGCGGACCTCGATCGCGCCCGCCCCCTTCTGCACGACCTGATAGGTGCGCAGGTTCGGCACATCGAGGAACGACACGAGGATCGGCAGGGGAACGAGCCGCGCGTCGCCGCCGCCGCGCCCGGGCAGCACCAACGTGTGATTGGTGCGTCCCTCGATGCGCATGTGGGCGAGCGGCGAGCCGCACGGGCACGGCGTCTCGTCCCACGTCACCGAGTCCGACATCTCGTAACGCACGATCGGCATGAGGTAGTTGAACAGGTGCGTGAGCAGGACCTTGTCGCCGCGCTCGCCGGGCGGCACGGGCCGATATTTGTGATCGACGTTTTCGACGACGACCCAGTCCTCGTTGACGTGATATCGCCCCTGCGGGCATGTGCGCGCGATGGAGAGCACCTCGGTGCTGGCGTAAATATCGAAGATGACGATTCCCGGCCACGCGCGACGCACCCGCGCGACGATCTCGGGTGTGAACGGCTCACCGCCGGCGGTCAGAATCCACGGACGCGCCTTGAGCCGTCCGTCGAGGCGCGCGTTGGCGAGCTCGGCCAGCATGGTCGGGTACGAATGCAGCGCGAAGGGGCGCATCGCGTTGATCCTCGCGACGATCTCATCAAAAGGCTCGCTGATCTCGATCTCGGCCATGCGCACGATGCGGTCGGTCCACGGCGAACGGATGCGCGGCATGAGCACGCTCGCGAAGTGCCCGCCGGTGGGGATGACGGTCGCTGCGGTGAGCGGCCAGAGCGGAGCGAGGATGGCGCGCAGCCATCCCCATCGAAAATTGGGAATCCCGGTTTCGCTCACGGCGAGCGCCTGACCGAGCTCCCACCCGAACCGATCGATGACGAAGACGCCACGCTCGCCCGATGAGCCCGACGTGTGCGCCGCGACGTAGAGGCCGCGGTACACCTCGCCGACGCGCCCGGGATCTTCGACGAAACGGCGAAGATCCGGCAGACGCAGATGCGGATCCGTGACCACACGGTCGAAGTCGCTCATCAACGCGGTCTTCGACGTGGGTTCGAAATCGGCGATGCGCGGCGCGGCGAGGTCGCCGCGAAAGCGGTCGCGATAGTGCCCGCAGCGTTCCAGCGCAAAACGCAGAAGCCGCTGCGTGTTGACGCGCTGCTCGGCGAGCACGGCCTCGCGATCGCCCCGGCGCCGCAGACGATTGAGCCGGTGAATGTGAAGCGCTACGCGCCACGCGCTCACGTACGGATGGACCGCGACCGGCGGTGCGGGGCGCGGAACGAGGCCGTTTTTCGACGCGTGATTCATGACGGCGAATCGGTGCCGCGCGCCGGCGCCGGGCGATCCCGGTCTAGCCGTGCGCCGCGGATTCCTTCTTCTTGCGCGTGATCAGAAACTCGTTGATGAACTCGTCGAGGTAGCCGTTCAGCACCTTGTCGACATCGCCGATTTCGTGGTTTGTGCGGTGGTCCTTGGCCATGCGATACGGTTGCAGCACGTAGGAACGAATCTGATTCCCCCACGCGATGTCGGTCTTCTGCTCGTTGACCTTGTCGCGTTCGGTCTGGCGCTTCTGCTCTTCCAGTTGATAGAGCCGCGCCTTGAGCATCTTCATCGCATAGGCTTTGTTCTTGTGCTGGCTGCGCTCGTTCTGGCACTGAACGACGATGCCCGACGGGAAGTGCGTGATGCGGATGGCCGACGAGGTCTTGTTGACGTGCTGCCCGCCCGCGCCCGACGCGCGGAAGGTGTCGATGCGCAGGTCTTTGTCCTCGATCTCCACCTCGATCTCGTCCTCGATGTCGGGGTAGACGAAAAAGCTCGCGAAGCTCGTGTGCCGCCGTGCGTTCGAGTCGAAAGGGCTGATGCGCACGAGCCGGTGCACGCCCGCCTCGGCCTTCAAGAGCCCATAAGCGTTTTCGCCGCGCACGACAAACGTCACCGACTTGATGCCCGCCTCTTCGCCCGGCTGCTCGTCGAAGATTTCGGTCGCGAAGCCGCGCCCCTCGGCCCAGCGAAGGTACATGCGCAGCAGCATCTGCGCCCAGTCCTGCGCCTCGGTGCCGCCCGCGCCCGCGTTGATCTCGCACAGCGCGCCGGCCTTGTCGGCCTCCTGGTTGAAGAGCATCGCGACTTCGGCGGCGGTGACGTCGATCTCGATCTGGTCGAGAAGCGCGAGGTTCTCGGCCATCAGGTCGGGGTCGGGATCGGCCTCGAGCAGCTCGAAGCCCGCCATCATGTCGTCGCGTTTGGAGATGAGGCTCTCGACCTTTTTGGTCGTGCCCTCGAGGTCCTTCTTGCGTTTCATGACCGCGTTCGCGGCCTTCACATCGCTCCAGAATTCCGGCGCGGCGGTCTGCTCCTCGATTTTCGCGAGTTCCTTTCGCTGACCGTCAACGTCAAAGATACCTCCGGATGTCCTCGATCCGATCGACGACACCGTCCACGCGCACCTTGAGATCGTATTCCACGTCCGACTCCGTTCGCTAACGCGCTCGCCGGGCCCGCGCGTACGCCACGCCCGAAAACGCCAGAAATGCTAACACGCACACCCACTGAAACCAATCGCCGAAGCGCGAATAGATCGTTTGCACGTTCATCGTGCGCACCTCGTCGGTCACGGCGGCGGGCACATAGGTGCCGGTGGCCGACTTGGTGCGGCCCGCCGCGTCGATCACGCCCGAGATGCCGGTGTTGGCCGAGCGCGCGAAGTATTTGCGGTGCTCGATCGCGCGCATGCGCACCTGATCCCAGTGCTGGTGAGGCGCGCTGGTGTCGCCGAACCAGGCGTCGTTGGTGATCGTCACCATGAAATCGGTGCCGAGATTCACCACCTTGCGCACGATGCCCGGATAGATGATCTCGTAGCAGATCGCCATGCCGAATCGCCCTTCGGGATGCGGAAAGACGATGTACTCCTCGCCGGGATAAAAGCCCGCGCTCAGCCGCAGCTTCGAGAGCGCGGGGATGGAGCGCAGCCACTTGACGAAGGGCACCGAGATTTTCTTGAGCGGCAGGTACTCGCCGAACGGCACGAGCCGGTGCTTGTTGTACCAGTCCGACAAATCGCCGTCGGGCGACGCGAGCACGACCGAGTTGTACTTGTACGGCCACTCGGGGTCGTCGGGATTCTCGACCTTCGTCGGCACGGCCATCAGCGTCCACGCGCCGACGCCGTCCACAAACTCGCGCAGATCGGTTTTGAGCGCGCGGCCCTGCGTCTGCCAGTACGGCAGAGCGGTCTCGGGCATCAGCAC
>CAZPJD010000013.1:0-17914 GCA_964586775.1 uncultured bacterium | reverse complement strand
GCGTCGGCCACGGCCTCGGCCATCACCCGATGGCCCTCGGACGTGCAATGGTCGTCGTCGAGCAGAAAACGGTTTCGGGGTTCGAGCCCCGCAAACGACGAAAACAGATCCACGAACGCCAGACCGCGCGCGTCGGACAGTTCCCGCAGGGTCCGGTTCGCCAGCGGGTAGTCGATAGGATAGTTCATCACGACCACCGAAACACGGTGTTTTGCGCATATTTCGGCGATTTCGTTCAGATCGTCCCACATCCACTCGCGCACACCGGCCTCCCACCGCTCCTTGTCCCGATAGATCTCGACGTAGTCGTGAAACCAGCGGTAGTCGAGCACCGCGGGATTCGCCGCCGCGACAGCCATCAAGCGGTCATGCACCATCCGAGCGGTGAAGCGGCTCTGCCGATCGAAGTATTTGGTGATGCCGTAGTAAATGGGAAACGCGGTGGGAGCGAGATCGAGCGCGTCGAGACAGGCGGCCACGCCGTCGTCGTAGGCGTTGCGTCGCGTCAGCAACATCTCGCAGCGATGGGCCGAATGCGCCGCCTGGAAATTGCGAATGACCTCGGATTCGGGGAACCGCGTGCGCGCTTCGACCGCCAGACGGGACGCCGACTCGTCGTCGCCCTCGTCGGCCAGCAGCCACGCGAGCGAGACGTACACGCCGTCCTCGGCGTCGCCTCGTTCCACCGCCGCCCGTCCGATCTCGATCGCCTCGGCGCGCCGTCCCGCCGACTCCGCCCGCCACAGGTCGCGCAGCGGTCCCGGCTCGCCGTTCTGGGCGCTTTCGCGCCATTTCGCGCGCTGCATCTCCCAAAACGCGAAACGGTCCGCCGCGGGAAAGACCGCCGAGGCGAGCGACTGCCCAAAGCCGTTGAGGTAAAGAATCCGCGCGACTTTGACGATACGCAGGTGCGCGATCCAACTTGCGGCGGCGTGCGTCGCGCTGCGGTCCGCCCACAGGTCGTAGTCCCAAGGGTTGAACCGGTTGGCCGACCCCGCGAGCAGCACCACCGTGTCGGGCTTGTACTCGCGAAGCCAGCCCTCGATCTCCTGCCGATGTCGCGAGGTGTTGGACTCGCAGATCCCCCGATTGACGACGCGCCATCGCGTCGACCCACCGGACGCGTTCAGGATCTTCGCGAGATACGCGGGGTAGGTTTCGTCCGGCGATCCCGCGCCGCCCCACGTGAACGAATCGCCGACGCACAGCACCGTGCGCACGTCCTTCGCGCGGTCCGCGCCGTATACGTGCGGGCCGTCGAGGCCGTACTCGGATCGAAAGTAGAGCTTTGACGTGAAACGCAGGCCGATTTCAGCCAGCACGAGCGACGCGAGCAGGCCGACGAGGAGGATCGCCAACTTCGCGCGCCAACCGATCCGCCGGGCCCGCGCGCGCAGCTCGCGCATTCGCGCCGAATCGCGCGCGGATTTCGAGGGTGTGGCGCTCGGACGATCCATCGAATCTCCGTCGGACCCCGGCTTGGGCGAACGCGTCATGTGCCGACCCGTTCAACATACCGCGTCGCGGGAGACGGCGTAAGAGACGCCGGGGCGGCCGTGGGCTCAGTACATCTCCTCGATCGCGTCGTCGCCGACGCGCAGGATGTACAGCGATTTGCGGCACTCGCCGGCCGCATTGATCGACGTGTCGCCCGTCGCGCCGGCCCACGCGTGGACGAGCGACAGCCCGCGACGCAGCCCTGCGCGGGTGTCGGCCCCGCCCGTCGCGGCGACGCGGGCGACGAGGCCCACGCTGTCGTAGCCGAGGGCCGAGAGCAACGTGGGTGTCTCGGCGAATTTGTCGGCGTACGCGCCGGTGAAATTCTGCACGTTCGCGTCGGCGGCTCGGGCGAAGAATCCGTCGGCGATCGCCGCGCGGCGCAGGTATGCGCCCGCCTTTTTTGCCAGTTCGTCCTGATTCCACGACGACGGGCCGAGCAGTGTGATGTCCTTGACGCCGAAATACACGAGCTGCGGCGCGAGCAGTGCGACGCGGTCCGCGTTGTCCGGGATGAACAGCGCATCGGGTTTCGCGCCCAGCACGCGCCGCGCCTGCGCGCGCCAGTCGGTCGTGTTCTCCGGATACGACGTCGTCACCACGGACGCCGACCCGTCTTCGGCGAGCGCCTGCTCGAAAGCGTCGGCGAAGGCCCGGCCGAACTCGCTCTCGGGGTGCATGACGGCGAAGCTCGCCGCGCCCTGATACGTCTTCGCGTATCGAATGAGTGCGCGGGCCTGATCGGCAAAGGTCACCGCGTTGCGAACCACCCATTCCTTGCCGCCCAGCAGATCCTCCTTGCGCGACAGGGCGATCAGCGGGACTTCGTGCTCCTCGGCCGCCGCCGCGGCCTGCTCCGCCTCTTTCACCGGCAGCGCGCCGATCACCGCCACGACGCGCGAATCGGCGGCAAGTTCCGCCACGCGCTTGGCCGCCGTCTCGCCATCGCCCTCGCTGTCGCGGATCACGACCTCGATGCGCGGCACGCCGGGCGAATCGCCGAATCGCTCCACGCCCGTAAGAACGCCGTGGAGCGCCTGATCGCCGTAAACCGAGAGCGGCCCCGACAGCGGCAGCACCACGCCGATCACGATCTTGTCCGACGCGGGACGCGGCATGTTGGGATCGCGCCCGCCGTCCTCCGGCGTGACGACGGTGACGGTCGGCTTTGCGCCCGTCGCGCGGCCGAGCGACGACTGCGCGTCGCGCGCCTGCTGATAAAAGCGGTACTTCGCGCGGCGGAAATCGATCGCGCCGAACATCGCACGCGCCTCGTCGGACCGCCCGGCCGACGCCGCGTCCTGCCCGGCCCGGTAACGCAGGTAGTCGCGCACCACGCCTTCGGGCGCGTCCCCCACGACCTGCGCGAGGCGATCGCCAGGGATCTCGCGATCCACCGTGTCCTTGACCTGCTGCAGGATCTCGACGACCTGCGCCGCGTCCGTCTCCGTCTGCGCCGCCGTCGCCCAGTAGCCGATCGCCTCTTCGGCGCGGCCGAGCTTGACCAGCGATTGCGCCGCCAGCGCCCGCGCGCGGTTTTTGTTGCGCGCCGAGTTGCGCGCGAGATAGATCTTGTACGTATCGAACGCTCGCTGCGCGTCGCCCATCTGGAAGTAGCAGTAGCCCAGATTGTAAAGCGCTTCCTCGGCGTAGGGGCTCGACGGAAAGTCCGACTGAAGCCGTCCAAAATAGACGACCGCCTTCTCGGGCTCGTTTCGGCGCATGTGCGTGCCGGCGATCTTGTAGAGCGCGTTGTCGGCGAAGCCGCCCTTGGGGTCGGCCTCATACACCTGCACGTAAAGCACCAGCGCCTTGTCGTAGAAGTGATTGCGGTAGTAGGCCTCGGCCTTCTGAAAGATCTCGTTGGTCTGTTCGTCGGACATCGCCGGCTTGGTGGGAACCGACGCGCATCCGGCGAGCGCCACCAGCAACGTGATGAGCACCGCGCCGCCGACGGCGTGCAACCCCCGCTTGCCGTCAGTGCGCGCCAAAGTGCCGCTCCAACTCGTCGCGAAGCACACCCGTCGGCGCGGTCGATTCGCTTCGCACCGTGCGCAGGTACTCGCCGATCAATTCGCGCCGCGCCGCGTCCGGCGACTCGACGGGGCGAATGCGCAGCGTAACGAAGACGTCCCCCGCGTCGCCGCCGCGTACATCGGGGAACCCGCGCCCGTGAACGCGCAGCCGCCGGCCATCCCAAGACCCGGCGGGGATGCGCAGCGCCAGCGAGCCCACCGGCAGCGGCACGTGCGTCACGCCGCCCAGCGCCGCCGTGGAAAAATCCACCACGTGATCGACCGCCCAGTCGTTGCCCTGGCGATGCCCGTCGGAGCGCGGCTCGACCGAGACGAGCACGATCAGGTCGCCGTCCTTGCCGCCGCGCGATCCCGCCTCGCCGTGACTTGCGACACGCAGGCGAAAGCCGTCCATCACGCCCGCGGCGATTCGCACCGTCACGCGGTGGGCGTGCGTCACGCGGCCCTTGCCCTCGCAGGCGGCGCAGCGCGTTTCGCCGATCCAGCCCCGCGTTTCGCATCGCGGGCAGCGTTTGGCGACCAGCGGAAAAAAGTCCGAACGCAGCCGACCGACGCCCTCGCAATGCGCGCATGTCGAGATCGTTTCAAAGCCCGTCCCCCGGCATGCGTCACAGTCGGCTTCGCGACCGTAATCGAAGGTGCGCTCGCACCCCGCGAAAGAATCGGCGACGCCGATCGTCGCCGGGATGGTCAGGTCGCGACCGTCGCGTCCGGGCTTGGGGCGAAAGAGGCCCGAGGCCACGGCGAGCACGGTCGCGATCTTGCTCATCGCGCCCTGCATGCGAATGGGATCGTCGAGCCATTCCTTGAGCCGGCCGATGGGCAGTCCCAGATCCAGCAGGCGCATCGTGTCGTAGGTCTTGCGCTGCGTGGGGTCCGAGAGCACGCGATACGCCTCGTTCGCCAAGCGAAAGCGCGCGTGGTCGGCCGGATCGTCGTTCACGTCCGGGTGCAGCTCGAGCGCGAGACGCCGAAAGGCGTCCTTGACCTCGGCTGCGGTCGCGTCGGACCCGACACCGAGGACCTCGTAGTAGTTCGGAAGTTTTTTCGTCCGTCGCGCGCTCATGACGGCCCAATTTCGCCGAAAAACGGGATGAGGCAAACCCCCGCGCGCGGCCGTGCCCGTCGCGTCGGGCGGATCGAATGAAGCTCTTGTATCAGTCGAACAGATTTTTCGGGAGCCGGAAGCGTTCGATAACGTCTTTGACGACGTATGGCTTCAGGTCTTTGTTCGCGCCGTGATAGACGACGGGAAAGGACTCGGCGCGCCCGTTGACGTCCGGATGATAGAGCATTCGATGGCTACCCTTGCCGCGATCGGACAACACCTCGAAGCGCGGGTCGTATTTCTTCAGGATCTTGATGAATTCTCGGAACTTCAGAATGCGCGGCACAATCGAGTCCGGCTAAGCGCGAAGTTCGCTTCGAGCGGACGCGCCGAGCGGAAGAAACCGCGAAACCGCGTTCTTCCACTCGAGCCGGGATCGCTTGGGGAACGACCGGAGCGCACGCTCGCGGGCCTCGCGAAACCGACGAAAATACGATTTCGGCGCGGGACGATAGATCAAGTCCGGCTCGTTCCGCTTCAGGGCGAAGGAGACCTGCGCCTTCACCATCCCGACGAGCTCGGCCACGGCTTCCTGATCGGTTTCCCCGCGACCCTTGAGATCCATTTCCAGACCGTGCGCAACGCGATAGCCGTCCTCATCGTAAATGAGAACGCTGATGGTCAGGTCGGATTCGGGTGCGCGTGTCGACCGTTTTGTCGCCATGTCGAAACCATCTCCCCATCAGGACGGCGAGTCGTCCGATCGATTCGATCGAAACGATCGCCGCCCGCAATCTGATCGTTATGGTACGAAAAACGACCGACGTTCGGCAATCAGCGACAATTGGAAGACGTCTGCCCCTACGCCCCGCCGCCCGCGTCCTTCGCGGTCGCCGCGCCGGCGGGGGTCGACTGGAGCACAAGATAATTCGGCAGGCCGAGCTGGTCGACCATCGAGAGCTGCGTCTCGAGGAAATCGACGTGGCGCTCCTCGTCCATAACGAGCTGCTGGAAGAGGTCGCGCGAGACGGTGTCGCCCTTTTCCGCGCACAGTTTCACATAGCCGTTGTAGACCTTCACCGCGTCGTGTTCGAGCGCGAGGTCGTTCTTGAACTGCTCGGGCACCGTGCGCCCCACGTTCACCGCAGCCATCGGCGTCATCGTCGGGTGGCCTTCGAGAAACAGAATCCGCTCGATCAGCTTCTCGGCGTGGATCATCTCCTCGATCGAACTCTTTTTGATGAAGGCCGCCAGCTTCGAATAGCCCCAATCGGAACACATCTCGGCGTGCAGGAAGTACTGAAGGATCGCGGTGACCTCGGAACGAAGCGCGTGATTGAGCGCGTCGATGACCTGTTCGTCGCCTTTCATGGCCGGCTCCTTTTGTGGATGAAAATCGGGGTGCGTGCTCCCCTGCGCACGCGGACGCATTCTAGCCGTCAAACGACGCGCATGTCCACGATTTTCGTCCGTTGTTACGCTCCGTCGCGCGCGTTCAGCCATTCCACGATGTGTGGAAAAACGATCTCGGGGGCGTTGCGTCCGAAGATGATGTCGCCGTGGCCGTAGTCCTCGCCGCCCGTGGCCGACGAGAAATGCACATGGGTCTTGTCGGCGGAGGACATCTTCTCGAATCCCTCCGACACGCACGGCGCGGGCACGAGGTGGTCGGCCGCGGCCGACATGCACAGGATCGGCGCCTCGATGAGGTGCATGTTGTCGAAATAGTTGTAACCCCGATCGTCCGTCATGACGCCGGTCCTGATCCAGCGCGAAAACTCCATCAGCAGCGGCATCGGCGTCGTCGAGATCACATTCGCCGCCGTGTACTTCGTCTGCTCCAGATCCATGTTCCGCGCGTTGAGCACCGGCTGATGAAGCCGTCCGGGTAGCCATCGCAGCAGCGGCGCGGTCACGCGGCTCGGCCACCCGAGGTCGAGGCGCGGAAACGGGCGAATCACCCAGTCGAAGCGCGTGACGGGTTTGAAGAAGCTGTGGCCCGAGAGCGTCGTCGGGCTCGCGATGGCCACCGCGCCGCGCAGGTGCCGCGCGGCGTCGGTTTGGGCGACGCCGTACGCCGTCATGCCGCCCATCGAGTGCCCCACCCAAAAGAGGCGATCCGCGCCGGTTTCCTGGCGGATGCGATCGATCATCGCCGGGGCGTCGCGCAACACGAAGTCCTCGAAGCGCACGTCGAATCGGCCCGGCTCGCGCCAGTTTTCTGGCACGCTTCGCCCGAAGCCCGACAGGTCGCACACCCACACGTCGTAACCCTCGGTCGCCAGCCGGTGGGCGATGCTGTGCTTTCCGGGCAGCGCGAGGTTGAATCGGCACGCGCCCAGGCCGTGGCAGCAGATCACGGGATGATTTCGCTTTGGCCCGCCGGTCGGGCGAATTCGATACAGCGCCAGCGGACGACCGCCCGGCAGACGCACGTGGTGCGTCTCGTCGAAACGCCCCTGCGTCACGTAACGCAGGCTGACCAGATGCAGGGCAGCCCCGGCGACGAAAACGGCGACAAACACCCAAATCACGGTGGGCATGGCACACCCCGACGATCATCAATTCATCGAACGGCAGCCATGCTATCGGGGGTGCCGATCGGCGGCAAGTTGTGCGAGCGACGAACTGTCGGTGTCCGCGGGCGGGGGCGCCCGCGCCACGCAAAGTGAAGGGTGTGGCCCGGCCGCCCTCGGCCGGGTCCACAGGATTCCACCACCAGTGCGGCTAACGCTGACGTGGATTTTCACGGTCCGTCACAACTTTTCGAGGCGAACGGAAGTCACGTCTCAACGGCAAGTGGTCTCAAAACTGCGGATTTGCTCGACTTTTAAACTTGGCACCGGGGTTGCTTTCTCCCGGGCTCAGAAACGGCTCTCTACCATCGTGCATCGGGGGTTATCACCGGGTTCACGGCAATGGTGCCGCGAATCGGCGATGGCCCCCAAATTTTTTCCTTTTTTTAGACCTCGCCATTTTCGCACATCGTTCGCCCCCTTCCACCGCCCGAGCTCGTTCGTTACGATGAGTGCGGGCGAATTACCGATGCAGCTTCTTCACGACGAACCGATCATCGAGCACGCCGTGCCGTCCGACATGGAGGCGATCCTCTCGCTTTGGGCGAAGCTCATGCGCCTCACGTCGGAGTTCAACGCCCGATACGTGCTCGCGCCGGGGGCGCGTTCGATCCAGCGCAGCTATCTGATGGGATTTTTCGAATCGCCCTCCGCCGCCATCTACGTGGCGCGCGTGCGCGGCGAGGTGGCCGCCTTCGTCAATCTGTACGTCACCAAGCCGGCGCAGGTCTTCGAACAGGACTCCATCGGCGTCATCGAGAACATTTTTGTGAACGAGGAACACCGAATGGCGGGAATCGGCCGCGCACTGGTGGATCGCGCGGTGCGTTTCTTTCAGAACTCCCGCGTCGACGACGTCTATGTCAACGTCATCCCGGCCAACCGTTCATCCGAGGAGTTCTGGCGACACATGGGGTTCGATCTCAACAAGATCACCATGTGCCGTCACGTGAACCCGGGCTGAGCGCACTCCGAAATCCGGAGCACGGACCCCGAAAACCGGAGCGGGCGATTCGCCGAATGCTCGGCCGCCCTCGCGTCAATTCGCGACGATCCGCGCCGATTCGCGTCAACCGCCGACGCCGTGTCGTTACGATCCGGTTGGCGCGGAAATTGAATTCCTCCCGTTCGCAAACCATCGTGGCGGGAAGAATGCGCTTTCAGATCCTGCGTTTGCGGGAAGAGTTTCTCGGTACCTTGGCGGATGTCGAGAGACTCCTTCGCCGCGTCGGCGACTCGGCTTCGATGTTCGCGGAGTCGGCGCGGCGATCGGCGATCGCGTTCGGACGCGCGGTGGCGGTCCTCGGTCCCGGCGGCGATTCGGCACGCGTTTCGCGGAGGATTCACGCGGCGAGGGATGCGCTTCGCGTCCTGTCCATGGATCTCGACATGCTGCTCGCGCTGGGGCTCGTCGGCAAGGTCGACCTTGCCCCGACGAAGCAACGGCTCGCGAGCATGGAGAAGACGCTGGAGAACATCGCGCGGCTTGCGCGCGGCGCGGGCGCCTCGGCGGCGGTGGGAGATGATCCGCCGGAGCCGGGTAACGATCTCGAGGGAGGCAAATCCGATGGCTGACGCGATCGGCCGTGCGGCGACCCGTGGTTACAACAGCGACCCCAGGATTTTCGACCAGTCCCGATCGCGCACGACGCGCTCGCGGCTTCGGGAACGCATTCGTTCGTAACGGCCGCGGTCGGAATTCATGAATTCGATCGCGTCTCCGACCCGGTGCGTCCATTCGTCCGCGCCGGCTCCGTTCACGACCCAACCGGTCTCGCCATGCGCGATGATTTCTTTCGGGCCGCCCTCATTGGAGACGAGTGCCGGAAGTCCACATGCCTGCGCCTCCAGCACCGCCATGCCGAAGGTGTCGGCCGTGCTGGGGAAGACGAAGAAATCCGAGCCGGAGTAGAAGTAAGGAAGTTCCGTGCGATCGAGCGCGCCGGTGAAGATTACGCGACCGTTGGGTCGCACGCGCTCCTTGAGGCCGCCGATGTAGGGTCCGTCGCCGGCGATGACCAGATTGAGGTCGGACCTCGTGGCCGAAAGCCGGTGATAAACGTCGGCGAGAACATCGACGTTTTTCTCCCGCGACACGCGGCCCGCGAAGAGAAGATTGACGCCCTCTTTGAGGTGATAGCGGTCGCGCAGATATTCGCGGCCTTCCGGAGTCGGGGAAAACAGGTCGGACTCGATGCCCCGCTGAAAGAGCGTCATGCGCGCGGGATCGATGCCGCGTCGCTCCAGAATCGTCTGATATTCGCGGGTCGGCACGCTCACGCCGTCGCACGCGCCGTAGAACCAGCGCATGAAGGTGTCCACCACCTCGGCCAGGGATTCGTCGAGCGTGATTTTTTCCGCGAACATCGAGAAATCGGTGTGGAAGACGCCGACCGTGCGCACGCCCAGCAGCTTGCCGAGCGCCAGTGCCAACAGACCGACCGGGCCGGGCGTCGAGATGTAGATCTCGTCCGGCGCCTCGCGCTCGATCCGCTTCATCGCCCCCAGCACCGAGGGAACCTTGAGCGTGATGTTGGGATAATGCGGGATGGGGAACTCGAAGATGTGCGGCAGATTCACCACGCCGCCCGAGTGAACCCGCCGCCGCTCGTGGTCGGTCAGGCAGGTCGCGATGCGGATGTTGAGCTCATGCTCCTCGGAGACCCGGGCGATCGTGCGCAGCGTCGAGGACACGCCATTGAGATCGGCGAAGGTGTCGCTGAACCACAGGATCTTTCGTCCGTTGCTGGGGCGTCCGTCGCTAAACCGTTCGAGGAGATGCTGCACCAGACGCCGCTCCCGCTGCATGTGGCGGAAGGTCGAGAAGAAGGGAGCCGTCAAGAACGCCGCGGGAAGCGCCGAGGCCACGTTGCGCAGCAGCGAGCCGATGTCGAGACGTTCCAGGTCG
This sequence comes from uncultured bacterium, assembly GCA_964586775.1. Taxonomy (GTDB): domain Bacteria; phylum Lernaellota; class Lernaellaia; order JACKCT01; family JACKCT01; genus JADLEX01. The sequence goes on along the minus strand of CAZPJD010000013.1, from coordinate 7,849 downwards.
ACGGCCACCTGGCCGATCAGCTCCCGCGACAGGTCGTCGAGGACGCCGGAGATCATGTCGTACGCGGCGTCGAGCTTTTGGGTCACGTCGGACTTGTCTTCGCCCGCGAATCCCGACGAGATCGATCGCAGCGTCCGCAGATTGGTTTCCGCGCGCGAGAGCATCTGGGCCGCGCTTTCCGTGCGCCCCGTTTCGCGTCGGCCGCGATCGAGCAGATAGGTCGAGATCTGCGGGAGCAGCGAGCGCGACAGCAGACCGCCGCGCGATTCGGAGAAGTCATAGGCGATCTTGTAGACGGCGAAGGCGAAGGTCTTGTAGTCGTCGGTTCGGCCGCCGGGCATGGAGGACCTTCGCCGGATCGAGTCGAGGTACGCGGCGACGTCATCGCCTTCGGCCTCGGTATAAGTCTGGCCGATGAACAACCCCGCGTGATCGTCGGAGCCGCCGGTGAATCCTTTGATCCACGGCGCGTCGCCCGTGGGGTCGATACCGTGCGCGCGACGCAGGTCCTCGATGCGCTCGGGCGACAGATCCCGAAGGGCTTTCAGGAGATTCGAGTTGTTCGCACGCGTTCGCGATCCGTTGACGCCCTCGAACACGTTAAACAGCAGCACGAGTTTTTCGAGTTGGTCCGGTCGCAATCGGTTGTCGACGGAAAAGGCCGCGTGCGCGACGGAGTGCGCGATGCCGCGTTCCAGGACGAACTCGCGAAACGCGTAGATGTCGGTGCGAATCCGCTCGACCTCGGCAAATTCCTCTTCCGAGAATCCCCAGAGCAGAATGTGCACCTTGGCGCGATTGTCCGGAAAGTAGACCGTGGATTCGACGCCGGTAAACGCCTCAGTGGGATGGCGGTCGCGCAGATAGACCGACGCCTCGATCCGGTTGTGATCGGTGACGGTCACGTAACGCATGCCGCGCGCTTTGGCCGCCGCGTAAACGAAGTCCGGCTCGGTGTACGACTCGGCTGAACCGAGACGCTTGAGAAACCATTCGCTGGGGTGATTCGAGAAACGGGAGTGGCAGTGCAGATCCGCACGCATCATGACGGGGACCTCGTGATGTGGCGACATTGCCGCACGCTCTTACAGGGGATTCGTGACGCGAGGGCCGATGTCCCGTGACGATTTCGGGGCGTCATCGAGGTGTTGCGCGATCGACCCGCGAACGCCGAAAAAAACGAACCCCGGGTCGCCCCGGGGTTCGTCGAACGCGCTTTTTCGTGAGTTGCCTTTCGGCGGGTTCGCTAGAACGTGCCGCCCAGCGATAGCGACGCGCCGCCGCCCACCGCGGCGTACGTCGTTTCGGCGCGCGCGAAGCCCAGATCGAGCCGGCCGCCGGCGCTCATGAAGATGGTCTCGTCGAAGTAGAGCGTCGGGCCGACGGTCATGAAGAACGTCGAGGCGGGGCGGTCGCGGTCGAGGCCGGTTTCCGCCGAATAGCCGAGGCCGCCGCGGATGCCGACCGTCTCCCAAGCCTTTTCCACCGCGGACGAGAATACGTAGCGGCCGTTGGTGGAGGCGTAGAACTCCTCGCCGAGCTGATCGTCGTTCGGGTCGACCGTGTCCTCTTCGATCGCGTTGCCCTCGGAGTCTTCGTCGTTCTGCGTGTAGGCGTCGCGGCCGCGCATCACCCACGTGTCGCCTTCGAACTTCTGCCGAAAGTAGACGTCGAAATCGACTGACACGTAGAAGTTGTCTTCCTGCGGGATCTCGTAGGCCCAACCGAGGCCGATGTTGTGCGGCTTGATGTACGCGACCTCGGTCTCGTAGTCGATGTCTCCCGGCACCTGCGAGTGCTCGATCTCGCGTTTGGCCTTGGCGGCGTAACCCATCTCGTAGGTGAGGCCAAACTGCATGCGTTCGGGGGTGCGGAAAAGGAACCCGACCTCGGGCAGGATCATGAACGAACCGGCCATCGTGAATTTGTCCTCGATGTCCTTGTTCGTCGTGCCGTCGGGCGTGTCCTGCGTGCCGGTGAGCGCCGAGTTGAAGATCGTCGTGGGGATCATCGTGAAGCCGAGGCCCATCGCGAAGATTTCATGAAAGCCGTACGCCGCGCCAAAACGGATGGTCGGCGACACCGCGAGCAGCGATTCGGCGAGCTCCAGATTCGAGTCCTCGCGATTCGTCTTGACGCGCAGATACTGCGCCTGCAATCCGGGCTGGAACACGAGCCCCGCGCGGTCGGTCCAGTCGTCGTCCTTGTCCTCGCCCACGGGGAACACGCCCTGGATGTACGAGCCGCTGTCGATATCCAGGAAGTTGTAGTCGGCGTCGCTATCCGACCCGACGCCCGCGAGCACGAGCTGACGCGTGCTGCCGCCGATGTAGAACTGGTTCGAATCGCACGCGCCGGCGATGTTCTCCAGTACCGGCGGCAAAATCGCCGGGTTGAAGATGGCATTGCCCGTGTCCGCGAGGGCTAAATGGCGCGGGCTGTACTCGAAATCGCCCGCGGACGCTCCGGTCGCGATCAGCGTCGCGACGAGCGCCATTATCATCGTTCGTCTCCTGGTCATGGTCTCTCCTTCCTCCGTGGCAAACGCACAGAACAAACGCACCGCGCCGGTGGCGCGAAGAGGGGCCTGTCTTGGGACGAATGCGGGCTTAACGAAAATTCGGTTATTTATAGCGTGCCCGCGTGCGGCCCGTCAACGAATTTCACGCCGAAATTCGCGAATTATGGGCGTTTCTTCCCGTTCGCCGCCGGAGGGGGGGGCTTCACACGCGCGCGGCGATACGCGCGTGCGCCTGCGCCATGAGTTTTTCGGGGTCGACGCCATCTGAGGGGACTGGGTCCAACCACTCGACGCGCGCGTGCCCGGGCGTAACGCCCAGCGAATGCGGCGGCAGGATTTCGCCGGTGCCGCGTATCGCGACGGGCACGATCGGCAGCCCCAGCCTCGTTGCGATATGGAATGCCCCCGACTTGAACTCGTGCAGTGTGCCGTCGTTTTTGCGCGTGCCTTCGGGAAAAACCATGATCGAACGACCCCGCTCGCGCAGTCGTTCGCAATGGCGGGCCAGCGCGTCGAAATCCGTTTTGCCCTTCTGCCGATCGATGGGAATGTGGCCGACGACACGCATGGCCTGACCGAAGACGGGAATGTAGAAAAGGCTCTTTTTCGCGAGCATGCGCAGCGGAACGGGAGAACTCAGAAACAGCGCGATGGTGTCGAGATGGCTCTGGTGGTTGCTGACGACCACGTATGATCGGCCAGGATCGACGCGCTCGGCGCCGACGACCTCGATCGTCATGCCCATCGAGAGAGCGATCGTCCGCGCCCACGCGCGGGAAACGCGATCCACCGAATCCGCGCCCACGATCAACTCGCCCACGATGGCCGAGATCGCCGCGACGGGCGTGGCGGTGTAGACGGTCGGCAGCGCGACCAGCGAGCGCAGGGTCAGCTTGAGCATGGCGTCATTTTGCGAAGTGCGCCACGCGCGGGCAAGCCGTCAGCGTCATCGCCACTTGATGTTGCAGCCGATGCTCGGCTTCGGTTCTTCGCCTTCGGCCCGCGCCGCGAAAACCGGGTGGATCACGATCGACGCGGGCCTGGCGTTCTTCCGGCTCGGCGCGCTAATGTGGATCGCGATCCGTTGACATGCGGCCTCGACGGGAACCGCTGGATTTATTCGCGTGTTTACGCAAAACTCGCAAGACAGCGAGGTGAGCGGCATGGGTCGCCGTGCGGTTTTGTCGATCGTCGTGTTGATGTGCGTGGCGTGGGGTGCCCCCGCTTTCGCGGCGCCCATCCACGTCATGTCGCTCGGCGACAGTTGGGCCGATGGCTGGGCCGACGACATGCAGTCGGTGCTGATCTCCCACGGCCAACTCGCCACCGTTTACAATTTCGGCTCGCCGGGCACGACCGCCACGCTGTGGGCCGCGCCGAATTCCCCGTGGCTCATCAACGCGCTCGCCTACCTTCTCGGCCACAGCGAGGTGCAGTGGGTCGTCATCAGCCTCGGCGGAAACGACCTGCTCGACGGCTATCTGCTCGGCGGATACGGCGACGGCGTATTTCCCGTGATCGACGACAGCCTGCGCACGGTGATCGACGCGATCCTCGCCATCCGCCCGCAGATGAAGATCGCGGTGAACGCCTACGACTTCCCGAATTTCGAGCACGACACGGAGTGCATCCTGCTGGGGCAGCTCGCGCTCGGCGGCACCACGAATTCGAAGAACCAGCTCTTCGCCGAGGTCACGCAGATCACGCAGGACATCGCGGCGGATTACGACCAGGTGTATGCCGTCGATCTGCTCGGCACGCTGCAGGAAGTGGACAACGTGCCCGGCGCGCCAAATTATCTGCGTCCCTCGCCCGCGCGGTACTTTCCGTCGGGGGATTGCATCCATCCGGGGCAAAACAACGGCTATGCCCACCTGCAGGAGCGCATCTGGGCGGGCTTCTTCGATCCGCTGCTGAACCCGACGACAACCACCACGACAACGACCACGACGTCGTCGACCACCACGACCACGCAGCCCACCGACGACGATACCGACGACGATACGGACGACGACAGCGACGACGATGTGGACGACGATGCCGATGATGACGATGACGATGCGGACGACGACTGGTTCCCGGGCGACGACGACGCGGACGACGACGCGGACGACGACGCGGCATCGGGTGACGATGACGACGCGAAAGATCCCACGGAAGGCGACGAAAGCGGCGACTCGGGCAACAACGGAAATTCGGGCTGCGGGTTCTGACTCTCCGGCGCGTCGCGTGACGCGCTAATCCTCGATCATCTCCACGTTGGCGCGCGGGACGACGCGGTCCTCGGTGTCGCCCTCGAGACGCACGTGCAGGATGCGCGCGCGGCTCTCGGAGCCCAGCACCGTGGGCTCGGTCGGCAGCAGCGCCACCTTGCCGATGCGCCCGAAATACGGCGAGCGGATGATGCGGACGACCGAGCCGATCTCGAGCGGCTTCGGTCCGGTGTCGCCGGTGGATGCGGGCTTCGCGCCCGGCGCGGGGATGACGACCTCGGGGCGGATGACGCCGGCGCGGATCTGCGTCGCGCCGTTGACGCTACATTCCTCGCCCGCGTGCGCCGCGAGCAGGTCGAAGGTCTTGCGCGCCATGTCGATCTCGCCGAAACCCTCCGTCACGACGAGCGTGATGCCGAGCTTCTCGTGCCCGGTGATCGCCACGCCCAGATCGTAGCCCAGGAATTCCTTCAGATCCTGATCGTGGAATCCGCCGGAAACGACGGCCTTGACGCCCAGTTCGATGGCTTTTTTGAGCGCCTTCGCCGTCACCAGATTGCCGCCCACGACCACGCACCCCTTGTGCTCGGGCTTGATGAGGTCGTCGGTGAGGCGCTGCGAGGGCGACGCGCACGCCATGGCGAGGCGACCGTGCGTTTCGCCGCCGATCCCGAAGATGCCCTGCACGAAGGTGCCGAAGGTCTCGACCACGCATCCTTCCGACGGCACGATTTCGGTGACCGTTCCGCGCACGTAAGCGCGCACCTCGACGGGCAGCGGCGCGCCGCGCAGCAGCACCTGGCCGGTCACCGCGTTCACGTCCTCGATGGTGCCGGACATGTCGGCCTTGGCGACGGACTTGAAAAGGCCGAAGAAGCTCTTGGCGGTCGCGATCACCTCTCCCGGGGTCACGGGGTCGCCGGGCTTTTTGAGCATGGCGTCCTTGACCTCCTCGGGCGAGATCGAAAGCAGGCCCGCGACGTTGACGAGCTTGGCGTCGCCGGGCAGCGCGGTGCGCGCGACCACGTCGTCGGGCTCGACGGTCTGGCCGACTTTGACCGACACGTCGCCGCGCAGCGGCAGGATGCGTCGCTTGCGCAGCAGGTAGCCGGTGGAAACCTTGAGTCCGGGGGTGTAGGCGTGGGCCATCGGTTCGTCCCTATCGCGCCAGCGAAGACGCGGGATATACGTCGAGGGTGGACATCCAATTGGTCAGCGAACGGACGCGATCGGCGACGGCGGTCGGCAGTTCGAGCGGCCGGCCGCGCCCGTCGAGGATGAGTCCCACCGTCCCGCCATGCACCTCGCGCGTGACGGCCGCGCCTTTGCCGCCGCCCACGTCGAGGCCGCGCGCCGGGGTGAACGTCATCTTCGCCGATTCGCCGGCGCCGAGCGCGAAGAACTTCATCTCGCCCGCCATCAGTGCGCCTTTTTCCATTCGGCCGCCTTCAAAGACGATCTCGTAGTTCCCCGTTTCCTTGCCCGGCTTCACCGCGCCCGCGGGCGCGACGACGGTTCCCAGATAAATCAGGCAGTCTTTCACGAACACCTCGGTCGCGGCCTTCGGATGCACCTGCGCGGTCACGCCCAGGTGCGGCATCATGAAGATCGAGTCCTTGGCGAGGCGCGTGAAGCCCTCGGGCGCGAAGGCGTCGATGAGCATGAGCGCCGTCTGGCTCATGCGCGGCGCGTGCGACAGCACGCCGCCCGACGCGACGAGCAGGTCGAGCTTGAGCATGTTCACGAGCGTCTCGCCCGACGACGACTGATCGAAGGTATCGCCGATGGTGCGTTGCTGCTGGACGCCCTTGAGCCGCGTGGCGAACGCCTTGTGCTGGATGAAGGCGAGCCGCAGGGCCTCTTTCGCGATCGCCTGCTCGAAAATCAGCGATTCCATGTCCTGCGGGATCGTGGTGGGGCGGATCATTTTATTCTTCACGCTGTTGCGCAGCTCGACCTCGTCCATGTCGAAGGGCACCCAGCGCATCACGTTGTCGAGACCGGCCTCGGCGAAGACGTTGGAGATGGAGTAGCTCATGCCCAGATTCGCGGAGACGGTGCGGTTGAACTCGCCATCGAAGACCGAGAAGACGTCGGTGGTCGCGCCGCCGATGTCCACCGCGACGGCGTTGATGCCCTGCTGCCGCGCGATCTCCTGCAAGATGTCGCCCACCGCCGCGGGCGTGGGCATGATCGGCGCGTCGGTCATCGCCATCAGCTTCGAGTAGCCGGGCGCCTGCGCCATGACGTGTTCCATGAACAGGTCGTGGATCTTCTCGCGCGCGGGGCCGAGGTTCTCGCGCTCCAGCACCGGGCGCAGGTTGTCCACCACGAACAGCTCGGTCTTGGCGGCGAGTTCCTCGTCGATGTGCTCGCGCGCGTCCTTGTTGCCCGCGTAGATCACGGGCAGCTTGTAGTCCGAGCCCAGACGCGGGCGCGGATTCGCCGCGGCGATGACCTGCGCCAGTTCCACCACATGGCTCTTGGTGCCGCCGTCGATGCCGCCCGACAGCAGGATCATGTCGGGCCGAAGCTGGCGGATGCGCTCGATCTGTTCGTGGGGCAGGCGGTTGTCGTTGGCGCAGATGACGTCCATGACGATGGACCCCGCGCCCAGCGCCGCGCGCTCCGCGGACTCCGCCGTCATCTTGCGAACCACGCCCGCCACCATCATCTGCAAGCCGCCGCCCGCGCTGGACGTCGAGATGTAGATGTCGCAGCCCTCGGTCGCCGTCGCGGGGCGAATGATTTGGCCGTTGTCGTCGATCAATCGCCGGCCCGCGAGCTCGCCGACCTCCGTGACCGAGTTGAGCACGCCCATCGTCACGTCCTCGAAGGGCGCTTCGACGGTCGTCGGCGCTTCGCCGCGGTGCGTCTGCCGGTATTCGCCGTTGATCTTCTGGATCAGGATCGCCTTCGTCGTCGTCGATCCGCAGTCCGTCGCCAGAATCACGTTGATCTTGTCGGGGTCGATCGCCATGTCGCCGCCTTGTTGTTCATGTGCGCTGTTGCCCTCACCCCCGGCCCCTCTCCCGCCAGGCGGGAGAGGGGTGCTTCGAGCTCCGCGAGGAGCGGGGTGAGCGCGCGCGCGAGCGCACTTCAGTCTTTCCTTCGC
>CAZPJD010000012.1:0-20958 GCA_964586775.1 uncultured bacterium | reverse complement strand
GAAGCGGTTGGTGGCGTCCCAGATCTGCGGCTCCGCCTCGTGCGTGAGGTTCACGCATTTGGCGTAGCAGCCGCCCTCGAAATTGAAGATGCCGTCGGGCGCCCAGCCGTGTTCGTCGTCGCCGATCAGATCGCGGCGCGGGTCGGCCGAGAGCGTCGTCTTGCCCGTCCCCGACAGGCCGAAAAACAGCGCCGTGTCGCCATCGGGGCCGCGATTCGCCGAGCAGTGCATCGGCATGACGTTCTTGGTCGGCAACAGGTAGTTGAGCAGCGTGAACACGCTCTTCTTGATCTCGCCCGCGTAGCTGGTCCCGCCGATCAGGATCAGGCGCTTTGCGAAATTGAGGATGATGAAGGTCTCGCTGCGGGTACCGTCCACGTCGGGTTTGGCGTGGAAATTCGGCGCGTTGATGATCGTGTAGTCGGGCTCGAAGTTTTCCAGCTCCTCGCCCCGGCACTGGATGAACATGTTGCGCGCGAAGAGGCTGTGCCACGCCGTCTCGGTGATGACGCGGATGTAGGCCCTGTGGTCGGGGTGCGCGCCGGCCCGGCAGTCCTGCACGAACAGGTCCTTGCCCTGCAAATAGGCGGTCATGCGATGAAAGAGCGACTCGAAGCGCGCCTCGTCGAACGCCTTGTTGACGTCGCCCCACCACACCTCGCCCTGCGTGGACGATTCGCGCACGACGAACTTGTCGTTGGGCGAGCGGCCCGTGTGCCCACCGGTGCGCACAACGATGGGTCCCCTGTGGGCGATGATGCCCTCGCGGTGCCGAACGACCTGCTCGTACAGCGCGGGGGTTCCCAGGTTCCAGTATTCGTGACCGACGTTGACGATGCCATGACGGCTCAAGTCGTAGCGAGGCACGGACAGCCCCTTTGGCGGGAAGGAGGATTTTTCCGGGCGAGAAGCGACCCATTCCAAATCGCCCGACCGTTTGTGTATCACGATTCACGTCGGTCCGACAATTCGTTTTCGGTTCGCTTCGGCGGACGCTTCGGTTTTGACAGGGTCCGGGGGGCCGCCTAATATGCCGCCCGTCTTTTGGAGTGCCGCGTCGCGGCGAATAATCGGCATGTCCTCCCGTTTCTCCCGTTTTTGCGCGATCGCCGTCGCGCTCGCTTCGATCCTCGCCCTTGGCGGGTGCGCGTCGCTCGTCGAAAAACGCGTCTCCGGCGCCGTCGACCACCTGTCGATGGCCGTCCAAAAGCAAAAAGACCCCGAGCTCGTGCGCGACGGCGCCCCGGCGTTCCTGCTGATTGTCGACGGCGTGCTCGAGGGCGATCCCAACAACGAGCGTTACCTGTCGGGCGCGGCGCAGATCTACTCGGCCTACACGTCGGCGTTTCTGGTCGGCAAGGAGCCCGAGCGCGCGAAGATTCTGTCCGACAAGGCGCGCGACTACGCGATCCGCGCGATGTCGCAACGCAATCCGACCTTCGCCGCGCTTCACGACAAGCCGTATTCCTCGTTCGCCCCGTGCCTTTCGACCTTCACGAAAGACGACGTGCCCGCGCTCTTTCTGGTCGTCAGCACCTGGGCGACGTGGATTCAGGCGCACGCCGACGACATGAACGCCATCGCGGACCTCGCGAAGGTCCAGTCGATGACGCAGCGCCTGTTGGAACTCGACGAGGCGTACTACTACGGCAGCCCGCACCTCTACATGGGTGTGCTGCACACGCTGATTCCGGCGGCGCTCGGCGGGCGGCCCGAGGATGGGAAAAAGGAATTCGACGCGGCCATGCGGATCGGTCGCGGGAAATTCGTGATGACCTACGTTCTCTACGCGAAACAGTACGCCCGCCCGGCCTTCGATCGCGAGCTGCACGATCGATTGCTCACCGAGGCGCTCGCGATTCCGGCGGACGTCGCGCCGGAACTCACGCTCGTCAACACGCTCGCCCAACGCGAGGCAAAAACCCTGCTGGACGGCTCGTCGGACTGGTTCGGCGAGCCCGTGACCGAGGAAGGAGAGACCCCGTGAAAAAACTCGTCGTACTCGCCGCGATGCTGGCCCTGTGCGCCCTCGTCGCCCCCGCATACGGCCAGACCGTGCTCAAGGTCGCGACGCTCGCCCCCGAGGGCACCGACGCCGTGAAAGCCATCAACGCGGCCGGGCAGGAGATCGCCACCGCGACGCAGAACCGGGTGAAGATCCAGGTCTTTCCCGGCGGCACGCAGGGCAAGGACGACACGATCCTCAAAAAGATGAAGATCGGCCAGATCGACGGCGCGACATTCACGGCGGGCGGCATCTCGTCGGTCTATCGCGACTTCCAGATCATGAGCCTGCCGCTGCTCTTCCGCTCGTACGACGAGGTCGATCACGTTCGCCCGCAACTCGAACCCACCATCATGGCGGGGCTCGAAAAGGCGGGATATGTGCCCGTGGCGAACATCGAGGTGGGTTTCGCGTATCTGATGTCCAAGACGCCGGTGAAGACGCTGGGCGACCTGAAGGGTAAAAAGATCTGGGTGCCCGAGAACGACCCGATCAGCAAAACGGTCTTCGAGGAGATGGGCGTGCCGGCGATTCCGCAGCCGATCTCCGACGTGTTCACCAGCCTCAAGACGGGCATTCTCGACACCTACGCCAACCCGCCGGTGGGTGCGGTGACGCTTCAGTGGTACACCGAGTCCAAGTACGTCGGCAAAAAGCCGCTCATCTACATCTACAGCACGCTCGCCTTCGCCAAACCGCGCTTCGACAAGCTCTCGCCCGAGGATCAGGCGACCGTGCGCACGGTCTTCGCGAAGCACATGAAGACGCTCGACGCGAGCGTGCGCAAGTCCAACGAGGCGGCGATGCAGACGCTTACCAAGCAGGGTCTGCAATTCACCGACTTCACGCCCGAGGGCGACCAGCAGATCACCGACGTGGCGCAAAAGGCCACGGCCAAGCTGACGGGGATGAAGGAGTTCTCGCCCGAAATGGTGCAGAAGGTGCAGAGTATCCTCGACGCCTATCGCAAGTCCAAAGGTCAGTAGTTTGACCGAGAACAAGACCGGCCTCGCGCGGGCGCTCGCGTTCGTGCACGCGGCGGAGGACATGTTCCTCGCCGCGCTGCTCGGCGTGATGATGCTGCTCGCCGTGGGGCAAATCGTCCTGCGCAACCTGTTCGACACCGGCTTCCTGTGGGCCGACCCGATGCTTCGCCACCTGGTGCTGTGGGTCGGGCTGCTCGGCGCGGCCATCGCCACCCGCGAGGACAAACACATCACCGTGGATGTCGTGTCGAAGTTCGTTCCCAAACGCGCGCAGGCGGCGATCCGCGTGGCGACCGATTCCTTCGCCGCGTCGATCTCGGGTCTCGTCGCTTACGCCGGATATGGCCTCATCAAAAACGAAATCGAGTTCGGCTCGAAGACCTTCCTCGATCTGCCCGCGTGGAAGGTCGAGATCGTCATCCCCGTCGCCTTCGCGATCATCGCGCTGCGTTACGCGCGCTACGCCGTCCTTCACGCGATCGAGGCCGCGCGCCCCGCGCCGCCCGAAACGAAGCCGGAAGGCGGCCGCTGATGCCGGTGCTCATCGCGATCTTCGCCCTGCTCGGCGCGCCGCTGTTCACGATCATCGCGGCCACCGCGCTGCGCGGCTTCCACAAGTCGGGCATCGATTTGTCCGCCGTCGCGATCGAGATCTACCGCATCGCCGACACGCCGGTGCTCCTCGCCATCCCGCTCTTTACCTTCGCGGGATACATCATGGGCGAAAGCGGCGCGCCCGGGCGCATCGTGCGCGCGTCGAAGGCGCTGCTGGGCTGGATGCCCGGCGGGCTGCCGATCGTCGCGCTTGTCGCATGCGCCATGTTCACCGCGCTGACCGGCGCGTCGGGGGTCACGATCGTGGCGCTCGGTGCGCTGCTGTTCCCCGCGATGGCGAGCGAGGGCTACCGCGAAAACTTCAACCTGGGCCTGCTCACCACGGCGGGGAGCCTGGGCCTTCTCTTCGCGCCGTCGATTCCGCTGATTCTCTACGGCATCGTCGCCGAGGTCAGCGTCGATCACATGTTCCTCGCGGGCATCCTGCCGGGCCTGATGATGGTCTTTTTGCTGTCGGCCTACGCCATGTACGAGGGCCGGGCCGCGCGCATCCCTCTGCAAAAATTCGCGTGGTCCGAGGTATGGGCGTCGCTGCGCGGCGCGGCGTGGGAAGCGCCGCTGCCCTTCGTGGTACTCGGCGGCATCTACAGTGGATTCTTCGCCGTCAGCGAAGCCGCCGCCGTCACCGCCGTCTACGTGCTCGTCGTCGAGGTCTTCATCTATCGCGAGATCCCGCTGCGCCGCCTGCCCGGCGTGATGCGCGACTCGATGGTCCTCGTCGGCGGCATCCTCGTCATCCTCTCGGTGTCTTACGCGTCCACCAACTACCTGATCGACGCGCAGGTGCCGGTGAAGCTCCTCGAATTCACGCAGAAGCACGTGTCGAGCCCGCTCACCTTCCTGCTGCTGCTTAACCTCTTTCTGCTCGTGCTCGGCTGCCTGCTCGACATCTTCTCGGCGCTCGTCATCGTGCTGCCGCTGATCCTGCCCATGGCCGATCTGTACGGCATCGACCGCGTTCATCTGGGCATCATCTTTCTCGCGAATATGCAGATCGGGTATTGCACGCCGCCGGTGGGCATGAACCTGTTCATCGCGTCGTTCCGGTTCGAGCGCCCCGTCGTGCAGCTTTATGTCGCGACGATTCCGTTCCTGATTCTGCTGCTGCTCACGGTCGCGCTCATCACCTACTGGCCGACGCTGTCGCTCGTATTCGTGCGCTAAGGCGAGAGCCGTTTCTCGAACAACATGTGCTCCCGGTCGAGGTGGCGGTACGTTCCCACCGCGCTCCACGCGTCGCTCTGCCCCAAAAACGCGGGCGCGTCGAAGCCCTTGGGCGCGAGCAGATACGCCGCGTCCTCGATCCACTTTTCCGGCGGTCTGAGCGTCTCCGACGCCCAGTACATGGCGAGGCTTCCGTCGTCGCCGAATTTCACATCCTTGATTTCGACGTTCGCGCCGTCGCGCGCCAGCGTGTAGGTGAGCGGAAAGGCGAAGGGGTGCTCCACGTCGCTCGCGCCCTCGGGCGTCGGCGCATTCAGCAGACGCGCCACGATCATCGGTCGCTCGCGCCCGCGCGCCGCCTCGCCGAGCCGGGCGCACAGCTCGTCGATTTGCGTGGTCTCCCACGTGCGCGGCGGGCCGATGTGCAGGTCCTGCTGGTAATCGAAAGCCGTCCAACGCACCCCCATCGGCTTCGCCCACCAGTTGTTCTGATTCAGCCATTCGCGGGGGATCGCGTTCGTCGCCATGCCGAGCCACCCCGCGAGCGCGATTCCCAGCACCGCGACGTGCGCGAAGATCCGCCACGGCCGCGCGCCGATCGCGGCAAGCCCCGCCGCGAGGATCGCCGCGAATCCGCACGCCCACGGGGCGACATAGTGCGCGAGCTTCCAGTCGAGGCACGAAAACACGATCCACGGCACGGCGAAAAACGCCGCCAGATGCGCGCGCCCTAGGTTTCGGCGCGCGAAAAACCAAACGGCGGCGGCGACGAAGATGGGAAACAGCCACGGGCCGAGGCCGATGTCGGCCACGGTGAACGGATAAAACATCCAGTTGTTCCACGACCAGATCGGCTCGTTCGCCAGATTCCCCGCCAGCGTCACGCGGATCGCGCCGCCGCGAATCTTGTTCGCGAAGTTTACGCCGTACCACGTCATCGCGATCGCGATGGAAATCGCCGCCGCGAGCGCGAGGTTCGTGAATTTCGCGCGGCGGCGCGTCGCGCTCGATTCGCGGATCATCGCGACGAATTCCACGAGCGATGGCCCCGCGAGCAGGATGGGGAAGTTGTCGCGCGTGAGCGTGCCGAGCCCCGCCGCGACGCCGAACGCCAGCGCGCGGCGGCGGTCGGAAAACGACTGCGTGTCGAGCAGCAGCCGAAACGCGAGCGCGACCATGCCGATCGACGCGAAGTCGAGCATCGCCATGCGCGAGAGCCCCGCCGCCAGCGGGAGCGCGGTGACGAGGATCCCGGCGACGACCCCCGCGCGCGACGAGCGCGTCAAGTGCCGCGCAATGCCGTGCGTGCCCCACACGAGCGCGGCGTGAAAGGGGATGTTGGCGGCGATATCGACCTGGATCGACGGACCGAAAACGACGTGCAGCGCCGACGCGACGAGATAGTAAAGCGGCGTGTAGACGCCGCCCCAGATCTGCGCCGGGCCGTGCCGAAACGTCCACATGATTGTTTGCAGATGCCCGACCTCGTCGCCGTACAGCCGCGTGGCCATGCGCGACGTGAACCACGCGTTGACGAGCGCCTGCGCGGCGACGATCGCGACGAGGGCGATCCACGCGCGGTCGGGGCTCGGCGCGTCGTCGGGCGTTTGGGCCGCGTCAGGTGGTTGGGGGATCGCCTTCGTCATCCTCGTCCGCTTGCTCTTGGCGTTTTTGTTCGATGACGTGCCGCTTGGCGGGCGAGACGATGGATTCGAGTTCGAGCATGGCGAGCGCGACGGTGCCCGGCGACGCCTTTTTCTTGCGCCAATAGATCCACCCGCGCGCCTCGGCGGCGAGCATCAGGCGATCCAGCACAAAGGCCGCCGCGCAGATCGCCGCAATATACAGGGCGATTTTCATGGCCCGCTCCCCTCGGCCGCCGGTTTGGGCGGCGACATGAAAGCATAATCACGGCGCGGCGCATTGGCCATGGGCGCCGGGAAATTTCGGCGGGAGTGAAGTCCCAGACCGGGCATTCGATGTCTCGCCGCCGAAGGGCAGCCTCATCGCGAGCCGGTGGGGAGGTGTAGGTTCGCCGCGTAGGGAAGGGCTTTACCGCGCTTTGTTTCCTCATGGAGTGCAGTTTTTCGTTGCCAAATCTGGACAACTTCTTTAGTGTGAAAATGCCCACTTTGGGGGCTGTGATGAATTGTGTTTCCCGAATCGTGCTTGTCATCGCGTCGTTGTTTGTTCTTGGTGCAACGATGACCGCGTTCGCCGACGCATTGCCGAGGTGGCCGAATTGGACCCACATCGGAGACGGCGGTGACTTCGGAAAAAGCGTTGCGATCGCGGGCGATGTCAACGGCGATGGATTCGATGATCTTCTCGTTGGCGCCGAAACGCTTTCGATCACGCAGGATGACGAGGGCGCTGCGTATCTGTTCCCAGGGTCCGTTTTGGGTCCGACGACCGAGGCGGCATGGTGGACGACCAGCGGCGAAGCCCGATCGTTCCTGGGGACGTCGGTCTCCGGGGCCGGCGACGTGAACGGGGACGGATTTGACGACCTCGTCGTCGGCGCGCGGGGGAATCTCGATCTTGGCCGCACGACCCCGGGCGATGTCTACCTGTTTCTTGGTTCTTCGCAGGGGCCCGCCGTCTCTCCCGATCGCGTCATACATGGCGCGCAGAAGGCATCGTGGTTCGGCTACGCTGTCGCGTCCGCCGGCGACGTGAATGCGGACGGGTTTGACGACGTTTTGATCGGCGCGCCGTTCGCAACTCCGATGAAGGGGAAGAATGGCGCGGCGTACCTGTATTTGGGGTCGCAAAACGATCTCGCCGACGACCCGATCGTGCTGTATCCTCCGGCGCCTCTCGGCGACTTTGGATACGCTCTCGATGGCGCGGGCGATGTAAACGGCGATGGATATGACGACGTGGTCGTCGGTCAGCCCGAGTATCAGACATCGTCGGGCCGGTACGGCGCAGTTCACGTGTACTTCGGGTCTGATGATGGGCTGGATTCGACGCCCGGATGGAGTTTCAAGTCGGATCAGGATCTGTACTCCAATTTCGCGGACTGCGTTCGCGGCGTCGGCGACGTCAACGGAGACGGGTACAACGACATCCTGGTGGGGGCTTGGAGATATCGCCTCCCGAATCGTCCACGGGGCGCGGTGTTTTTGTTCCTGGGTTCCGAGGGCGGGCCATCCGCCGCGCCAGACTGGACGGGTTATCCGGTCGACTTCGCGGTCGGCGACGAGGACGCGGACAGCTTTTACGGAATTTCGCTCGACGCGGCCGGCGATGTGGATGGGGACGGTTTTGACGATGTGCTTGTCGGTGTCGCCGGTTACGCCGAACACGCTTATCCTGATGTGTTCGGCGCCGTCTTTTTCTATCGCGGAACCTCGGAGGGCCTGTCCGAAGCGCCGCGGATGATCATCGATCCGCCGAACCGCCCGTGGCATGAGTTCGGGCGCGCCGTCGCAGGCGGCGGAGACCTCAACGGGGACGGAATCGCGGACATCATCGGCGCAACACCCTATCACGACGACGGCGCAACGACGTTCGGCGCCGTCGCGGCGTACTTCGGCTACGAATCAAGCTGGGACGACGACGCCCCGGACGATGACGGCGGTGGAAACGGGGATCCGATTCCCAACGTCGACGACGATGACGGCAGTGGGTCGGATTCCCTGAATCGAACCCGAGACAACTCCGCGTGCGGGTGTGGCTTCTAAGCTCTCCGTCGCCGACAATTTCCAAACGACGGCCTGCATCGCAGGCCAGCCGAATCCGGAATCCTCTCCGCGACCGCCCCGTAGCGCCGCGCGTCGATTTCGGCTTGAATGGCGGCTCCACGTTTTGCGCGCGCAGGAACGACGTTGGCCGACGCCGCCCGACCCCGATACGCCCTCGAAGCGGCCCTCGCGGCGGGCCTGTTCGCCTGCGCCGGCGCGGCGATCATTTGGGCCACGCGCACGCACCTCGTTGTCGGCTGCGAATCCGATGGCCACTACATCATGGCCGGGTACCTGCGTTGCGGGGAGATGGGCCTGTACGTGCAGATGGGCAAGGGCACGTGGCCGTGGCTCTATTCGTGGGTGGTCGGCCACCTGGCGGGCATCGTCGGCGCGGCCACGTATTGGGTCGGCAAGCTCGTCACGCTCGCGGCGGGGGCGGGCATCGTCGCGCTGACGGCGCACGCGGCATCGCGGGAGGTGCCGGGCCGCGCGCGGTGGATCGCACCCGTCGTCGTCGCCGCCAATCCGCAGTTCCTGATGTATTCCACGCTCGCCTCCACCGACGTCTTCGCCGCGCTGTTCGTGGCGTCGGGGCTGTGGTTCGCGTCGCGGGCCGTGGCGCATGACGGCGGCGCGCGCGAGGCGGCGCTGGCGGGCGCGGCGTGGGCGCTGGCCGGCCTCGCGCGCTATCAATACGTGCCGCCCGCGCCCTTCGCCCTCGCGGCGATCGCGCTGGCCGCGCCGAACGCGTTGCGTCGCGGGCCGATGCTCGCGGGGGCGTTTGCGCTGGCGTGGCTTGGCGTCTCGTCGATCTCGATCGTCGGCGGGTTTTCGGATTTGTCCGACCTCTTCGGCTTTTGGCAGGTCATGGGCCGCACCGAAAATATCCCCAACAGCGTGGGCGCGCTGGATTGGTCGTGGGACAGCGCCTGGCGCGTGGTGAAGGCTTACGCACTGGCGGTCGATTTCGTCGCGTGGCACGTGGCCTATTACCCGTTGCTCGGGCTCGTCGCGTTCGGCGTCGCGGCGCGGCGAAACGTGTGGCGACTGCGTCAGCTTGCGGCGATCGGCGTCCCGCTCACGGCGTATTTCGTCGCCGTCGGGTGGTTCGTGTCGATGGACGGCAATACCGATCTGCGTCGCGTATTTCTGCCCTTTGTGCCGGCGACGGCGGTGGCGTTCGCGGGCGGCGCGGCGTGGGTCTTTTCGTCGTCCGGCGCGCGGTTCGTCGGCTGGCTGCTGGTGCCGAGCCTCGTGGCGTTTCACGTCAACGGGTTTTTCATCGAATACCCGCTGCTGCACGTGTGGCCCGAGGGGCACCCGGTGGCGGCGCGTCACGCGTGGACGGGCCAGTGCCTCGTGCGGAGCGTTCAGTGCCCCGCGCCCGAGGAGGAGATCGAGGCGGTGCGCATCGCGCGCGAATTCGCGCAACGCGAGCAGCCCGGTTGCCGGCTCACGGTGACGAACTCCGCCCCGGCCGCGATCGAGCTGCCGCTCGCCTACGCCTGCCCGCCGGGCAGCCCGCCGTGCGAAAAAGAGACCGGCCTCGACAACGCGGCGATGGGCAAGCTGGTGGAGCACTTCGCGTCGCGCGAACCCGCGCGATATGTGCTCGAGTTCGGGCAGGACGGCGCGACGCGGCTCGTGCCGGGCGAGCCGATCGGGTCGCGCGGGCTTTTCGAGCTGCGCGAGCTGACGCCGATTCCCCCCGCACGTGTTTTCGAGATCGTTCCGCGCTGAATTTCCCAAGCGCGGACCAAGATCCCAGCACGGTCGGATACTTGCGGCACAATCCTGAGAATCCGTCTTAAGGATTGGTGGCCAAGGCATTGAAAACGGCCATATTTTTCCCTTTGGACTCCGTGCGGTTTTGGACCGCGAATATCCATGAAAATCGTTTGAATCGTCGCTCAAATGCGACACCTGTGTTGTAAAAAAGCGACAGAGGGCGAAAATCGGGTGGAAACGGTCCGGAGGGGGGCATGGGGACAAGGTGCCTAAGGGTTCGGAATCTCCCGCGAATCGGGATACGGCGGGGAATCGGCGCAAACCATTCGGTATGGCACGCGGTTTGCTCATTGGGAAAAGCCGTTGGATTTTGAATTTTCGGGATTTGCCTTTTTCGGGAGCGGTGGAGAGATGCGTATCGCAGGGGCCAGAATGAACGTGCAACACACGCTGAACGCCTCGGTGAGTTGCCGAGGCGTTGGGCTTCACACGGGCAGCCCGGTGAATCTGACGGTTCACCCGGCGCCCCCCGACACCGGCATCCAGTTCGTTCGCACGGATCTGGAAGGCCGCCAGCGGGTCAAGGCCGGTCCCGAGACCGTCACGAGCACCAGCTTCGCGACGACCGTTTCGGGCCGCGGCTTTTTCATCTCCACCGTGGAACACCTGATGTCGGCCCTCGTCGGCATGGGGATCGACAACGCCACGGTCGAGATCGACGCCGAAGAGGTGCCGATCATGGACGGCTCCGCCGCTCCCTTCGCGCATCTGTTCGCGGGCGTCGGGCGGAAGGCGCAGTCCAAGCTCCGCCGCTACATGATGATCACCAAGCCGATCGTCATCCGCGAAGCCGACAAGCACGTGGCGCTTTATCCGTACGACGGTTTCCGCGTCGAATACGAGATCGAGTTCGACCACGCCTTCATCGGGCGGCAGTCGTATTCCATCGACCTGAACGCGGAATCGTACCTGCGCGAGGTCGCCCCGGCCCGCACCTTCGGGTTCCTGAACGAACTCGCGATGATGAAGGCCAACGGCTTCGCGGCCGGCGGCAGCTTGGACAACGCGATCGTGCTGGGCAACTTCAACGTTATCAACAAGGGCGGACTGCGCTACCCCGACGAGTTCGTCCGCCACAAGATCCTCGACGCCGTGGGCGATCTGTTCATGACGGGCCTGCCGGTGCTCGGTCGCCTCGTGGCGTTTCGCAGCGGCCACGGCCTGAACAACCGTCTCGCGCGTCGCTTGATGACCGAAACGGGAAGCTGGCGCATGGCGGAATTCCCCAGCGAGAGCGAGCAGTCCTACGCCGCCGAGGTGGCCGTCGCGGCCTGGGCGCGCTGAACTCCGTCCAACCGAAAAGATCAAAGCCCGCTCCGGCGGGCTTTGTTGTTTTCGTGCGTGCGGGCTGAAGCGCACAAACGCCCGCGCCGCCGGCACCCGTCCGGCGGCGCGATTTGGCCTGTGAAGCGGGCCGCGCCCGCGTGTCGATCAGAGTTTTTCGTACTCGACGATGCCGACGAAGATCGTCTCGGCGGCCTGCGCGGCGTAGGCGGCGCTGTAGAAGCGTCCGGCCTGCCACTGCGACCACGCGTAGTCGAGCAGCGCGCTGGCCTTCTTGAACCAGAAGCCGCTCTTGAAGGTGACGCCGCCGATCGTGATATCTTCCGAGCCGTCGAGGTCGCCGGGGACCGGATCGGTGTCCGGCGCAAGGGTGATGAAGCGGTCATACGCCGCGTCTTCCATCGAGACGGCGTCGACCAGCATGCCGTACGACGAGCGCTTGAGCTGCGGGTTCTTGTCGGGCGCCATCGAGTAGTCGCCGGCGGCCGCCACCGCGGCGAAGCAGAAGGTGAAACCGAGCACGAAAGCCAGAACCGAAATCCGTTTCCACGACATGGTGTCCTCCGTGAAGTTCGTGGTCATCCGCAACGCACGCCTCATCCCATGTGCAACCCGGATGCCAAAAACGGATACCGGTGTCGGAGATGCAGATTTCTTCAATGATATCGCTTGGTTATCGTTGAAATTGCAGATAGAGAATTGCCCCGTTTCGCACAATCCTCACATTTCTCGCATGTAGATTCGTAATCGCGGTTTACCGATCGCCGCACCGGCCGAACGCGACTCAGCCGGCGGCGATCACGCCGAGCTCGCGGCCGACCCGCGCGAAGATGTCGAGCGCAAGATCGAGATCGGCGCGCGTGTGGGCGGCGGTGTTCATCACGCGGATGCGCGCCTTGCCGCGCGGCACCGTGGGGAAACCGATCGCCATGGCGAAGAGCCCTTCCTCGAAGAGCCGCGCCGAAAACCTCTGCGCGAGCGGCGCCTCGCCGAGCATGAGCGGCACGATAGGGGTCTGCGTGACGCCGGTGTCGAAGCCCAGCTTCGCGAATCCCGCTTTGAGATACTCGGCGTTCGACCACAAACGATCGACCAGATCGGAGGACGTTTCGAGGATGTCCACCGCGGCGAGGCACGCGGCGGTGTCGGCGGGGGTGGTGGCCGACGAGAACAAAAACGGTCGCGCCTTTTGGCGGATGAAGTCAACGATGCGGCGCTTGCCCGCGACCACGCCACCGACGACGCCGAACGCCTTGGAGAGCGTGCCGACCTCGACGTCGAAGCGACCCTGCAACCCGAAGTGATGCACGATGCCGCGCCCGCCGCCCAGCACGCCCTCGCCGTGCGCGTCGTCCACCATCGCGACGCACCCGTATCTTTCGGCGATGGCGTGATAGCGGTCGAGGGGCGCGACGTCGCCGTCCATCGAGAACACGCCGTCGGAGATGAGCATCGTGCGCCGGAACTGGCCGACGTTGTCGCGCACCACGCGCTCGCAGTCGTCGGGATCGCCGTGCTTGAAGACGACGATCTTCGCGCGCGACAGGCGGCAGCCGTCGATGATCGACGCGTGGTTGAGCTCGTCCGAAAAAATGCCGTCTTCCTTGCCCAGGAGCGCGGGGATGACGGCCTGATTCGCGCAGAACCCCGATTGCACGAACAGCGCGTCCTCGACGCCCTTGAATGCCGCGAGCCGACGCTCGAGCTCGACGTGCAGCGCCTGCGTGCCGGCGATGGAACGCACCGCCGCGGGGCCGACGCCCCACGTGTCGATCGCGCGCCGCGCCGCGTCCTTGAGGCGCGCGTCGTTCGCGAGGCCGAGATAGTTGTTGGTGCAAAAATTCAGCACGCGCCGGCCGTCCACGACCATCCAGCCGTCGGCGGCGCTGTCCATGGTGCGCAGGCGGATCTTCAGCCCTTCCGCCGTCAGTCGTTCCATCTCTTCATCGATGAATGCGAATTTGTCGGCCACGAGATTCCCCCCGGAAAAATCCGAACAGACGCGGCGAATTGCGCCGCGTTGCCCGGCCGCTTCTTAGCACATATATTGAAAGGGCGTCACGAAAATTCGCTTCGCCCGGCCGGGCGACGAAAGGAGAACGGCATGCGTGCGTTCACCGCGTTTCTGCTTGCGTTCGGGCTCATCCTCGCGTTCGCCGTCGCGCCCGCCGCGCCGGTCCACGCCGAAGAGCTCGGCATCAAGTTCACCACGTCGAACATGCAACACCGGGTGAAGCCCGAGGAGATCGCCGAACTGCAGCGGCGCATCCGCGAGGTGTATCCGACGTGCGTGGACACGGTCGTGGCCTACATCGGCGACGAAGACGCTCGCAAGTACCTGAACACGGTCACGATCGCCATTCAGGACAATTTGGCAAACGCCCACAGGAACGGGGAGAGCGGCTATTGGAGTTCCGGTACCGCGAAAGACAAGCAAGCCGTCACTCTCTTCGCCCAGATGTTTCTGACGGGCCGGCGCGACCTGAAGACGACGCTCACGCACGAGTTGTTGCATGTCGTCATGGAGTATCACAATGACTTCAAGGCGCTGGTCGGTACGCCGAGCTACGTGAAAGAGGGGATCAGTTATCACGGAACGAATGACGTACGGACCGCCATGCGAACTTGGCTCAACGACTGGGATCCGGAACTGGATTTCGATGAACGCATGAAGGAAAAAAGCACGAAGCGATTTCTGTCGGAGCGTACCTTCATCGAGTGCTTCGGGCGTGTTTACGGCGACGCCGCGCGCGTCAAGTTCGTCCGGGATTTTTACAATGGGAAGAACTGGCGTGCGGCGATCGAGTCGGCCAGCGGCGAGGAAAAGTGGACGCGCGCGCGGACGAAAGTCCGCGCATGCCGGGACGAGATGGTGAAAGAAATGCTGGGCCAAGCCGGGGACTATCGCGCCATCCGGCGCGATTACATCGCGGATAACGACGAGCGCGTGATTGAATCGGCCCGCGAGTACCTCGCGAAGGATCCGAACGGCCTGTGGGCGCCGTCCGTTGCCGGCATGCTCGCGTATAGCCTCGAATATGGGTACCGGGCCGATGAAGCGATCGCCGTACATGAAGACCTGCGCACCGGAAAGTTCGGCTCGAACAAGATGGACGACAATGCGGCATTCCACATCGTTCGCCTGATGGGAACGATCAGTCGTTGCGACGAGGCGCGCGCGAAACGCGCGGAGTTCGAACGGTTCTACCCCAACTTCTATCTGCAGAAATGGCGCAAAGACCTCGACGACGAGATCGCGAAGAGTTGCCGCGATTCCGCGATTCAATTGTACGAAGCGAAGAAGCTTGCCCACGCGAAGAGCTACGCCGAGGCGCGCGCCGCGGCCGAGGACGCCATCGCGAAACGCCTCGTCGAGGACGGCGCGGAAAAAAGCGCCGGATGGAATCGGGACGTTCGCGCGACCGTGGCCGGTTGGCACTCGGACGACGGCAAAAACGACGACGCGGCGAAGGCGTATGAGGCCGTGATCGCGGAGTTTCGCGAAAAAGCGCCGAACGAGCGGCGCGATCTGGCGGACGTGCTGGTCGAGGCGGCCGAAGTGGACGAAAAGCTCGGTCGCTTCCCCGCGGCGGAGGCGAAGCTTTCCGAGGCGCTCACCCTCTACCGCGCGGCGCTGGGGCCCTTCGACAAGACGATCCCGATCACCGAAGGAAAGCTCGGCCTGATCTACGTCAAGATGGGCGAGGCCGACAAAGCGCGCGAGCGGCTGACCAAGGCGCTGGAGGACATGATCGCGTCGAGCAAGACCAAGAGCGCGCCGCGCGCCAAGGCGCACCTCGACCTCGCGGGATTTCTGAAAGATCAGGGCGACGCGGCGGGCGCGCTGGCGAACGCCAAGACCGCGCACGAGATCTACGCCGAGATCTACCCCGCGGATCAGGAGGACGCCGTGCGCGCGGCCGAGCTGGTGAAGGCGCTATCGCCGCAATAGGTACGTTGCGACGGCGAAACGCTCCGCCATGCGCGCGCGCAGAGCCTGCTCGAAGGTCTCGGCGAATCCCTCATTCGCTGCGGACGGACTGAACTCCGCGATGGACCCGACGAAATCGGCGTGCGTGCGCCGCGCGCGATAGTTCGGTTCGCGAGGCGGGTGACGAAGCCAGCGTTCCATCAACTCCACGTCGGGCGAAACGAGCAGCGACGCGGCGTAGTGCAGCACGCCCGATGCGCGATGGATGCACGACCCGCCCACCTTGCGATTTGCGATCACCAGATCCGAGACGCCATCGGTGGCGACGTCCGGCACACCCGCGTCGGCGAGCGCATCGATCATCCACGCGGTGATGGTGGCGAACCAGCGCGGGTTGTCGGAGATGCCGGGCGCGGGCAGCGCGATGGCGATCGTGAGGTTGCCGGGATCCAGCACCACGGCGCAGCCACCGCCGGGGCGGCGGACGATCTCGACGCCGTCCGCGACGCAGCTATCGAGATGAAGCTCGACATCGGCCCGGCTTCCACGACCCAGCACCACGCGCACGCGGTCGGGCCGCGACACGCGAATGCGCGCGAGGCCGTCGGCGCGCGTCGCGGCCACGAGCGCATCGTCGTCGCCGTATCGGGGGAAATCGGGGGCGGAGTTCATGCCCGCGTTTGTAGTCGGATCGCGCCGCGCCCGCAAGAAAACGGGCGCCCGGTTGCCCGGACGCCCGCAGGTTGCACGTTCCGCGCGTTCGTCAGTTCACGTTGATCTCGTAGCCATTCATCATGCCCGAGTGCGGCTTGCAGTAGTAGGTTCGCGTTCCCGCGGAGTTGAACGTGACCTCGGCGGTGCCGCCGTTCTTGGGCACGGTCTCGTCGAACTCGCCGTCGGGGCTTCCCGGCGATCCGCTCGTCACGGTGTGGTTCACGCCGTCCTCGTTCGTCCAGCGCACCGTGTCGCCCACGTTGATATTGATCGGATCGGGGCTGACATCGAAGCTCTCGATCGTCACGTCCACGATGTTCCCGCCGGTGTCGTCGTCCGCGTCGTCATCGGCATCGTCGTCCGAATCATCGTCGACGTCGTCATCCGAATCGTCGTCGTCCGCATCGTCGTCCGAATCGTCATCATCGGAGTCGTCATCGCCGGTGTCGTCGTCGGCGCTGTCGTCGTCCGACGCATCGTCGTCACCCGCGTCGTCGTCGTAGGTGCTGTCGTCATCTTCATCGTCGTCGTCATCGTCACCGCATCCCGCGGCGAAAGACGCCATGAAGGCGGCGATGCCCGCCACGATGAAAAGCAGCTTCCAGATCGAATTGTCGCGCCCTCGCGCCACGTGCCCGCTCATCCGCGCTCCCTCCGGTTGATGTTGGCCATTCGCCGGAGTGTAGCGATCGCGCGGGGGCATCCCCATGAGAATTGTCAGATTATTCGCCGAGAGTCTGAGCGCTTCCGATTCAGTCCTCGTCATGCTCATGATTGCAGTGCGAAGGGAATCGTTCGCCGTCCGGCGTCACGGCCCACTTCCAGATTGGCACGCGCAGCTTGAGTTGTCGGATGAAATGCCCCATCGCGCGCAGCCCTTCGGCGCGGTGCTTCGACCAGACGATCACCTGCAGGCTCGATTCGCCCACGCCGATGCGGCCGACGCGGTGCGTGCAGAGGAGATCGGCGAGACGAAACTGCTCGACGGTTTCCCGCGCGAGTTTCTCGAGCTCGGCCTCGGCCATGCCCGCGTAGTGTTCATATTCGAGCGCCACGACCTGCCGGCCATGCTCTTCATCTCGCACGCGACCGTGAAAGATCAGCTCCGATCCCTCGCCCGTGCGCGCGTCGTCCGCGGGCGGTGCGGCGATCGGTTCGGGTGTGATGACGATGCGGATCATTCAGCCCCCCTGTACCGGCGGGATCAGCGCGACCTCGTCGCCGTCGGCGAGCGCCGCGCCCTCGTCGACGTACTCCTGATTCACGGCGGCGCGCACGGGAATCGACCGCAGCGCGTCGCCGCCCATCTCCCGCACGCGCGCGACCACGTCGCCCACCCTCGCCCCGCCCGGCATTTCGAGCGTCAGCTCGTCGCGCCCGAGCGCGTACTTGATGTGGGAAAAGCAACGAAGACGGATATTCACGCGAATGGCTCCCCTCGGCTAGCCGCCGATCTGCGTCATGCTGGTGCGGACAAAAGCGATGCGCAGTTCGCCCGCTTCGTGCTGGGCCGACCATCCGTCCGCCGCCTTGGCGAGCATCGCCTCGCGCAGCCGCGCGGCCACGTCGGCGTCGCTCGCGCCCGAGCGCAGCAGCTCGCGCAGGTCGAACTCCCTCGACGCGTAAAGGCAGTTGCGGATGCGCCCGTTGGCGGTGACGCGAATGCGATTGCACGTGCCGCACAGGTCGCGCGTGTAGGCGGGAATCACGGCGACCTTTCCCCGATAGCCGGGCACGCGAAAGACGAAATGTTCGGTGGACGAGCCGTCGGCGGCCTCGATGTTCGGGTACAGCATGCGCAGGCGATCGACGATCCAGTCGGCCTTGAGAAAACGCCCGGTCTTCCAGATCTGATGGTCGTCGAAGGGCATGAGTTCGATGAAGCGAATGCCGAGCGGTTCGTCGCGCGTGAGTTCGACGAAGTCGCCGAATTGATCGTCGTTCAGGCCGCGCAGGGCCACGGCGTTGAGCTTCACCGAGGGGATGCCCGAACGCAGCGCGGCGCGCACGGCACCGAGCACGACCTCGCCTCCTCGGCGGCGGGTGATCGACTCGAACCGCGCGGGGTCGAGGGAGTCGAGGCTGATGTTGAGCCCGGTGAGCCCCGCGCCGCGCAGGGTGTCGAGGTGACGTTCGAGGAGCATGCCGTTGGTCGTGAGGTGAACGGAATCGATTCCCGGCGTCGTCGCCGCACAGCGCACGATCTCGATCAGATCCTTGCGCAGCAACGGCTCGCCGCCGGTCAGTCGGATCTTTCGTACGCCGCACATCGCCGCGACGGCGACGATTCGCGCAATTTCGTCCAGGGAGAGCAGATCGGCCTCGGGTGAGAGGGCGAGGCCGTCCTCGGGCATACAGTACGCGCAGCGCAGGTTGCACTTTTCGTTGACCGCGAGACGCAGATACGTGAACACGCGCCCGTGGCGGTCCACGAGCGGCGCAAATGGAAGGGCGCGGATTTCGGCGACCGAATTCACGGTTTAGCCCATACCCCGAATCCGATTCGCGGTAAATGACGTGCGTTAAATATTTTCAAACGGAACGCCGGGGAGCAAGGCCACGCCCCCTTTTATCGCGCATCCGAATCGGGCATGCTCGGTTCGTTCGCGCGATGGAACGCGAAGGGGGAAAACATGCGTATCGCGATGATCGGAAGCGGCAATGTGGGCGGCACGCTGGGCCGCCGATTCACGCAGGTGGGTCACGAGGTGGTGTTTGCGGCGCGCGATCCCAAGTCCGGTCGCCTCGCCGATCTGCGCGCGGCGATGGGCGACGATTTTCGCGCGGAAACGGTCGCGCGCTCCGTCGACCGGGCCGATTTGGTGGTGCTCGCGACGCCATGGGATCAGACGATGAACGCCCTCGATGCGGCGGGCGACCTCGCCGGGAAGATCCTTGTCGATTGCACCAACCCGATCGCGGCGGGGATGTCGGGTCTCGCGCTCGGCACGACCACCTCGGGCGCGGAATTGGTGGCTTCGCGTGCGCCGGGCGCGCGGGTGGTCAAGTGTTACAGCACCACGGGTTCGATGAATATGGCGAACCCGGATTACCACGGTGCGGCGATCACGATGTTCCTGTGCGGCGACGACGAAGAGGCGAAGAACGTCGTCGCCTCGATGGCCGCGGAAATCGGATTCGAGCCCGTCGATGCCGGAGACCTGCGCGCCGCGCGTTATCTGGAGCCGCTCGCCATGCTCTGGGTGCATCTCGCGTACGTGCGGGGGATGGGGCCGAATATCGCGATCAATCTCGTGCGGCGCTGAGGATCAGGGAGAAGGCAGGGGGTTGTCCCGCGTGACGTGCCACTCCTGCACGCCGCCGCCGGCGTAGGTCTCCCCTTCGATCACGAGGACGCCTTCCATCAGGTCGTGCGTCTCGACGTATTCGGGCGTCTCGAAGTCGGTCCACCCGTCGGGATACACATCGCGATACCGGCGCACGACCGACGCCTCGTATTCGTATTCGCGCCCGTCGGCCAGCGTCCCCCGCAGGCGGTAGCGGTTGAGGTCCGGGCCGTCGTTTTCGGGAAAGTCCACGTCGATCTCGGCGGTGTCGATGTCGACCCTTTCATCGCCGATGCTCGCCGCGCCGTCGTCGCGCACCGTCACCTCGACGTCGCCCGCGAATCCCCGCCACAGCCATACGAGGGTCGTCGCCCGCGTCCCATCCGTCGCCCGCCAGTGCATCGGCGCGTAGAGCCACCAGCCCCGAATCACGTCCGTTTCACCGTTCATGGGATTCAGGCCGCCCATGTCCCACCAGCGCTCGAGTGTGGCGTGGGCGTCCGACTCGAAATCTTCGGCGCCGATTCGGCCGCTCGCGTGCGCGTCGGCGTCGAACCAGGATACGTAGCGCGTGGACCAGACGAGCAGGTGGCGCATGTCGAGTTCGATCGCGATATCGAAGTCGCTCGCAGCGATGTCGATGCGCCACGCGTCGGGGTCGCCGGGGACCGCCCGCGCGTGGATCAGGTCGCCGGCCCGCGTGTCGTAACGAACCCCCGGTGTCTGCGTGAAGTCCCAGTCGGGGCGCTTGCCGCCCGCCGCGATCGTCTCACCGTCTTCAATGTCGCGCAAAAAGAGCACCGCCTCGACCGCCGACCACGAGCAGCCGTCCACGGCGAACCAATCGGCCCAGAAAAACGCGTAGATCGCCATCACGGGCGAGTCGGGATCCAGCACGCGCGCGACAAGCCACAGGGCTTCGTTGTCCTGATACCCGAAGGGCGGGGTCAGTGGCTCGCGGCAGAGTGGCTGGACGTCGTCGTCCGCGTCGTCGTCCGCGTCGTCGTCGGCATCGTCGTCGGGGTCATCATCGAGTTGATCGTCATCGACGTCATCGTCCGGATCGTTATCGGCGTCGTCATCGCTCGCGGCGCTTTCATCGGACGCAGTGGAGTCGTCGTCATCCGCGCAGGCGAGCGAAAACAGCCATATGAGAGCCGAAGCGAAGCCGATGGCGCGCCGCGAACGCATGATGATTCCGCCGAGCGAAGTGTCTCCGTTCGATCGGAGACATCATACCACATTCGCGGCTGCGCGCCGTGGATATCTCGCAAATCAGATCATGGGTTCGGGACGCTGTCGTTTTTTCGGAGTTCCGCCGGTTCGGAGTAGCCGGAACCCCCAATCGGTGCGGATGAAACCCACCATCGCGAGCAAAATGCCGCCCAGCACCACCCACGGCAGCCACGGGTGATAGACGAGCTTGTAGTAGATCTTTCCCTCGCCGATGGCGGGCGTCGTCGTCGGCTGCTTGGGCAGGCCGTAGCGATCG
>CAZPJD010000011.1:0-22772 GCA_964586775.1 uncultured bacterium | reverse complement strand
GGCCCCTCTCCCATCGGATGGGGGAGTGGAGTCGAGCGAAGCGAGACGGCGAGACGCGGGTTGAGGGAACGCAACGGAAGGATCGGTTTGGGAATCGGATGAAGCAGCTCGACGACGATCATTTCCACGACCAATGCGGCGTGGTGGGCGTGTACGGCCACCCCGAGGCGTCCACCCTCGTCTATTTAGGGCTTCACGCGCTGCAGCATCGCGGGCAGGAGAGCGCCGGCATCGTGTCGTTCGATGGCGAGCGCGCGCTCGCCCAGCGGGCCATGGGCCTCGTCCACACCGCGTTCGACGAGGAGACCCTGCGAAACCTGCCCGGCGAGCTCGCCATCGGCCACGTGCGTTACTCCACCGCGGGGGCGTCGACGCTGCGCAACGCGCAGCCGATCGTCGTCGACACGCCGGCGGGACCGTTTTCCGTGGCGCACAACGGCAATCTCGTCAACGCCGCCGAGCTGCGCCGCGAGCTCGAGGAACTGGGATCGATCTTCCGCTCGACGATGGACACCGAGGTGATCGTCCACCTCTTCGCGCACTCGCGAAAGCCCGTGGTCGATCGCGTGATCGATGCCCTCGAACGCCTGCGCGGGTCCTTCAGTCTGGTCATGCTCGCGGCGGATCGCCTGATCGCCGCGCGCGACCCCCGAGGCTGGCGGCCGCTCGCGCTGGGCCGCAAGACCACCGACGACGGACGCGAGGCGTGGATCGTCGCGAGTGAGACCTGCGCCCTCGATCTGATCGAGGCCGAGTACGTGCGCGAGATCGAGCCCGGCGAGGTCGTCGTGATTGACGATCAGGGTGTGCGGTCGATCAAGCCCTTCGAGCCCAAGCGCCACGCGCACTGCGTGTTCGAGTACATCTACTTCGCGCGACCCGATTCGCGCCTCTACGGGCAGGAGTGCTACCCGATCCGCCAGTCGCTCGGCGCGCGGCTCGCCCGCGAGCATCCGGCGACGGCCGACGTGGTGATCGCGATCCCCGATTCCGGCTCGCCGGCGGCGTTCGGATTCAGCAAGGAGTCGGGCATCCGGCTCGACATCGGCCTTGTGCGAAGCCACTACACGGGACGCACCTTCATCGAGCCGGAGCAGGGCATCCGCAACTTCGGTGTGAGGCTCAAGCTCAACCCGAACCGCTCGGTGCTGGCGGGTCAGAGCGTGGTGGTGGTGGACGACTCGATCGTGCGCGGCACCACGTCGAAAAAAATCATCGGCATGATCCGGGCGGCGGGCGCGCGGGAGATCCACGTGCGCATCAGTTCGCCGCCCACCACGTGGCCCTGCTACTACGGCATCGACACGCCGCGCCGCGAAGAGCTGATCGCGTCGTCGTCCACCGTCGAGGAGATCCGCGACTACATCGGGGCCGATTCGCTCGGCTATCTCTCGATGGAAGGGCTGCACGCCTGCCTGCCGCAGGGCGCGGACAGCTTCTGCTTCGCCTGCTTCGACGGCGATTACCCCGATCCTCCGGCGGATTTCGGGCCCACGCGCCAGCTCGCGCTCTTCGATCTGCGTCAGGACCGCGAACGGTAGCGTTACCCCGCCGTCATCGTTCCGTAAGAAAATTCCGTTGACCGCCCCCGGCTTTGCCGTCATCCTGACCGATGCGCGACGGGCGCACGCGCCCCTTTATCGCGCCAAGGAGCCTTCGCCATGAAAGCCGCCTACCAGCGACCCCCCGACGAGAAGGTCAACTGGGTCGCGTCGATTCCGTTCTTCGCGCTGCATCTCGCGCCGCTCGGTGCGCTCTGGACGGGCGTGCGTTGGGCCGATGTCGCGCTGTGCGCCGCGCTGTATTACGTCCGCATGTTTTTCATCACGGCGGGATATCATCGATATTTCGCCCATCGCTCGTTCAAGACCGGGCGCGTGTTCCAATTCATTCTCGCCCTCGGCGGATCGACGACGGCGCAAAAGGGCGTGCTGTGGTGGGCGGGGCATCACCGCCATCATCACCGCTATTCCGACACGACCGAGGACATCCACTCCCCGCTGCGCGGTTTCTGGTGGAGCCACATGGGCTGGATCGTCTGCGACAAATTCAAACCCGTTCCCCTGAAGTACATCGAAGATTTTGCCAAGTATCCCGAATTGCGTTGGCTGGACCGATTCTACGAGGTCCCCTTCGTGCTGCTCGGCCTCGTGGTGTGGTACTTCGGCGGCGCGTCCGCCCTGTTCACCGGGTTCTTTCTCTCTACGATCCTGCTCTATCACGGTACCTTTTTCGTCAACTCGATCACGCACCTGTTCGGCCGGCGGCGTTTCGCCACCACCGACACGAGCCGCAACTCGATGCTGATCGCGCTCGTCACCTGCGGCGAGGGCTGGCACAACAACCACCACCACTGCCAATGGACCGCGAGACAGGGATTTTATTGGTGGGAGATCGACCTGACCTACTACGTGCTCAAGGGCCTCGGGGCACTCGGCATCGTTTGGGATCTGCGCCAGCCGAACGAAAAGGTGCTGACGACGAATCTTCTGCGCGAGGGGCATTTCGACGTGGGGATGTTCGACGCCTATTGGGCCAAGGCGTCTCGCGCGGTGGCCGACACGCAGGTGCGCGCGGGCGAGCTGCTCGAAGAGAAGAAGCGAAAGCTCGAGGAATTCGTGGCCGCGTCGCGCGCCGCCGCCGAAGAAATCGCCTCGATGACGCACGCCGTGCCCAAGCCGGAGAAGACGGGTTAGGTCGCGCAACGCACCTTGCCGCAACCGCCCGTTCGGACTAAATTCCGCTCGATTCCCCGCACGCGGCGACCCCTTCGATCGAGGACGGCTTGACCTCCGACACTTCCTCTCCGGCGGCCATGACGCCGACGGAGTCCCCGGTCCGGCGCATCGCACTCGGGCTCGTCTGCGCGCTTACGACGGGCCTTTCCGTCGCCGCGCTCGACTGGTTCCTCACGGTGCTCGACGACCCCGCGCTCACGACGCGCACGGGGGTCTTCGCGCCGGCGGCCGCCGCGTTCGCCGCCGTCTTCGCGCTCTACCTCGTCGCACGTACCTTCGACCTCATCGTGCTGCAAAGGATCTTCGGCCATCGCGATCCCGAGGCGGCCATCGGCCTGGGCGCGGCGATCTTCACCGCCATGACCTTCGCGACGCAGTCCGGTGCGATCAAGACCCTGGTGCGGGGGGAAGGGCTCGTCCAGCCCATTGCCGGACCACTCTTCGTCGCCGTCGTCACCTCGATCGCGTTCTACCGCATCGCCGCGTATTGGCGGGACAAGCCCCACGCGCGAACGACCATGCTCGGCCTTGTGATCGCCGCGCCGATGATGTTTTCGGCGCTCGCGGCCATCATCGACGCGCGCGACCTCGATTCCGCCGGCAAGGGGCAGATCCTCGCCGCCATGGGCATCGCCCTCGCGATCTGGATCGGTCATATGGTCGCCGCACGGCGTTTCGCCGCGGTCATGGCGACATCGACGGGCATCCTCTTCGTTCTCGCGCTCGCTGGCGGCGCGTGGCACGAATACGCGTCGCGCAACTGGCTCGAAGCGCCCGAAAACGCGGTGGGCGACGGGTCTCGGCCCGTACGCCACGTGATTCTGCTCACCATCGATACGCTGCGCGCCGACGCGCTCGCGCTCTACGATCCGGAGAACGGCGTCAAGGCACCCGCGCTCGAAGCGCTCGCCGAAGACGGCGTGGTATTCCGCAACGCTTATGCTGCCTCGCCGTGGACCCTGCCGTCTTTCGCGTCGATCATGACGGGGCTGCACCCCTTCGTGCATCGCACGATGGCCGGACACGACGTGCTGCCCGACTCCGTTCGCACACTGCCGGAGTGGTTCTCCGACGAGGGCTATCACACCGCCGCCACGGGCCGAAACGCCTTCCTGCTGCGAAACTTCAACGGGCGGTTCGACAACTTCTCGTTCTACCCGCAGCGGATCGCGACGCCGAGCCTGGGATTCGCCCTGCTGCGTAAGTTTGCGCCCGAGCGATTCGACACCGACGTCACCACGCCCCAGATCACGGACCGCGCGGTGCGTTGGATGAAGGCGAATCACGAAGCCGACTTCTTTTTCTGGCTTCACTACTACGACCCCCACTTTCCTTACACGCCGCCGGACAAATACATCGAGCGCAAACGCCCGCTGCGCGTCGGACGCGAGTTCGACAAGGACCTGAAGGTGATCCGTTCGGGGTTCTGGGTGCCCGATCGCATGGAGGCGAAGGCGGTGCGCGACCTGTACCTCGCCGAGGTCCGGTTCGTGGACGACAACGTCGAGCGCCTGGTCACGCGCCTGAAGAAACTGGATCTGTACGACGACGCCCTGATCGTGGTGCTGAGCGACCACGGCGAGGAGTTCTGGGAGCACGGCGGCTTTGAGCACGGCCACGCGATGTACAACGAGCTGCTTCGCGTGCCGCTCATCATCAAGCCGCCCGGCGGCAAACCGGCGGTAGCCGAGGTCGACCGGCGCGTGACGCACGACCAGATCGCGCCGACGATCTTGGAGTTGTGCGGCATCCGGTTCGATCCCGACCAGTTCACGGGCCGATCGCTCGCGCCGCTCATGTCGGGCGAGGCCGCCGCGTGGACCGACGATCCGATCACGTTCGCGGGTTCGCTGCACTCCGAGCCGAAAGAGGCGGTGGTCTTCGGCGGCTTCAAATACATGCACTCGAAGCTCACCGGCATCGAGGAACTCTACGACCTCGCCGACGATCCGGGCGAAAAGTGGTCGATCGCGGCGACCGACAAGGCGAATCTGGAAACGGGCCGCGCGGCGCTGGAGTCGGCGAAGGATCGCTACCGCGAATTCGTGAAACGCCACGGCATCGAAGGCGGCAAATCGCGCCGGTTTTCGCGCACCGAGACCGAGACGCTCAAGTCGCTGGGATACATCAACTGACGGGGCGCGGTGGCGTGCCCGCGCCGTGTCGAGATGATCGGGGCGCCTCCTTGCTGTCTCCTTGCGGTCGCGGCTCTGACATCGCGGCACAAGCCGGGGATGAGCGCCGACTCCCGTTGTGCTAGATTCCCCCGCATGAAATCGCTTCTCGTTTGGATGGTGGTGGTGTTCGCGTGCGTCGCGTGCGGGAACGGGTCCGACAATTCGGACGATGGAGCGGATGGTCCGGCGCCGGACGACGACATCAGCGACGACGACACGGGCGCGTTGCCCGACGATGATACGAGCGACGACGACGCGGGCGACGACGACACGTGGCCGCCTCTGCCTGACGATGACACGGCGGACGACGACACCGGCGACGACGACACCGAGATTCCCGTTTGCGTCGACGCGCCCGGCGGCGAAACGCTCACGTCTTTGCACGCGGGCGTTGCCGTGGGCGATCTCTACGCGCCCGTCGGCATCAGCATGGGCGGCTACGGCGCGCGCTCGGGGCCGCGTCATCCCTTCGCGATCATGATGGGCGCGTCGACAGGCTATCACGACCGCCCGGACGTCAAAGCCGTCACGATCGACAACGGGACCGACCGCCTCGTCATCGCGCGCGTGCCCGTGGCGCTCATCTCGGCCACGCTCTACACGCGCGTGCTCGACGAGGTCTGCCGCCTGACCGGCCTCAACCTCTCCGAAAAGCTTTGGCTCTCGTCCACACACACGCACTCCGGCCCCGACCATTTCTACGGCCTGCCCGTGGTGCTCGGCATTTCGGGTATGGACACCTACGACCGGCGCATCGAGGACCGCATGGCCGCGTCGATCGCGCGCGTGATTGCCGACAGCATGGCGAACCTCGTACCCGCCAGGATGGCGGTGACCCTGCAGGCGCCGTTCGATCCCACGAATCGGCTCTTCCGAGACCGCCGGTGTCAGAACAACCCGCCCGAATACAAGGAAGACCGGATGTTCCTGGCCCGCATCGATCGCGAGGACGGATCGCCGCTCGCGGTGCTGGTCGGCTGGGGGATGCACGGGACCATGGCCCATTCCACTCTGATGACGTCCGACGCGCCCGGCGCGGTGGAACACGGAATGGAATCGACCTTCGACACGGCGGTGCCGGTCCTGTTCATTCAGGCGGCCGGCGGCGATTCGACGCCGGTTGGCTCAGGCTACGATTTGCCCGAGTGGCAGAATCTGGAGCACTTGGGGCAGCGCGCGGCGGCCATGATCCGCGACACCTACGACGACCTGGTGCCGACAGCCGACTGGACCTTCGAAATGGTGTCGAAGCGCGTGACGATCACGCGCGACGCGATCGGATATCAGGATGGCGAGTTCGGTTACTACGGCCTCGTCACCGGGAGGTTCTACGAATACAAACACGGCGCGTGGGGTTGCGGCGAGCGGTCGTTTTTCGAGCAGGAGGGCTCGGTCGTCGATTGCAACGATCAGGAGACAAAGCTCCTCGACGGCTATTACGGATGCTACGTGCCCGTACACTGGGTGGAGCCGTGGTCGTGGGTTCTCGACACCGCGGAGATCGGCGTGGTGCGCCTCGGCGATTACATCATGCCGCTGATGCCCGGCGAGCTGACCTCGTGGCTGGCGAAGCATCTGCGCGAGAGCCTCGAAACCGAACTTGTGTGGCCCGCGGACAAGATCGCGGCGTTTGGCTACGCCAACGACACGCAGATGTACCTGCTCATGGAATGGGACTGGCTGCAGGGCGGCTACGAAACCTCGATGAACTACTGGGGGCCGAAATTCGGCGAGTGGCTCGCGGGCCAAAATGTCGATCTCGCGACGCAACTTCTGACGCCGGAAAAAGAGAACAACGAGATCGGCGCGCCCGCGCGCCAGCGACACCCGTGGCCGTATTCGTACGTGCCCGAGGGGATCGAACCGGGCGTGCTGGCGGGTGAGATCATCACGCAGGCACAGGCGACTTACGAGCGCTTCGACACGGTGACCTTCGAGTGGTCGGGCGGCTATACGGCGCTGGGCTCGCCGCGCGTGACCGTGGAGCGCGACGACGGCTCGGGCTTCGCGCCGCTCGTCGGCGCGGATGGCCGTGAGGTCAGCGACGCGACGATCGACACGCTGGTGCAGTACGCGCCCGATCCGAGCTACGAGACGCGTGGATACCCGTATCAACGCCGGCATCGTTGGCGCATCGATTGGGAACTCACGGCGCAAACGCCGGCGGGGATGTATCGGTTAAAGGTCTTGGGCGAGGAATCCGACGGCGAGCGCGCCGCGCCATACGCCATCTATTCGCGCACGTTTACCGTGGGTGTTTCGACGGACCTTGCCGTGTCGGACCTCGCGGTCACGCCGCTGGGCGGCGACCTGTTTCGCATCTCTTGCCGCGCACTCGTGCCGCCAAATCCCGGCGGATTCCGGCTTCGGTCGATGACCGCATCGGCGACGGCGTGGTCGGCCGCGGAAGGCGGTTCGATCGAGGCGACGATTCACGTGTCGGGATTCGGCGACGAGGCGGTCACGCTCGACGCGACAGGCGGCGGCGAATACGAAGGCGTCTTCACGCGCACGCACGCCGTGGCGCACGCGACTTCGATTGCGCCGGGCGGCGCGAGCGACGAATATGGCAACACCAACGCGCAGGGCCTCGGGCCCGTGGCGTTTCCCTGACGGAACGATCATGACAAAATTCGGATGGATCTGGGTGCTCGCGGTGTCGGTGGCGATGCTTGTCGCCGGTTGCGGCGACGATGACGACGACAACAACAGCTCCGCACCGATCGACGACGACGCGACGGACGACGACACGTCGGATGACGACGGCGATGACGACACGGGCGACGACGACGCGGACGACGACACGTGGCCGCCGCTGCCCGACGACGACGCCGACGACGACACCGGCGACGACGATCTCGAACCCGTGGACAACCCGGTCGACTTCGTCAACGTCTTTATCGGCACCGGCGGCATCGGTTACGGAATGGGCGCGCTGATCCCCGGCCCCAATCTGCCGGGTTCGATGGTGAAGCTCACGCCCGACACGTCGATCGGCGGTTTCGCCCACGAAAAGATGCACGCGGGCGGCTACTACTACCCCGACAACACGATCCGCGGCATTTCGCACATGCACCTGCCGGGCATCGGCGCGACGGACCTTTGCAACGTCAACTTCATGCCCGTCGACGGCATCTCCGACGAGAAGGTCACGAACGCGGGCTACCGGTCGCCGTTTTCGCACGACAACGAATCGGGCGAGCCGGGGTACTACCGCGTTCACCTCGATCGATACGACGTGGACGTGGAGCTCACCTCGACGATGAACGCGGGATTTCACCGCTACACCTTCGCGGCGGGCGCCGAGCCCTATGTCGTCATCGACGCGGGCTACGCCAACGTGCCGGGACAGGTCTACGACGCCGAGGTGACGATCGACGAATCCGCGCGCGAGGTCTACGGCATGGTCGACCAGCGCGGCGGATTCACGGGTCGCTCCGGCGGGCTGCCGATTCATTTTGTCGCGCGGTTTTCGGAGGACTTCGAGGACTTCGGCACCTTCGACGCGGGTGTTCGCACGCCCAGCGGCACGAGCGCAAACGGCCCGACGGTGGGCGCGTACGTGGGCTTCGCCGCGAGCAAGGGCACGGTGCTGGCCAAGGTCGGCCTGTCGATTCAGAGCGTCGAACAGGCCCGCGCGAACCTCGACGCGCAGATCGCGGATTGGGATTTCGACGCGGTGCGCGCGGCGGCGGGCGCGGCGTGGAACGAGCGCCTGATGAGCGTGCAGGTGGCGGGGGCGCGGGAGTACGACAAGCGGATCTTCTACTCGGCGCTCTATCATCTCGACCAACTCGTCACGTCGTACACCGAGGAAAACGGCCAGTACGTGGGCTTTGACCGCGCCACGCACGACGCCGACGGATTCACGTATTACACCGACCTTTCGCTGTGGGACACGTTCCGCACCTTCCATCCGCTCGTCGTGTTGTTGCATCCCGAATACGCGCGCGACATGGCCATCTCGCTGGTGACGATGTACGAACAGGGTGGCGCGTTCCCCAAGTGGGCGCAGGGCTTGGGCGACACGGGCAGCATGATCGGAACGCACTCCGATTCCGTCATCGCCGATGCCTACATCAAGGGCGTGACGGATTTCGATATCGACACGGCGTACGAGGGGCTTCGCGCGCACGCGCTCGGCCCGGTGCCCTACGGCAATCGCGACCACGTGGATAGCTGGATTTCACGAGGATGGCTGTCGGCGGATCAAACGAGCGGGTCCGTGTCGAAGACGCAGGAGTACGCGTACAACGACTATTGCCTGTCGGAGCTGGCCGACACGCTGGGCGAGACGGCGGACGCCGAGATGTTCGCCGAGCGCGCGGGCAACTACGCCAATCTTTGGGACGAGGACACGAAGTTCTTTCGCGCGCGCGACGAAGCGGGCGACTTTCTTCCCGGCTTCCTCGAAGCGTGGCTGTGGTACGATGAGTACGTCGAGGGCAACGCGCGGCATTGGCGCTGGTTCGTTCCGCACGACGTGCCGGGGCTGATCGACCTGTTCGGCGGGCCCGGGGAATTCGTCACCGAACTCGATGCGTTCTTCGCGGGCACGCGCCCACAGCCCGAACCCTACGGCGTGTTGCCCGATCTTTTCTATTACCACGGCAACGAGCCCGACATTCACGCGCCGTATCTGTTCAACTACGCGGGGCGGCCCGACCTGACGGCCAAGTGGGTGCGTTGGGTGCTGCGCAACCGCCATCGCGACGCCCCCGCCGGCGTATTCGGCAACGACGACGGCGGCACGCTCTCGGCGTGGGCGGTGTTCACGATGCTCGGCTTCTATCCCGTCGCCCCGTGCTCGCCGTACTACCAGATCGGCAGCCCGGTGTTCCCGTGGGCCAAGGTGCGCGTGGGCGAAAACGACCTGGTGATCACCGCGCAGAACGCGTCGTTCGAGAACATCTACGTGCAGTCGGCGACGCTCAACGGCGACGCCCTCGACGTGCCGTGGTTCACGCACGACGACATCGCAAATGGCGGCACGCTCGAATTCGTGATGGGACCGGAGCCCTCGGAATGGGGCCAGGGCGCGGTGTTTGAGGAGTAGGAATTGGGAGTCCGTATCATGCCGACGAAAGCACCATCGAAAATCCCGCCGAAGCCGGACCCGGCGGTCTATCACAGGATTCGTGACATCCTCCGCTCGGCGAAGGCTTACACGGCCCGCAGTGTCAACACCACGCAGGTCGTGGCCTACTGGCTGATCGGGCGGGAGATCGTGGAAGAAGAGCAGCGGGGACAGGAACGGGCCGAATACGGCCGACGGTTGATCGTTCGTTTGGCGAAACGACTTGCAAAAGAATTCGGGAAGGGTTTCTCGGCGCAAAACCTCTTCCTCATGCGACAGTTCTTCCTGTCGTACCCCGCCCTGCTTCCCGGTCCCGAAAAATTCTACGCGCTGCGTAGAAAATTGGTCACGGGCCGATCCCGTGACGCCGCATCCGAAAAATTCTACGCACCGCGTAGAAAATCCGGCGCTCGTGGGAGCCTTCCCGCTTCCACGATCGAGACGCCGGACCCCGCGTCATTCCCCGCGTTCGAGTTTGCCCGCGCCGCGCAGCCCGGGCAATGGCGTCCCGGGTCGCTCCATCCGAATTTGAGTTGGACGCATTATCGAACGCTCCTGCGCGTGGAGAAGGACGACGCCCGCGCGTTCTACGAAATCGAGACCGTCAATAACGACTGGGCGACGCGCGAGCTGGAACGCCAAATCGCCAGCCTGCTGTTCGAGAGGCTCGCCCTGAGTCGGGACAAAAAAGGCTTGATGCGACTGGCAAAAAAGGGCCAAGTCATTCAGACGCCGGCCGACGTCTTCAAGGACCCCATGGTGATCGAGTTTCTCGGCCTGCCCGAATCGCAACGACTGACGGAGAGCGATCTCGAAACCGCGCTGATCTCCAACCTTCAGGCGTTCCTGCTCGAGCTTGGGAAGGGCTTTGCGTTCATGGCGCGGCAGGAGCGGCTCACGCTCGACGGCGACCACTTTTACGTCGATCTCGTCTTCTACCATACCGTCCTGAAGTGCCACGTCCTGATCGACCTGAAAGTCGGCAAGATCGACCACGCCGATCTCGGACAGCTTCAGCTCTACGTCAACTACTACGATCAGGAGCGGCGATCCAAAGGCGACGGACCGACGTTGGGATTGATCCTCTGCACAGACAAGAACGACGCCATGGTACATTATCTGCTCGGAAAGAACGGAGCGAACACCATTTTTGCGAGTCGGTATAAATTGTATCTGCCGACCGAGGACGAGCTCGAGAAGGAAATTCGACGCGAGATGCGACGGATAGCCGGGCCCGAGCCGGGCGAATCTCCAAAAAGGACCGCGAAGCCCACTCGCGCAAAACGAGCGTCGAAACCGCGTGCGAAGTGAAGCCAAGACGCCCCTCACGTCGAGCGACGGGAGCGGCGCACGGAAGGATGGCCATGAAGATGAAGTTGAGTTCGACGGTGCTGGCGGGAGCATTTGCCGCAATGTTGCTTTTTGCCGGCTGCGGATGTGGCGACGATGACGACGACAACGACAGCGGCGCGCCGGTCGATGACGACACGACCGACGACGATGCGTCGGACGACGACGCGACGGACGACGACATCGGCGACGATGACACGTGGCCGCCGTTGCCGGATGACGATTCCGCCGATGACGACGCGGACGACGACACCGGCGACGACGACACGCAGGTCTGCGACGGAGACGTGCTCGTGGGATCGACCTACGACGAGTCCCCTACCGGCGGTCCGCTGCGCGAAAAGGCCGAGGCGTACGACTCGTGGCACGAGGCGTGGCATCAGCCCAACTATGGCTCCACCGTCGGCGTCGTCTTCACGTCGGACGACCGCGACGACGCCCTGTGGTACTTCGACCTCGGCGATTCGTGCATCTGGACCGGCACCTATCTCGCGTCGCAGGCGCTGCGTTACCACGTCACGGGAGACGCGCAGGCCAAGGCGAACGCGGTCAAAGCCGCGTCTTCGCTCTCGCGGCATCTGCACGTGACGGGCCGTCCCGGCTTCATCGCCCGCTACGTCGGCCCGCAGAGCGACCCGACCTACGGTGACGTCGCGGCGAACTGCGTGAACGACGACAACTGGCACTGCGTGGACTCGGGAGAATTCGACGGCGATTTCTGGATCGGCAACACGAGCCGCGACCAGTACACGGGATGGTTTTTCGGCATGTCGCTCGCCTACGATCTGGTCGACGACGAAACGATGCGCGCGCAAATCGAGGCCGATATCGCCGAGGTGCTCGACGAGCTGATCGACACCGACTGGTGGATCACGGATGTGGACGACATCCCCACCACCGCCGGGCCCAACGTGCTTCCCACGCAGCAGCAGGCGTGGTCGCTCATCGGTTGGCACATCACCGGCGACGAGACCTATCGCGAGATCTACGAAAAGTGGGCGCGGCCCGAGAATCAGCTCTACTACCGGCTCATGAACATCTCGATCATGAACCGCTACGCGCAGCACTACGGGCTCAACCTCGCGCACCAGAACGCGTTCAATCTGCTGCGTCTTTCGCGTCCCGATTGCGACATCAACGCGTTCATCCGCGAGGTCTTCACCACGCAGGTTCACTACCACATCGACCTGTCGCACAACGCGTTTTACACGCAGATCCACATGGCCCAATCGCAGCTCGACGAAACTTCAAGCTACTGGGACGATCAGCTCGCGCAGATGACCGAGGACCTCGAGGACTTCCGCCCCGCGCCGAACTACCGCTACGCGGTCGATCCGCCCGACGCGCCGCTCGATCCCATCTCCGTGATCCTGCACGACCTGCAGGTGCAGTATCCGTTTTTGGAGGAGATCTTCGGCGGCGTCGATTATCAGGCGCTCGACGCGTATCCCGTATTCTATCAGTGCGCCACGGACTTTCTGTGGCAGCGCAACCCCTGGGCGATCGAGTGCGGCGCGGTCGAAAACATCCGCGACGTCAACCCGGGCGTCGATTACCTCGTCGCCTACTGGCTCGCCTCGGCCTACGGATACGTGACCAAGGATCAGTAACCCCGAGGCGAAGCCGTGGCGAAGGCGGACCGACCGCCGGCAAATGTTGCGGTCGGTTCTGTTCTGTGGCAACATTCACTTAAAGCCATTCGAAACAATCGGCGCAGGGATGTGAAGAAGATGCGCTCTCGGTTGCCCGACAGAGATGACGGCGTGGCACGGCACGTTCCCGGTATGCGGCGCATCCCGGTTTCACACCTCTGCGCTCTCATCGCCGCGTTGACGGCGTGCTTTTCTTGTCTCGACGATTCGCCGTATTCCGACATCTCCGAAGACGATTTCGACGCCAAGACCCTCGATCGCATCAACGGCTACCGCGAATCGAAGGGTCTTGAGATCCTGTCCTTCTCGGAGGACCTCCGCGCACTGGCGAAAGAGCACGCCGTGGATATGAACGACAGAAACTCGCTCGACCACGACGGCTACGATTCCCGGTTGGCGCAATCCGGCTCGGACTATTGCCCGGAGAACGTGGCGGCGGGCGGGACGTCGTCGAAAGAGGTCTTCGAAATGTGGAGGGGTTCGCCCGGCCACAATGAAAACATGCTGGACGATGGAATTTGTCGTGCGGCGATCGCTCACAAAGGCGCTTACGCGGTGTTCTTTGCGTGCGATTGAGTCGAGGTGGCCCGGATATCGAGATTCGTGCGTACGGCACGCACTCAACACAAACGAAAGGAAACGCGGATGAGAATGGTCACAGTGCTCGGTTTGGCCGTCGTTCTTTGCTTGGCGTCGACGGTCGCTTTCGCGGATGCGATCTATGGCCAATGCTTTGCCAAAAGCGGCGAGAAGTGCGCCGCGAGCAATCACCGGATCTCGACATCGTGGAATGACAACAAGGCGTACCCCGATGGCCAAGGCCGCTACTTTCTCAACCTCGGCGGCACCGTGGACAAGACGATCACCATTTACTGCGACGGCAGTTCGGTGGGCAGCGTTTACGTCAAAGGCGACGTGGAATTCAACGTCCACTGCAAGTGAGCAACCCGAGGCGCGGCTCCGACGCTGACGGCTCGGAGCCACGCCTCACAGAGGTTCGGAAGATGCGCATGCGCCGATTCGTTCCGTCGATGCTTCTGGCGATGGTTGTCGGGCTTTTTCCCATTGGCCCGGCCGTACAGGCTCAGGCGACGCCGCCAAAAACGATGACCAACTCCATCGGCATGGAGTTTGTTTTGATTCCGGCAGGCGATTTTTTTATGGGGAGTTGCAAAGAAAGCGACAACCTCAAGGAGCAGAACAAGAAACGCGCCTTTCTCGGCCAGTCTCCCCTGGGCGCCCCCTGTCCCTCCGGCTCGGGATCGGACGAAGACGCTTCTGACGATGAAACTCCTCAGCACAAAGTCCAAATCAGCAAGGCGTTTTACCTCGGCAAGCACGAGGTTACCGTCGGCCAATTCAAGAAGTTCATATCCGAAGCCGGGCGCACGGATTTGGTGACCGATGATTTCATGGAGGCGAACAAGCACGGCGACAGCGCGGCGGTGTCGCATGTCTCTTGGAATGATGCGCATGCATTTATCAACTGGCTGAACAAGAAGGAGGGCGTCGAAACGTACCGCTTGCCGACGGAAGCCGAGTGGGAGTACGCGGCCCGCGCGGGGACGACCACGCGTTATTCCTTCGGGAACAGCGCGGTCAGTCTCGGGAATTATGCTTGGTTTGACAAGAACGCCGACGATGCGGGAGCGAAATATGCGCACCCTGTGGGCCAGAAATCCCCGAATCCCTGGGGGCTGCACGACATGCACGGCAATGTGTGGGAGTGGGTCCAGGATTGGTATGGCGAAAACTACTATTCCAACAGTCCGTCAGCGGATCCGAAGGGGCCGTCCGCTGGCTCGGGCCGGGTGGTTCGCGGCGGTGGCTGGGCCTACTTCGCGAGCTTCTGCCGTTCGGCGGATCGCAGCTAC
Organism: uncultured bacterium; assembly: GCA_964586775.1. Taxonomy (GTDB): domain Bacteria; phylum Lernaellota; class Lernaellaia; order JACKCT01; family JACKCT01; genus JADLEX01. Next base: position 7,904 of record CAZPJD010000011.1, on the reverse strand, counting down.
GACTACCCCGGCATCCGCGACTACCTCCTGGGCTTCCGCCTCTCCAGGTCGTTGCCCTAGGCTCTTGAGCCCTTTGACACTTGGCGGTACGACGTTGCGATTTGGCCCAAAGTGCAGCGCAGGGAGCGAAAGGGCGGCGCAGCGAAGCCGCCGCCCGGAAGCGACCGGAGCGGAGCGGAGGGCGAAGGGTTTCCAAAGGGCGAAGCCCTTTGGTCGTCGTAAATTTCGATATCAGGTGTTTCCGCCCATGAAGCTGAAAATCTTTTCCCTTCGGTTTGCCGACGGGTTCGACGACGCGGCCATCCAGGAATTCCTCGTAGGCAGGGAAGTCATTGAGTATGCCGAGCACTTCTTCACCCACGAGAAAACGCCGTACCTAACGGTCCTCGTTTCCTACCGTGACGTATCGGCAGACGAACGCCGCAAGGGATTCCCGCGCGACAACCCGCGAAACGAACTGGACGAATTCGAGGTGAAAGCCTACGACGCCTTGCGCGTCTGGCGCGCCACTCGCGCCCGGCAAGAGGGCATCCCGCCCTACATGATCGCCAACAATGGGCAGTTGGCGAAACTCGTGAAGCTGAAGGCGCAATCGAAGGCTGACCTCGCCAAGGTGAACGGCATCGGCGAGACGAAGATCGAGCATTACGGCGAGGACTTATTGAAAATACTTTCCGAACACCTGGCTCCGTCCGCACCGGCGAACGACGACGAGCCGAAGGAACCTGTGCCGTGATTCCCGATCCGCCGCTGTTCGTTCTCTGGTACGACTTTACCAAATGGCTGTTGAACAAGACGGAGAAATTTCCCAAGAGCGTGCGTTTCACCTTCAGCGGGCGAGTCGACAACCTGGCGCTGGACACCATCGAGGGAATTATTGAAGCGCGTTACTCCAAGGACAAAAAAGCGAGCCTGCGTCGCATCGATTTAAACATGGAGAAGCTGCGCGTGCTGCTGCGGATGTGCCACGACATGGAGCACCTGGATCACAAGGGCTACGAGTACGCCTCGCGAAAAATTAACGAGGCAGGGAAAATGGTCGGCGGCTGGCGCAAACAGCAAGAGGATAAAATGTTGTGAAGCGATACGGGCATCTGTACGATCAGGTTCGCACGTTCCGGGTACTCCATGATTCCGCGCTTCTTGCGGCCAGGGGCAAGAAGGGCAAACCGCGCGTGGCGGACTTCCTTGCGAACCTTGAGAACGAAATTCTGGACCTGGAAGCGGAACTCGCCGCGAAAACCTATCGCCCGCGTCCCTATCGCACCTTCATGGTTTACGACCCCAAGGCGCGCATGATCTGCGCGGCCGAATTCCGCGACCGCGTCGTCCATCACGCCGTCTGCAAAGTCCTGGATCCGATCTTCGAGCGCGGTTTGATTTTTGACACCTATGCATGCCGCGTGGATAAGGGAACTCTTCGCGCGGTAGAACGGGCACGGCATTTCGCGAGGCGGTTCGAGTATTTCCTGAAGCTCGACGTCCGCAAGTTTTTCGATTCCGTGGACCATCAAATTCTCAAGGGTCTGCTGCGACGCAAGGTCAAAGACCCCGACCTGCTCTGGCTGCTCGACGCGTTCATCGACCATCCGGTGCCCTGGACGGAGCCGGGCAAAGGCATCCCCATCGGCAATCTGACGAGCCAGCACTTCGCCAACTTCTATCTCTCGGGCCTGGATCATTTCATCAAGGAGCAGCTGCGGATCGAGGGCTACGTGCGTTACATGGATGATTTCGTCCTTTTCGCCGATGAAAAGGAGACGCTCTGGGACGCTCGAAAGCGGATCGGCGACAATCTGGACACGAAACTTCGCCTGCACATCAAGACCGGCTCGGTGCTGCTCTCGCCAACGGGACAGGGATTGCCGTTTCTCGGCCTGAGGATATTCCCCGGTGTGATTCGTTTGAGCCGCCCGGGCTGGCGGCGATTCCGGATGAAGATGCGGGCAAGCAAACACCAAATGTCGACGGGCGGAATATCCGAGGAGGAACTGACGCGCACGACGCAAAGCCTTGTCGGTCACATTCGGCACGCCGACACGTACAGCTTGAGGAGGAACTTTTTCGACGCCGACCATTCACCATTCGGCATTCGCAATTCGGAATTCGTCCGGGCCAGGGGCGCAAGATGGCTCGAACCGGGTGAATCGCGGCGGTAGCTGGAACAACAACGCGAACAACTGCCGTTCGGCGAATCGCAACAACAACAACCCCGGCAACCGCAACTACAACCTGGGCTTCCGCCTCTCCAGTTCACGGCTCTCGCCCGATGCGGCGCGTCCACGGATACGTCGCCAGTGCAAAAGCTCTGACCCTCGCCCCGGTCCCGCTCCGGCTCTTCGCCGGACAAATACGTCGCGCCCGACGGCGGCCGGTAGGCCACGAGGTTCGAAAACCGCCGCCGGGCTTTTTCTTTTGGAATCGCTCGCAACGTCAACAGCCGCAGGCGACCTGCTGTTGCTCGTCGGAATCCACATCCGCGGCGCTGTCGTCGTCGCCGTCGGGATTCGTGTCGGGCGGCATGACGTCGTCGTCGTCCGCGTCCTCGTCGTCGTCCTCCCACCACATGCCGTCGTCGTCGGAATCGTCGTCGGACGCATCGTCGTCCGCGGCATCATCGTCCACATCGTCGTCGGCGTCGTCGTCGGGATACCACGAGTCATCATCATCGGCATCGTCGTCGGTGGCATCGTCGTCGGTGGCATCGTCGTCCGCGTCATCGTCCGCCGTATCGTCGTCCGTCGCGTCGTCGTCGCTGTCGTCGTCGCCCGCCGAGAGCAGAATCGACGCGGTGCACGTTCCACCGGTCATGCCGCCGAAATCGCCGCCCAGGTTGTAGGCGCGGAACTCGGCCGCGCCCGCATCGGCGAGCACCGTGAAGACGAGGTTCATCAGCACGCCGCTCGAACCCGCCTCCAGCGCGGGATAGGGATTCCCGCTGCACCCGATGTCGCCGTTGCCCTCCATGCCGCACGCGAGAAACGCGCCCCGGCCTTCGAGCAGCGTTCCCGCGGTGGACATCTGCTTGAACTGGAGATTCGCACTGTCGAAATCGAGGTTGAAGTTGTAGGCGTCGACGTTCGAGCCGTCGGAGACCTCGATCGGCAGCACGTACTCGGAAGCGCCCGCGCTGTTCGCGCACGCGGGATCGAGCGTTCGGTCGCCGCAGTTGTTCACGATCTCGCACGTTAACGTCTGCGGATTGCACGTGTTCACCGTGCAGCCGACGCCGTCTTCGCAATCGGCGTTCACGTGGCACTCGGCGTCGTCCTCGATCGCGACGAGCGCGGGCTTCTCGACGTGGAAGGTCCCCGCGGAGTTGGTCACCTCGTATTTGACCGTGAAATTGCCGGCGGCGTTGTAAACGTGCAGTGGGTTGTGGTGGCTGGTGTACGTGCCGTCGCCGAAGGTCCACTTGCGCGCCGTAACCGTACACTGGGGCTTGTTGCCCGTCTCGGTGAAATACACGACCGTCCCCGGCGGGCCCGACGTGGGATCCGCGACGAAGTCGAGATCGGGCAGCGAGCAGCTATCGACCTGGGGCGTCACCGACGCTGCCCACGAACCGAACTCCGAGTCGGCGTACTTGATCTTGAAGTAGCCGCTCATGCCCCAGTCGGCGCCCCAACTGTTTTTCACGATCCACGCCTGCTCGGCGTCGTTGTAGCCCACGATCAGCACGAAGTGGTTACCGACGTAGCTGCCCCACACGTGCTGATACACGCCGCCCGTATAGGCGTAGAAGTCCATGTAGATTTTGTACCAGACGGGCACCGGACCATCCATGAGCGCGGTCTTGATGAGCGTGGTGTCGGTGTAGTTGGTCGTTGTAATCCACGACCAGTCGTCGATCGTCACGGTGCGCGACGCCCAGTCGCCGCACGTGCTCGCGCAGCTTTTTTTGTAACCCGCATATGCGAAGCACGACTCGTCGGGGGTGCCCGTCGCCTCGATGTAGTCGAGCGCGCCGGAGAGATAACCACCTTCCACGCAGTCCCCCGCGCCCGAGCACGAGAGCACCTGCTGCTCGGACAGATCCGTCGTGGGATTCGCGATGCCGTTGAAGGCCGCGTCGCGCGCCTCGACCGCCGCCACCGCCGCGAAAGCCCAGCAGCTTCCGCACGAGCCCTGATCGCGCACGGGCGTGACGTAGTTGCCGCCGTTGCTGCGCCAGTCGATGGCGGTCGGCAGCGCGAGGCTCATGTTCGGTTCGAAGAAACGATCAGTCGCGTGGACGACGGGCACCGGCGCGGCGGCGAGGGCCGACATGGCATTCATTCCGCGACGGGTCACGACGTTCTCGGCAGCGGTCCAGTTCGCACCAGCCCGGCGAATCGCGGCGCGGATCGCGGCGATGTCGACGTCGTCCTGCGCGAGCGCGAACGTCGGAAAAAACACCGCCGCCAGCGCCATTGCCACCGCCAGGGTTGCCCAGGTTCTATTGAGTTTCATTTTCGATACCGTCCCTGGCGTCGCCGCCGACTCGCCGCGTCCCTCCCCAATGGATCGCGACGGGGTTTCCGTTCCCCTCTCCAAGGTTATCGGACGATCGGGTCCGGGCCTTGATCGTGCGTTCGAGGCGTATTCCCACCGCGCGCGGCATTGTGTATAGTTCGAGAAATTGCTGGAATTTCGGCACTTTTGCGGCCGCGAGGCGATCGCGGCGTCATCGACGAGGGGGGAATCGAATGCGTTTGTGGCCGTGGTCGACGCTGCTGGCGGTCGGGTGTCTTCTTGGCGCGCTCACCATCGGTCTCGGGGGGTGCTCCGACGACGACGATGACGACGAGGAAGACAAGGAGAGCGATTTCGAGATCATGGACGATGACGACACGTCGACCGACGACGACACCGGCGAGGATCCGGACTTTTCCGAGGATCCCGCGACCGGCGCGTGCGGATGCGACGGATGCGGCGGCTGCGCCAGCAAGATGGATGCCCTCGATGGCGCCGGGCTGCTCGACGACTTCGCCGGGCTGAACGTCGATTTCGGCGCCGACGAGTGGGGCACCGATCTCGAACTCGCCATCGCGGGTGACGTGCCCGTCGCCGATCTCGTCAGCTTCGATCAAATCCGCACCGACGCCGTGGCCTGCGCCGACGCGGGCGCGAACTGCGCCTTCGAGTGCGATGCCGTTTCGTGCATGGCCGCGTGCGGCGAGCAGGTCTTCGATTGCGTGATCGCCGCCGAAACCGACTTCGCGGCGCGCGCCGAGGCCGAGGGCGCGACCTGCGCCGGTTATCTCGACTGCGCCATGGACCGGGCGTTCGGCGACGACGCGGCGGCCTGCGAGTCGGCGTACCCCGCGTGCGAATCGCTTTCCGAGGTGGCGACCACCGTGAGCTGCTTCGCCGGGCTCGGCGCGGAATTCTCGCTGATCGAAACCCCCGACGACCTGGCTGGCGTGTTCGCGAGCTACGTGAGCTGTCTGCCCTGATCTTCTCCGCGGTTTGACGCGACGCCCCTTCCGGTCCGCCGGGAGGGGCGTTGTTCTTTGCGGCCACCTCCTTGCAGCGGCGTAGTCGGGCGACGCGAATCGCGCACAGCGATGCACGACGGCCGGTCCCCGATCGCCGGCCCGCCGCGCCGCGCGGCAATATCGCGAAGTCAGGGACCATCGACATACTTCGTTATCTTCCTCACATTGTCGCTTCCCGTATGGGCGTATTCATGCTCCTGTTGCATATAAGAGCATGTATGACCGTTGGGGGAAAAGGATGGTGCGATGGTCGGAAAAGCCGTCCTCGGTCTCCTCCTGATCGCCCTCGTGGCGTTTACCGCGTGCGATTGCGGCGGAAAGTCCGACGACGCCTCGGCGACGTCGGACGACGATTCCATTGGCGACGACGACTCCTCTCTCGACGACGACGACGACTCCGACGACGACGCGGGCACGACAACCACGACGACTCCGACCACGACGACGACCGGCGCGACCGGCACGACGACCACGGTGACCTCGCCGAGCAGCACCACCACGACGACGATTCCGGGATCGGGCTCCGCGTGCGATCCGTTCCGCTACACCGCGGCCGACGGCCCCGACGTGCCCGACTTCGGCCCGTGGCCCGAATACACCATCGGCGCGATCACTTATCGGCAGTACATCTCCGGCAGCGCGGGCGTGGGACGTAACGCCGTCGCGCTCGATGCCGACGGGCGTGCATGGGTTTTCGGCATGGTCGGGCGGTCTTTCGACGCGTACGTGTTCGACGACGACGCCAGCGTCGAGCGGCAGATCGTCGATCCGGCGGGCGGCGCGAACTCCGAGATCTTTCGCGACGCGGGCGGCGCGTTCCACGTCGTCTACATCAACACAAATCGCAACGAGATCCGTTACGCGACGAACGCCACCGGCGAATGGACGCGGACGCTCATCCTATCGGTCCCCGCAGCGGGTCTGGACATCGGCGCGGCTCGCGCGGCGGACGGCACGCTGCACATCGCGTACGCGTGCCTCGAATCCGACGACACGGGCGTTCAGTATTTGACCTGGCACGGTGGAATCGTCGCCGAGGAGTCGATCCGTGATCCGGACGACGAGAACTGGTTCTGGTCGCCGTCCATCGCGCTCGATTCGGCGAATCGACCGCGCGTCGCGTATTCAGGCGATCTCGGCATCCGCGTGGTCGCACGATCTGACTCGGGATGGGAAGAGAGATTCACGACCGACGGCTTCGGCGATACCGAGATCCTGATCGACGAAAACAACGCGACGCACATCGCGTATGGCGGCGACCCGATCGGCCTCTACGTCGCGGACGACGCGACGGGGAGTTGGACGTCCGCGGCGATCGACCGGTGCGGCGCGTCGCCCGGCCTCCTCACGCAGCGTCGCGATGCGACTGGCGCGTATCACATCCTTTACGCGTCCAGCGGCGGCAGCCCGATTCGTCACGCGCGGAAATCCGGCGACACGTGGACGATCGAACGGATCAACGGGATGCCCGCGTACTATCTCGGCGCGACCGTCGCGCCGGATGGAACTCTGCGCACGGCGGCGGGCTCGATCTATGAAGATGACAAGTTTTACTACGCGACAAACGGTAATGGCACTTGGACGCGACGGCTCATCGCAGGCGGGCGCGAGTTCGCTTTCTCGAACTTCGCCGTAGATGCCGATGGGAATCCGCACTTCGTATTCGCCGAATCGCGGTCGCCCGAGCACGGTAGGATGTTCTACGCGACGACGGCGGGGGAATGGAGGATGGAGGAGATCGATTCGGACGCGCACAACTCTCGCGCCGACATCGCACTAAGTTCAGCGGATATCGTATATATTACATATGTTGACCATTATGACGTCAATGAATTGAAAGTCGTCATCAAGAACTCGGGGGAATGGACAAATGATTCGGTGTTTCAAATGGAAGATGTTATTCCTTTTTCTATCATCCGCATGGATGAGGCTGAACGTCCGTACGTCGGTTTTCAATTTCAAGATTATCCTTCAATGGGAAATCTGCTCGGACCGACTTGGCAATTCGAATCAATTCCATTTGATGTAAGTATCGTCGATATGGAGTCGACGGACACAGACGACTGGCGTTTCTTGGTCGCAAATTTTGCCGCAGGAGAAGACAGCATTGATTTAGTCACGCGAATGGCAATTGGCACATGGTCAATTGAGCATATTGTTGAACCTACACTTGGATATCTCAGCGCCCCTGATTTGAGTCTTGATGGCGATGGGTTCGCTCATGTTATATACTGTTGCGACTCCACCGGTGTGGGCTATGGCAATAATATTTATGGCTCTTGGGAAATTGATAATTTGGGATTTTGGAATCGTTCAGAAAGCAACTACGCGATTGCAGCAGATCAATACGGCAATGTGCAAATCGTGCTCAGCGACGTCGACGGCAGCCGGCCAGGACAAAAGGGTGGAAACATAATCTATTTC
>CAZPJD010000010.1:0-43647 GCA_964586775.1 uncultured bacterium | reverse complement strand
TGTCGAGCACGTCGGACGACGTCATGCCCAGGTGCAGCCAACGGGCGTCTTCGCCCACGAACTCGGCCACGCAGTCGATAAACGCGTTGACGTCGTGGCGCGTGATCGCCTCGATCTCCTCGATGCGCGCCACCGAGAAATTCGCCTTGGCCTTGATGGTCGTCACGGCCTCGGCGGGCACGAGGCCGAGCTCGGCCATGGCCTCGGCGGCGGCGATTTCGACGTCGAGCCAGATGCGATAGCGGTTTTCGTCGGACCAGATCCGCGCCATCGCCTCGCGGGTATACCGGGGAATCATACGACGGCCTCCAACGACGCGCGGCCGGGTACGGCGTGAGCCGCCACCGCCGACGCGGGCACGGCGATCACCTCGCCGATCTCATCCTGAAGGGCGACCGAGAGCCGGGTGTGCGGCGCGGCCTCGGCGAGCACCGCGCGCATGCCCTCCCGGGCGATCTCGGGCGTGTTGTTGATCTTCGACAGATGCGCGAGCACCACCGCGCCAAGTCCCGGATGGGCGACCTGACGCACGAACTCCTGCGCCTGCTCGTTCGACAGATGCCCGAGGCGGCCCTTGATGCGCCGCTTGTCCTCGGGGCGATACGGGCCTTCGTCCAGCATGCGCACGTCGTGATTCGATTCCAGCACCAGCGCGTCCACGCCGCGCAGCCGCTCGTACACGAGGCGCGTCACGATGCCCAGATCGGTCGCGAAGCCGATGTGCCGCTCGCGGTGCTCGAAGACGAACATCATGGGATCGGCGGCGTCGTGGCTGACGGGAAACGAGCGCACCGAGAGCTCACCGACGCACGCCGGTTCGCCGGGCGCAAGCGGCACCACGCGCACACCCCGCTCGTGCGAGAGCGCCTTGCCGCCCCACTTGGGGATGCCGGCCGTTTCGGGCGAGGTGAACGTGGGGATGCCGAACCGACGCGAGAGCACGGGGATGCCGCCGATGTGATCGGAATGCTCGTGCGTGAGAAAGATGGCCTGGATCGACTCGGGCTCGACGCCGGCCTCGGCGAGTTTTGCCTGGATCTGCTTGGCGTTGATGCCCGCATCGACGAGCACGCGGGTGGACCCGGCCGCGAGAATCCAGCAATTGCCGCGGCTGCCGCTGGCCAGGCTGCGGATCCAAAACTCGCTCAACGACGTCTCCCGGAGTGCCCGCTGGGGTGAGCCGTGTTTACCCCATCGCCGTCCGGGTGTCCATGACGCACGAGAGGTTTTTCGAGCCGATCAGGGGGAAACGGCGCTCGCCGCGCCCGGCGAGAGCGCGGGCGCCGCGTCGCCCTCCACGGGCACGCCGGCCATGCGAAGCAGGTCACGGGCCTCGGCGTTCCCGGGCTCGAGCGTCATCACCTGCTGCCACGCCTCGACGGCCTGCGTCCGCCGACCCTGCGCCATGAGGAGCGTGCCCAAAAAAATGCGAGCCTCGTTGTGGTCGGGGCGGGTTTTCAGGCAGGCGCGGGTCTGCGTCTCGGCGAATTCGAGCTGCCCCTTCGCCTTGTACGCGCGGGCGAGTTTGAGGCGGATGTCCGTGAAGTTCGGACGCAGATCGAGCGCCGCCTCGTACTGCTCCACCGCCGCGTCGTAGAGGTCGAGCATCAGGTACATGTCGCCGGTCACCGCGTGCAGGTTGGCGAGCTTGTTCTTCGACAGCGGGTCCGGCGATTGCGGCAGCGCGTCGCTGCTGCGCTGGATGTGCCGAAGGATCTGCGTGGAGCGGTCGTAACGGCCCAGGTCCTGAAGCAGGATCATCAGGTTGACCTTGGCCTCGGTGTAGCCGGGGTTGATTTCGAGCGCGCGCGCGAACAGGCGCAGCGCCTTGGTGAACTGGCCCTTCACGTGAAAGATCGTGCCCAGCATCGCGTAGATGTCCGCGTATTCGCGATGGCGCACGAGCACCGCCGCGAGACAGCGCTCCGCCTCGGCGAATTCGCCCCGGGCGAACGCATCCGCCCCGCGCTGATACAGGATCGCGTCTTCGTTTTTCATGGCCTGCCGCAAGGAAGACGAAGGGATTGAATCAAATTCGCGCGCGGGAGGCAAGCGCGAAATCGGGGAAGGGAATCCGAGGACTCGATTCGGGAACCTCTGCCGCTCCAAATGTCATGCGAATTTGCATCCGGCGGTTCGAACAGTTGAGGTCACGCGGCCGACCGGGGAGATCCCGGGCGGTTGAAGTCTCGGAACGTCAGGTCCATGGGCAGGCGCATCGCCGGGTTCATCCGGCATTGTTTGGTGTTCGCGGCGACCATTGCCGACTCCTCGTGCGTCGCTTCGCTTCCGGTTCCTGCTCGTCGATCCGCGGTAGCGCTTCGCTTCGATCACGATGGCCTGCTCTCGGAAGGAGTCGCACCTTTGAGGTCATACCCCTGCCGGGCGGATAAATGAAAACCCCCGGTCCGAAGACCGGGGGTTTCGATTTTCGTCGGTTACGATTCGGACTTAGCAGCCGCAGCCGTCGTCGTCGTCATCGTCGTCGTCGCCGGTCGCATCGTCGTCGCCGGTCGCATCGTCGTCGCCGCTGTCGTCGTCGCCGCCGTTCTCGCCGATGTAGGCGGTGCCGGTGACGAAGTCGTCATTCTGCGAAACGAGGCGGAAGTCGAAGCCGTCGGTGGCGTCCGCATCGACCGTCGCGTTGAACGCGAAGTCGAGGAACTCACCCTCTTTGATGTCGCCGTAAGCGGCCGAGGTCACGACATTCGAGTGCATCCAGCTGATGCCCTGGTTGTCGGTCCCGGTCAGCAGCTCGGCGCTCCACTCGCCGTCGTGGAGGGCGTCCGGGGCGCTCAGGTCGCCGTTCACCGCATAGTCCGCGCTCGGCATGTAGATCTCGACGAGGTAGATCCAGTGGTCGCCTTCGGCTTCGGTCGGCGTCGTGTTCGTGACCGTAAACTCGAAGCTCATTTCCTCGTTCGGATTCAGCGCATCGGGGGACGAGAAGTCGAGCGTGCCGTCGAATCCGGCGGCGTCGTCATCGGCATCGTCATCCTGCACATCGTCGTCCGCGTCGTCGTCCGTGTCATCGTCGGTGTCGTCGTCGGTGTCGTCATCGGCGTCGTCATCGGCATCATCGTCGGTGTCGTCGTCGGTGTCGTCATCCGTGTCGTCGTCCTGCGCGTGGGCAACGACCGGCATGGCGAAAAGCATCGCCAGGATCAGGGAGAAAAGGGTCAAACGGGTCATACTGCATCCTCCTTAAGGCCGCGATATCCAGCACTCCGCCCACGCCTGTTGCGGCGGAAAGCTTATTCACGGAACTATCAGCGGAGAAATCTAACGCCCAGCGCGGGAAAAATCAAGTCTCTTTGGAGAACTTGGCGTTTTTCAGGCGAATGGATTCGCCGGGCCACGGTTCAAGCCCGGAATTTCCATCACGCCGTTCGCGCGGTCCAGAACCCTTTCAGGGCATCGAAGTAGGGGGTAGCGGCTTCTCCCCATGCAAGCGGCGGCTGGATCTTCCACTCGCAGTGGCTGTGTCCCATGCCCACGCACACCGGCTCGATGGCGAGCAACGGCCGGCCGAAAAACGCCGTGCACCAGCCCGACGCGTAGCCCATCAGCGTCCAGCACACCGGCGAGGGTGACGTGATGTTGTAACGCAGGTGCTGTTCGGCCTCGAATGAATTGCTCCACACGCCCGTGAAAAAGAACTCGCCGCGCTCCCGGTCGAAACGAAGCTCGGTGGGCGCGGCGTGCACGATCCCCTCCCACGTGTGGATCACGGGGCCCGACGCCAGCAGCTCCGTTTCGTTTTCGTAGCGGTGCGCGATCTTCATCTGCATGAAGTCGGCGAATCCGTTTTGGTAGCCGAATTTGAGCAGCACGCGACGCGCCCGGTCGACGCCGATTTCGGTGATGAGATCCTGACGCAACAGGCCCACCGCATCGGCGTCGAGGATCAGCACGCGCTGGTCGCCGAGCGTGGTGATGCCCGTGTCGGTGTTGAAGCGCAGTTTCTTGGTGATGTCGAAGTCGGACGCCTTCATGACGAATCCCATCCCGCAGGTTTTCGGCCGGAGGACGCGCGGGATTATTCAAATGCTAGCGGATTCGGGCGCGGGCGTCACGACCGCGGTGGGCACGGGTCCATCCTGTGTCCGAATTCCGAAAATCCCCATGCCCTGTCGCGCCGCTCCGGATTAGCGATAATAGGGGTTCATCCCCGCGGTATGGTCGGTGGTGTCGACGACGAGGATCTCGGGATACATCTGCCGCACGAGACCCTCGATGCCGCGCTTCACCGTCGTCATCGAACTGGAGCAACCCTGGCAGCCACCGCCGACGCGGATGAAGAGCTGATTGTCGTAGAGATCGACGACCTCCGCGAAGCCGCCGTGCGACGCCAGCGCGGGGTTGATCTGCTCGTCGAAGACCTCGCGCAGCTTCCCGAGGCGCTCCTCGTCGTGCGCGGTCTTGACCGGCGCGGCGCCATCGTCAGGCGCGTCGAGCACTTCGGAGTACTCGCCGGGTGCGGCGTTCTTGAGCATGCCCCAGATCGCGCGGCGCACCACGTCGCCGGGCATCTGGCCACGCACTTTCACGTAGAGCTTGCCGTCCTCGAAGGAGACGACCTTGACCTGCCCCTGATGCTTCGCCAGCCCGGGAGCGATGTTTTTTTCGATCAGAAATTCCGCGCGTTCGCGGCGGTCTTCGTTCGACATGCGCTTGCTCCTCGAAATCGCCCGACTCCCCTGAGAAGATCGGGCGGACTTGGTGGCTCGATTCCCGTCCCCGCGTCATCCCAACACAACGGGGCCGGGCGCGACATGACCTTGCTCAAATTTTCGCGAAATTTCAACGCAAACCCTGCCTTGAGGAAGACAGGACGATCGAAAGACTTCTTTCCGATTCCGGGGAGTCACTCACCGGGAAATGAATCGCGTGTGATCGTTTGCGGTTTGACCCGCGCGTGGCCCGTCCCTATGCTGCGCGCGGAAATCCGCTGCGCGCGGACATCGGGCGAAGTCTGGGGAACCACCATGCGCTGGACGTTGATTCTGATCCTTTTCGCGGCCCTGCTCGCGGTCGCGTGCGATAAACCGGAAACGGCGGCTGTGACCACGCCGGTCGCGCCGACCCCCGCGCCGCCAAAGACCGCCGAGCCGCCCAAACCGCCCTACACATTGGCCACCGACGAAGAACGGGCGATCGACGAGGCGTCGAATCGCGCCGTGATGTACATCGAGTCGGAAGATGCGGTGCGCAAGATGCTGAGCGATCACGAACTCGAGCTCACCCGCTGCGACGAGGAGGTCGCGAGAAACAGCGATCAGTGCCTCGCGCGAACGGCGGCGTTTTATTGCATGCGCATCGGCGACGACTACCGGGGGCTCAAGGACGAGCCGTCCGCGGTACGTTTCTATATGGAAGCGCTCCGGCGAACGGTGGAGCTGAACGATCGTTCGGAGAAGGAGTATCGCGAGAACGTCAAGGCGGGGCTCGCGGCGGCGAAGTCCGACGCGGGGCGCGTGATGACCGAGAGCTACCACGCGGCGCGCTACCATTTTCAGTCGTACAAGGACTTCGCCGAGATGGCCCGCTACGAGAAGCGGCTCGTCGAGATCGCAATCGAGAACAAGCGCGACGAAATGGCGAAGGACAGTTGGGTGCGCATCGAGAACTCGGTGAAGACGGCGGCGACGCACCGCGCCGAGTTCCTGAAGCACGCTGCGGCGCTCAAAGCGATCAAGGACAAGATCCCCGAGCCGTATCGGCATTACTACGACGAGGTCATGAGCCTCGAAGGGAACCTGAAGGTCGAGCGCATTTAATGAGGGACAGTCACCCATTTTTAAAGAGGGACAGTCACGGGTTTTCGGTTCGGCGTCGGTGGTGAAAACCGGTGACTGTCCCCAATTAATGTAGATGGAACCCGAAGTCCGCAAACTCATCCGCGATTCGGGGCGTTTCGGCGCCGTGGGCCTCGAAATGGGCATCTCGGTCGCGATCGGGCTCTTCGCCGGGCGCTGGCTCGACGGTCGTTTCGACTGCGATCCGTGGCTGACGATTCTGGGCGCGCTCTTTGGCCTTGGCGCGGCGGGGATGGCGGGTTGGCGCGTGTATCGGGCGGCGAAAGCCGACATCGCGGCGATGGATGGAAACGGGCGGACATGATCGACAAAAACGCCGACACCCTGACGAATATCGAGCGCGTCGCGTTCGTTTCATGGCTCGCGATGACGGCCCTTTCCATCGCGTGGCGCGACGCGCGCGTGCTGGCTGGCGTGGCCGCGGGTGGGGCTTTCGCTTTGGGAAACTTTCGTGTATTACGAGGCGTCGTCGGACGCGTCTTTCGCGATCCCGAGAACCTCAAACCGGCGTATTTCGCGATCCTGGTGCCGAAATTCGTGATCCTCGCCGGGCTGCTGTGGGTCATCGTGACAAGCGGGTGGTTTAATCTCGCGGCCTTCGCGGCCGGGACCTTGAGCCTTCTCATTTCGGTGGTGGCGGTTCCGTTCCTGACGGGAACGGCCTCGCCCGCCGGATCCGCGAAGGACGCCGACGGATCGGATCGTTCGGGGTTGGGGTCATGAAAATCGCAATGCGTATCGCCATTTTGGCGCTGGTGGTGTGGGGGATGTCCGCGGGGGTCGCGTTTGCCGCGGGCGACATGCACACGTGGTCCTGGGTCAACCCGATCAACGACGCCCTTCGCGCCGCGTTCCACATCGAGGCCGACCTCGCCCACGTCGTCTGGTTCACCTTCGTGGCGCTCTTCCTGGCCGTCTCGGGCCTCGTGGTCGGCAACCGCTACAAAGAAAAGCTCAAGACGGGCGACATCGCCCCGTCGCCCAATTTTTCTTTGGCCAACATCTACGAGTCCCTGATCGGCATGATGCTGAACCTGCTCGAAGAGATCGTCGGCCACCACGGCAGGCAGTACATCACCCTGATCTGCTCGCTGGCCTTCGTCATCCTGCTGACGAACTTCTCGGGGCTGACCCCCGCGTCGGTGCTCGCCACCTCGAACCTCAACACCACCGCGGCGCTCGCGCTGGTCGTCTTCATCGCCTACAACTATTACGGCATCAAGGCGCACGGCCCGGCCAAATACGCCGCGCACTTTTTAGGACCCCTCGAAGGCAATCTCCGCTGGATCATGGCGCCGATCATGGTGCCGATCGAGCTCATCAGCCACGTCGCCCGCCCGCTGTCTCTCTCGCTGCGTCTTTTTGGAAACATGACCGGCGATCACACGATCTTCGCCGTGTTCATGGTCGGGCTGGGCATCGCGTGGCCGCTGCTGTTCCCGCTGCCGCTTTACGTGCTGGGAACGCTCGTATGTTTTGTGCAGATGCTGGTGTTCGTGATGCTGACGATGGTCTACCTGTCGCTGGCGACGGCCCACGACCACTAGAAACGGGTTTTTCACGGGAACAAGGGCAACGGTTCGTCTTGCCATGGATTACCAGGAGGTTTCGATATGAATAAGAGAATGCTCACTCTGACCCTGTTCGTGCTCTTCACGTTCGCGATGGCGACGACGGCCTTTGCCCAGGGCCTGTCCGACGACGTGAAAAAGAACGTAGCGCTCGCGGCCGGTTTCGGCATCGCGGTCGCGGCGTTCGGCGGCGCGTTCGGCCAGGGCCGCGCGGCCGCGGCCGCCCTCGAAGGCATCGCGCGCAACCCCGCCGCCGCCCAGAAACTCTTCACGCCGCTCATCCTGAGCCTCGCGCTGATCGAGTCGCTGGTCATCTACGCGCTCGTCATTTCGTTCCTGCTCGTCTTCAAGCTCTAAACGAACGGACGATCGATCGACGAACCCCGGGGCAACCCGGGGTTTGTTGTTTCATCCCCTTCCCTTTCCCCTCCCCTTCCCCCCGCGTGGCCTGATCGCATGGACAGCCCGTGGGGAGTGCGTTAGATTTCGTCCGCCTCTCATGAGCCGCGACCGGAAACCGGAACGCACGGCGGATGTCGTATGGGGGGCTTTTTCGTGTCGTGAGCCCATGCGCATCGGGTCCGCCCATCTCGCCCTGATCGCTCTCGTCGTCGCGCTGGCGACGGCGTTCGCGGCACCTGTGCGCGCGGACGATCCAGCGGGGGGCAAGGTTCCCGGTGTCGAGATCGTCGTCACCGCCGAACCCAACCAGATCACCGTCGGCGACGAGGTCCGCTACCGCATCACGGTCACGTGGGACCCCGCCTACAAGGTCGAGCAGAAGGCGCTGGAGGAGAACCTCGGCGACCTCGTCGTGCGCGAGCAGCTCGGCGTCGATCTGCAAACCCTGCCCGACGGGCGCTCGCAACGCACCGAGGGATACGTCATCACGTCGTACCTCGTCGGCAAATACAAACTGCCCCCGCCCGCCGTGCGTTTCACCGGTGCCAATGGGGCCGAGACCATCCTCGACGCCGAGCCGATCATCCTGAACGTTCGCTCCGTGACCCCCGAGGACGCGACCGACATTCGCGACATCAAGCCGCCCCGCGCGGTGCCGCGCGACCTGCGTCAGGTGGGGATGTACGCGGCCATCGCGTTCGCGGCCATCGCGTCCATCGTGGCGGGCATTGTCGCCTGGCGGCACTTCCGGCGAAAACCCGAGCCCGAAATTCCGCCGCTGCCCGCTCACGAGTGGGCACTCGCCCGCCTCGCCGCCGCGCGCGATCTTCCCCGCGCGACGCACGACGAGATCAAGGCGTTTTACGTCGAAATCTCCTCCGCGCTGCGCGAATACCTCGACCGCCGTTTCGCCGTCGCCGCGCCGCTTCTGACCACCTATCAGCTTCGCGAGGCGCTGCGCGACCGCACCGAGACCGAATCCGGCGAAATCAAGGCGGGTTTCCGGTCGCTCTTCGAGCTGCTCGACACCGCGGATTTCGTGAAGTTCGCCAAGTTCGATCCCGACGCCGAAGGGCAGCTCGCGGACCTCGATGGCGCGATTCGCTTCGTCCAAACGACACGCCCGCCCGAACCCGTGGAAGCGGCGGCGGATACGCCGGCCGAACCGCCGACCGAGAACGCCGCATGAGTTTCCAGTTCGCCAATGCGTGGGCGCTCGTGTTTCTCGCGCTGCCGCTCTTGGTGCTGTGGTGGCGGATCGCGGGCGAGCGATGGCATGTCGCGCCAATCCGCACGGGCGGCGAGGAGCTGTGGCGGGACGTGCGCCCGTCGTGGCGGGTGCGTTTTCGGCGGGTGCCGCTCTACCTGCGGGTCGCGGCGCTCGTTTTCGTGGTCTTCGCGCTGGCCCGGCCGCAGCTCGGCCGCACGCAGAACGTCACCGAGGGCGAGGGCATCGACATCGTGCTCGCGCTCGACGTGTCGGGGTCGATGGCCGCGCAGGACTTCGCGCCCAACGACCGCCTCTTCGTCGCGAAACAGACCATCGAGCGCTTCATCGAGGGCCGCAAGGTCGATCGCATCGGCCTCGTGCTCTTCGCGGGGCAGGCGTTCTCGCAATCGCCGCTCACGCTCGACTACGGCATCATCCTGCAGTTTCTGGAGCGCGCGAAGATCGGCATGATTGAGGACGGCACGGCGATCGGCATGGCGCTCGTGACGGCGACGAACCGGCTGCGCGAATCGACCGCCAAGAGCAAGGTGGTCGTGCTGCTGACCGACGGCGACAACAACGCGGGGCGCGTGGACCCGATGACCGCGGCGGATCTCGCCAAGGCGGTGGGCATCCGCGTGCATACGATCGGCGTGGGCAGCGACGGCCCGGCGTACATCCCCGTCAAGGACCCGCTGATGGGCACGCGCCTCGTGAAGCAGAACTTCGTGCTCGACGAAAAGGTGCTGCGCGGCATCGCCGACAAGACCGGCGGGCAGTTCTACCGCGCCACTGACGCCGACAGCCTGCGCAGGGTCTTCGACGCCATCGACCAGCTCGAAAAGAGCCCCTACGAGGTCAAGACCTTCACCGACTTCACCGAGCGCTACCCCCTGCCGCTCGCGCTCGCGTTCTTGTGCCTCGCGCTCGAGATCGTCCTCGCGCGAACGGCGCTTCGCGAGGTGCATTGAGATGGACTTCGCGCGGCCGTGGCTGCTGCTCCTGCTCGTGGCGATCGCGCTGCTGGCCGTGTGGCTCGTGCGCGCCTCCCGGCGAAACCGGGCGGCGCTCGCCGAATTCGCCTCGGCCGACGTGTGGCGCGCGGTGCGTCTATTCGCCGCGACCGGGCGCGAGACGGCGCGCATCGTGCTCGTTTGCGCCGCGCTGGCGCTGATGGTCGTCTCGCTCGCGGGACCGCGGTTCGGAACGGTCTTCGAGGAAGTGCGGCGGCGCGGCATCGACATCGTCGTCGCGGTGGACGTGTCCAAGTCGATGCTCGCCGAGGACCTCGCGCCGAACCGCCTGGAGAAGGCCAAGCACCAGCTCGCGAGCCTGCTCGATCAAGTGCGCGGCGACCGCGTGGCGGTTTTGCCGTTCGCCGGACAGGCGTTCTTGCTGTGCCCGCTCACGCTCGACTACTCGGCGGCGAAGCTCTACCTGTCGATCCTCGACGTGAACGCGATCCCCACGCCCGGCACCAACGTCACGGCGGCGATCGAAACGGCCATCGAGGCTTACGAGAGCGTGAACCGCAAGCACAAGGTGATGCTGCTGCTGACCGACGGCGAGAGCACGATCGGAGACGTGGAGAAGGCGACCGAGAAGGCCAAGGAAGAAGGCGTCGTCATCTACACGATCGGCATCGGATCGCCCGAAGGAGTCCCGATTCCGCAGCGCGACGAGCAGGGGAACATTTCCTACCTCAAGGACAAGTCGGGCCAGGTGGTGCTCTCGAAGCTCGACGAGACGCAGCTCCAGAAGATCGCCGAAACGACCCGCGGGAAGTATTATCGATCGAGCTACGGCGAACTGGAGCTCGGCTGGTTCCTCGAGGAAATCGAGAAGATGGACAAGAAGGATCTGAAGAGCCAGGTCATCACGCGAAAGCGCGAGCGGTACTTCGTGTTTGCGCTGGCGGCGCTGGCGATGCTGGCCGTCGACGCGGCGCTGCCCGAGCGGCGGTGGCGCAGGGCTCGGCGGCCGGACGAGGACGCGGCATGACGACCGAACGCAAATCCCGGGTTCGCGCGGCGCTCGTCCCGATCGCGGCGGCGCTGTGGATTTTTGGCGGCGCGGGGTTTTTGGAATTCGTCCTCGACGAGGCTTACAAGGGCAACCGCGAATTCGAGCACGGGCGCTACGATCAGGCGCAGCAGCATTACACCGAGGCGCAGGTCCGAAATCCGAACGCCCCGTCGCTCGACTTCAACCTCGGCGGCGCGCTCTACAAACAGGGCAAATTCGACGACTCGCTGACCGCGTATCGCAAGTCGTACTACGCCGACGACGCGAACGTGGTGGCCGACGCGCACTACAACGCGGGCAATGCGCTGTTCAAAAAGGGCGCGTACCCCGAGGCGATCCAGGAATACATCGAGGCGCTCAAGCGCCGTCCCGGCGACGAAGACGCCAAGTACAATCTGGAACTCGCGCGGCGGCTGCTCGCGCAGCAGGACCCCGAGAACCAAAACAAGAACCCCGACCAGAAGACGGACCAGCCGCAAGATGACAAGAGCGGCGGGGGCGACGAGGAGGGCGACAAGCCCGACGAGGGCAAGAAGGGCGACCAGCAGGGCGAGAACGAGGGCGGCGAGAAGGGCAAGGCCGAGTCGAAGGACGAACAGACCGACGACGCCAAGCCGACGCCCAAGCCCGAGGCGGGCGAGGACGAGAACGACCAGCCGCCCGAGGAAGAGAAGAAATCGCCCGACACCCGCGTCGAGGAATCGGCCGAACAGCAGACCGTGGAGAACCTGACGCCCGATCAGGCCGCGCGGATTCTGGACTCGCTCAAGCGCGACGAACAGGCGGAGCTGATCCGGCAGATCCTGCCCAAGACGGGATACACCGTCCCCGACAAGGACTGGTGATGCCGGCGCCCCTTCGCCATCTCGCGGGCCTCGCCGGGCTGCTCGTCGTTTTCGCGGCAACGCCGGTTTTCGCCCAGGTCACGCTCTCGCTCGACGCGGAGCCGCAAACGGTGCAGGTGGGCGACGCGGTGACGGTGACCATCCGCCTCGAAGGCGCGGGGCTTTCCGCGCCCAAACCGCAGCTCCCCAATCCCGCGCACCTCGAACTCATCGGCACGTCGGGCGGGCCGAGCATCCAGATCGTCAATGGCCAGACCACCGTGACGCACCAGACGGGGCTGACCTTCCGCGCGACGGGCGCGGGCAAGGTCTCGATCGGCCCGGCGAAGATCACGATTCGCGGTCAGGTGTTTCAGAGCAACACTGCCGACATCGAGATCGTCGATCGCATGGCGGCCGCCGCGCCCGGCGACGTGCCCGAAGAAGCCGCGGGCAACGCCGCGTTCATCGACGCGGAGGTCGAGCCGGCGTCCGCGTATCCGGGGCAGGAGGTCATCGTCACCTACTACTTCTACCTGATCGAGGGTCAGGGGCTCGAAGGCGCGGAGCTGCTCGGCGATCCCGCCTTTACCGGTGGCCTCGGGCATCGCCTTTCGGGCGGGCAGTCGTTCAACTTCACGTCCACGAACGTCGGCGGCACGCGCTACAAAGTGTCGCAGGTGGTGCGTTTCGCGGTGTATCCCATCGCGCCGGGCGAGGTGAAGATCGAGCCCCTCGCCATGTCGGTGCTGCTGCCCGAGCGCAATCGGCGGCGCGGCGACCCGTTCGGCATCGACTCGTTCTTCGGGCGCACGGTGCGCCGCGAGCTGAGAAGCCCCGCGAAGACGATCTCCGTGAAGCCCCTGCCCGCCGCCGGTCGGCCCGCGGGGTTCGAGAACAACGTCGGCGTCTTCACGATGTCCGCCGCGATCGACAAGGCGCAGGTGCGCGCCGGCGAGGGCGCGACGGTGTCGATCACTATAGCGGGCAAGGGCAATGCCGACAGTGTGAGCGCGCCGAAGCTGAACCTGCCGCCGGGGCTGCGCGGATTCAAGGAGGCGAGCCGCGACGACAGCGTCGCGAGCCTCGACACCATGAAGGCGCGGCGCGTATTCGAGACGGTCGTCGTGCCGGAAAAAGAGGGCGAGTACTCGCTCGGCCCCTTCACGCTCGACATCTTTCACCCCGTGAAGCAGGCGTACGAAACCATCTCGACCGGGCCGATCGCGCTCTCGGTGGCGCCGGGTGACGTGGCCGCGGCCCCCGCGCGCCCGCGCACCAAGGAAGAGATCGCCCTTGCCGGGCGCGATATCCGCACCGTCAAGCCCGACGCGCAAAGCCTGGCCGAATGGCGCGAGCCGATCACGCGGCATCCCGCGTATTGGGCGATCTTTGTTCTCGCGCCCGTGGCGTTCGCCGTGCGTGTGTGGCGGGTGCGTCGCGCGGAGCATCTGGCAGGCAACGTGGCGCTCGCGCGGCGGTTGCGAGCGGGCAAGGAGGCGAAGAAGCACCTCGCCGCCGCGCACAAGGCCGTGGGTGGCGCGCCCGCCGATTTCGGCGCCACTCTGTACACCGCGCTGATCGGGTTCGTCGCCGATCAGTTCGCCCTCGAAGCGCCGTCGCTCACCGCCGCGGCGGCGCGCGAACGTCTCGCGTCGCGCGGAATCGACGCGGATCTGCTGGGGTCCTTCGCCGATCTGCTCGCCGCGTGCGACGCCATGCGTTTCGGCGGCGTGAACCCTTCGTCCGCCGATCGCCAGAGCGCGATCGAACGCGCGGGGAGATGGATCGACGAGGTGCATCGCGTGCTCGCGAAAGGGGGCGCGTCTTGAAGCGGCTCGTCGCGATATCGCTCCTGATTGTGGGAATGACCCTCGCCCCGGGCAGCGCGCGCGCCTCGGGCGAGGGCGCGGCGACGTTCTACAATCAGGGCAACGCGGCGTTTCTCGCGGGATCCTTCGCAGGCGCGATCGACGCCTACGAAAAAGCCCGCGCGCAGGGCAGCGACGACGCGCGGCTCTTCTACAACCTGGGCTGCGCGCACCTGAAGGCCGGGCATCTGGGCGAGGCCGTCCGCGACTTCGAGATGGCCCGCGTGCGCGACCCGCGCGACGCCGACATCTCCTACAACCTGGATTTCGCGAAGTCGTCGCGAAAGGACGCGCTGCCCGAGGTCGACGAGTCGATCGTCATGCGCATCGGTCGTTTCGGCGTCGAGCGGATGCGCTTTGTGGAACTCGCGGGGGCGGCGGCGGCGTTCTACGTGCTGGGGTTTGCGATCGCGGGCGCGGGCTGGCCACGGCGACGCGAGCGGTCGGGCAAGCGCGTCATCGCGCTCGGCGCTGCGCTGCTCGCTCTTGCGTTCGTCGCGGGTGCGTACGCGATCGAGCACCGGCGCGAATTCGGCGGCGCGCGCGCGGTGGTCGCCCCGGCCGAACTCGAGATCAAGAGCGGACCCTCGATGGACAACCCCACGCTCTTCACGATTCACGAGGGGCTCGACTGCAAGGTGCGCGAAACGCGCGGCACGTGGTCGCTCATCGAAATCCCGACGGGCTTTACGGGATGGGCTCCCAACGAAGCGCTTTTGCCGGTAGGATGAAAGGCTCCACCGTGAGGATCTCATGACGCGGGACGATCGCAGCAAGGAGCAGCGCGCCGAACCGCACGCCGGGCAAGCGGGCGATGCAAACGGCGCGGGACACGCGCACGGCCACGCTTCGCACGGCCACGGCCACGCCTCGCACGATCACACACATCATGCGGGCCACGGCCACAAATTCGACCCAGCCAAGATCGCCCGGCTCGATAATCCGGAGCGCAGAAAGCTTCTGCCGCCGAAGACGATCGTGCGGCTCGTGTCGCCGTTCGCGGGCATGTCGTTCGCCGACATCGGCGCCGGCACCGGCTTCGCGCTGTTCCCCGTGGTCGAGGCTCTCGAAGGCCGCGGGCGCTTCTACGGCCTCGACTGCCAGGATGCGATCAACGAGGTTTTGCGCGAGCGGGCGATCCATCATCGCTTCGGCGAGTCGATCATCCCCGTGCTCACCGCGGAGACGCACATCGACCTCGGCCCCGAGACGCAGGACGTGGTCTTGTGTATGGCCGTTTACCACGAATTCCCCGCGCGCGATCATCACCTCGCCGAAATGCTGCGCGTGCTCAAGCCGGGCGGGCGCGTCGTCATCATCGACTGGATGCCGACCGACGGAGACGTCGATGCCGATTTCGGACCTCCGAACGCCATCCGCGTGTCGGTCGAGGACGTTTGCCGCGAGCTCGCCGCCGCGGGCTTCGTTCAGATCGCAACGCACGACGACTTCAAGCACCACTGGTGCGTGACGGCGTCGCGAAGGCACTGACACGCCAAACCGACTCGTGGTTCGGGGACTCGCATCGCGAGGCGGATTGATCGGGCGCGCCGCGTGTCTCCGGATCAACCGCGGGGCGCTCCGTCGCTACGAGCCCGTCTTCACGTCCAGCAGGTCGCGCAGGCCATCACCGGCGATGTTGAACGCGAGCACCGTGACAAGCACGGCGAGCCCCGGCCAAACCGACAGGTGCGGCGCGGTGAGCAGGTAGTCGAGGCCCTCGGCGAGCATCGCGCCCCACGTGGGCACGTCCTGCGGGCCGAGGCCGAGGAACGACAGCGACGCCTCGGCGAGGATCGCCCCCGCGACGCCGAAGGTCGCCTGCACCACCACGGGCGCGGCGACCTCGGGAAGCACGTGACGCCACAGGATGCGCCACGGCGACGCGCCGATCGAGCGCGCCGACCCGACGAAATCGCGTTCGCGAATCGAGAGCACCTGCCCGCGCACGAGCCGTGCGTAACCGACCCAGCCGAGCACCGAGAGGGCGATGATGACATTGACGAACGATGGCCCAAGCACGCCCGCGACGGCGATGGCGAGCAAAATGCCGGGGAAGGCCATCAGGATGTCGATTCCGCGCATCACGACGGCGTCCACGATGCCGCCGGCATAGCCCGCGACCGCGCCGATGAGCACACCGATCGTCATGGACACGAGCACCGCGGCGAGTCCCACCGCCATCGACGCGCGCGCCCCCCAGAGCAGGCGCGACCAGACGTCGCGGCCGAGTTCGTCGCAGCCGAGAATGTGGTCCGATTGCGGCGAACAAAGCGCCGCGTCCAAGTCGATGGCCGCGGGTGCTCGGGGCGCGACGAACGGCGCAAAGACGGCGGCGAGCGCGAGCGCGGCCAATAGGCCGAGGCCGATCCACGCGCCGGCATTTCGCGTCATCGTCCCTCCAGACGCACGCGCGGATCGACGAGGGCGTACGCGAGATCGACGACGAGGTTGACGACGACGTACGACGCGCTGATGACGAGCACGCACCCTTGCACCACGGGGTAGTCGCGTGCCTGGATCGCGCCGACAAGCAGCGTGCCGAGGCCCGGCCAGGCGAAGACGGTTTCGGTGATGATCGCGCCCGACAGCAGCGCGCCCACCTGAAGGCCAAGAATCGTGATGACGGGCAGCAGCGCGTTGCGCAGGACGTGCTTGAGGATCACGGTCCGCTCGGGCAGGCCCTTGGCCCGGGCGGTGGTCACGTAGTCCTCGTTCATCGCTTCGAGCATCGACGAGCGCGTCATGCGCGAGAGCATCGCCGCCATGCCGAGGCCCAGCGTGAGCGCGGGAAGCACGATCGACGCCGCGCCATCGTCGCCCGACACGGGAAGCCAGCCCAGGCCGATCGAGAAGATGAGAATCAGCAGCGGGCCGAGCCAGAAATTCGGCATCGCCACGCCGACCAGCGCGCCCACCATCGCCGCGCGATCAAAGAACGTGCGGTGCCGAACCGCCGCGACGATTCCGGCGGGCAGGGCGATGCAAACCGCCACCAGCATCGCGGCGAGCGCCAGTTTGGCGGTTGCGGCCCAGCGCGCGCCAATGACCCCCGCCACAGGGGCGCGATAGAAGAAGCTTTGGCCCAGATCGGCGCGCACCAGCCCGACGAGAAACCGCGTGTACTGCGTGGGAATCGAGTCGTTCAGGCCGAGCTGCTCGCGGAGCAGATCCTTGTCGGCGGCGGCGGCCGTTTCGCCAAGCATCACCTCGACGGGGTCGCCGGGGATCATGTGAATCAGGAAAAAGACGAGCGTCGCCACGCCCCAAGCGGTGGGGACGAGCAGCAGCAGACGTCTCGCGATCAGGCGTGGCATGAGCGCCCCGATGTTGTCGCGCGCGCGCGGGCAAGGCAAGGGCGGTCCGATCCCCGTGCTGTCCCTCGTCACGTCGAAAAAGACGATCGGGCTGTTGCGGGGGCGGGATCTCGCCGAGATGCGCTGGATTGCTTCGGAGCTTCGCAATTGGCTTCGGCCGGGGACGTGAATCCCGGGTACGAAGAACCTCGACGAATCCAACGACGTTTCCGAGTCAGCCATCGGCGTCTCCCAGGCGAGGGCTGATTCCTCGCGCTGATCCCCCGTGCGAAAAATTATGCTCAATCCGCACAGAAAGCGCTCCGATACGCCCCATAGACACGGCCGAGACGCGCGGCGAAATCCCGAAGGAATACGGGCGGGGGGAGGCGAACATGGCGAAAATGCTGAAAATCTTGACCGTTGACGACTTTTTCTCGATGCGTCGCATCGTGAAGAACCTGCTCAAGGATCTGGGTTACGACGAGGTACTGGAGGCCGACGACGGCTCGACCGCGTGGAAAACCCTGGAGGAGCAAAAGGTCGATTTCATTATCAGCGACTGGAACATGCCCAAGATGACCGGGCTCGACCTGCTCAAAAAGGTCCGTGCGGACGCGCGCACCAAGGGGATTCCGTTCCTGATGGTGACGGCGGAGTCCGAGAAGGGCAACGTGATCGAGGCGGTGCAGGCGGGCGTGACGAACTACATCGTCAAGCCGTTCACGCCTGAGGTTTTCAAGCAAAAGGTCGAACAAATCATCGCGGGCATCTGAGCGCGGACAACGACGACGCCACGGTCGTCCGCGGGGGCGGGCGGCTTGCGAAAACGTTTCGCGGGGGATTTGCATGAACGTCGAGTACATCAATCCGTTTCTCGATTCGATGATCAACGTGCTGTCGAGTATGGCTTACACGCAGGCGACGCCCGAAAAGCCCTTTGTCAAGAACGGCAAGGGCGCGTTCGGCGACGTGACGGGCATCATCGGGATCGCGGGACCCTCCACCAAGGGCTCGCTCGCCATCACGTTTCCGGAGCCGGTCATCCTGATGATCGCGTCGAAGATGCTGGGCGAGGACTATGCGACGATGGAGCCCATCGTCATCGATATGGTCAGCGAGATCGCGAACATGGTCCTCGGCGGCGCGAAAAAGGTGCTGTCGGAAAAGGGCTACCGGTTCGACATGTCGATCCCGTCCACCATCATGGGCAAGGACCACACGATCACGCACAAGACCAAGGGCAGCGTGATCGTCGTTCCGTTCAATACCGAGCAGGGCCAGTTCTTCATCGAGATCACGTTCGAATAGGGGCGCCCGAGGGGCGAGGGGACCGCCATGGACGATAAATACCGCGCAGTTCTTCAGGATTTCATCACGGAAGCCCGGGATCACCTGCAGGTGCTGGAGCCGGACCTGCTGGCGCTGGAGCAATCCGGCGATCCCGATCCCGATGTGGTGAATCGCATCTTCCGCAGCGTGCATAGCATCAAGGGCGCGTCGGGGTTCTTCAATCTGAAGAACATCAACGAGCTCGCCCACGTGATGGAGAGCCTGCTGATGAAGCTGCGCGACAAGTCGATGTCCGTTTCGTCGGAACTGGTCGACGCTCTGCTCGCGGGCTCGGACCGGCTTTCGGCCATGGTGGACGACGTCGAAAACAGCGACCATTTCGACATCTCCGTCGAAAAATCGCGCCTCGTCGCGCTGCTCGACGCCGCGAACGGCAAAAGCGCCGAGACGGCCAAATCGACGCCGCAGGCCGCGACCTCCCAGCCCCCGCACGAGGAACCCGCGCTTGCGCCGACCGCGGCGCAATGGGAGTCGTGTCAGGCATCGGGCCGCAACGTCTTTCTGATTCGCCTCGACGCCGAGCGGGACCTGAAGGCCGGCGGGCGTTCGGCGCTCGACGTGCTCGACCAGCTCAAAACCGTCGGCGAATGCCTGGGCAGCGATCCGTCCCGCGCCGACCTCGAAAGCCAGTTCGACGCGGCGCACGTGTGGATTCTGGGTGCGAGCGTGCTCGAAAGAGACCTGTTCGCCATGGCGCTGCACGTCGCCGACGATCAGGTTCGAGCGCTGGAGCCGCCCGCGGCGCAGGCGGCCGCGTCGATTGCCGAGGCTGCCCCGTCCCTTGCGCCGTCCGTCGCCGCGCCCGTCGCGCCGCCCGTCGGCGCGAAAGAGAAATCATCCGGCGCGAACGGGAAGGCGAATGGAACGCCGGTCGATGCTCACGAGGCCGCCGCGACCGCATCGCGCGGTCAGGAAGGCGCCGAGACGCTGCGCGTGAGCGTATCGCTGCTCAACCACCTGCTCAACCTCACGGGCGAGCTCGTGCTCTCGCGCAACCAGCTCACGCAGCTCCTCACCGACCGCACCGGCGAGATCCGCGGCCTGAACTCGGTCCTGCAGAACCTCAACCTCGTGACCGGCGAGCTGCAGGAAAGCATCATGTACACCCGCATGCAGCCGGTCGGCGGCGTGTTCAACAAGTTCCCGCGCATCATGCGCGACCTGGCCAAGAAACTCGACAAAGAAATCGAGCTCGAGATTCAGGGCGGCGACGTCGAACTCGACAAGTCGATCATCGAGTCGCTCTCCGACCCGCTGACGCATCTGATTCGCAACACGGCGGATCACGGCATCGAGTCGCGCGACGAACGCGAGAAGGCGGGCAAGCCGCGCGTCGGGCGCGTCCTGCTGCGGGCATTCCACGAAGCGGGCCTCGTCAACATCGAGATCAGCGACGACGGCAAGGGCATCGACTCGGCCGTGATTCGCCGCAAAGCGGTGGAAAAAGGCGTCGTCGCGGCCGAGGCCGCCGCGCGCATGACCGAACGCGAGGTGCTGAACCTCATCTTCGCGCCGGGGTTCTCGACCGCCGCGCAGGTTACCGACGTGTCGGGCCGCGGCGTCGGCATGGACGTCGTGAAGACGAACATCGAGCGCCTGGGCGGAACCGTGGAGCTCGAATCCACCAAGGGCGAGGGCACGCGCGTGAAGCTGCGTCTGCCGCTCACCCTCGCGATCATTCCCTCGCTGCTCACGGGCGTCGGCGACGAAAAATTCGCCGTGCCCCAGGTCAGCATCGTCGAACTCGTGCGCATCCGCGCGCGCGACGCGTCCAAGAGCATCAAGGAGGTCAACGGCGCCGAGGTGCTGCGCCTGCGCGACCAGCTTCTGCCGCTGGTGCGTCTGTCCGAGGTGCTCGGCATCCGCGCCACGTATGTCGATCCCGAGACGAGCGAGGCATGCGACGAACGCCGCGTGTCGCTCGTCGACCGCCGCGCGCCGGAGGGCGAGCCCAACCGTTTTCGCGTCGACGCCGACAGCGGCGAGCTCGTGGCTCTCAACGGCGGCGCGCAAAAGTCGCATCCCGATCGTCGCGGGGGGCCGGATCGCCGATTCCATTCGCAGAGCGCCATCAACATCCTCGTGCTCGTGGCGGGCGCCAACCAGTTCGGCCTCATCGTCGATCGCGTGTTCGACAACGAGGAGATCGTGGTGAAGCCGCTCTCGAAGTACGTCAAGGAAAACGCCTGCTACTCGGGCACCACCATCATGGGCGAAGGCCGCGTGGCGATGATTCTCGACGCCAAGGGCATCGCCGACACCGCCAAGCTCGCGTTCGAGGACGTGGACCGCGCCAACGTGGCCATGGAGCAGGATTCGCTACGCAACGGCCTGCGCGAGCGGCAGACCGTACTGCTCTTCCGCAACGGCCCCGAGGAGATCTTCGCCATGTCGCTCGCGCTCATCACGCGCATCGAAAAGGTGCCCGTGGGAGACATCGAGCGCGTGGGCGACCGCGAGTTCATCAAGTACCGCGGCGGCGCGATGCGCCTCGTGCGTCTGCACCACCACCTGCCGGTCTCGTCCCCCGCGGATGACGGCGCGTTCCTTTACGTCATCGTGCCCAAGCTCATGAAGACCGCGGTCGGCATCGTCGCAACCGAGGTCGTCAACGTACTCGAAACCGAGATCGAGCTCGACACGACCAATCGCGCCGACGGCGGCATCATGGGATCGGCGATCGTCAACGAGCGCATCACGCTGGTGCTCGACACCTTCGCGCTCATGGAACGCGTCGATCCCGAATACTACGGCGCGGACGCGCCCATCCGGCGCGCCGAGGGCTCCTACCGCATCCTGCTCGCCGAGGACACGCCCTTCTTCCGCCAGCTCGAACGCGACTACATGGAGTCCGCGGGCTATGCGGTCGACACGGTGCGCGACGGCGAGGAGGCTCTCGAAGCGATGATGAAGACGCACTACGACCTCGTCGTCTCCGACATCGTGATGCCGCGCATGGACGGCTTCGAGCTCGTGCGCCGAATCCGCGGCAGCGGCAACGGCCATGCCGGCGTGCCGGTCCTCGCGCTCACGTCGCTCGCCGACGACAAATCGCGCGAGCAGGGCGTCAAGAGCGGATTCACGGATTACGCGGTAAAGATCGACAAGGCGGGGCTCCTCGAAACCATCCACAACCTGCTGCGTCAGGCGACGAGGGCGGCGTGATGAGCGACAGACAATACACCACCTTCTATCTCGACGATCACCTCTTCGGCGTGGACATCCTCTACGTCCGCGAGATCAGCCGGCAACTCGAACTCACGCCGGTGCACCGCGTGGGCAACCACGTGCGCGGCCTCGTGAATCTGCGCGGCCAGATCGTCACGGTGCTCGACCTGGGCGTCAAACTCGCGCTCGAACCGCGCGAGGTGTCGGCCACGTCGCGCAACATCATCCTCAAGACCGAGGGCGAGCTCGACCGGCAGTCGATCCACGTGGACGAGCACCTGGGCACCGGGACCGACGTGGTCGGCCTGCTCGTCGACCGCATCGGCGACGTCGTGACCGTGGACGAATCCGAGATCGAGCGGCCACCGGCGAACGTCGGCGTTGTCAGCGGCAAGTATCTTTCGGGCGTGGTCAAGCTCGACCACGGCCTGCTCTCGATCCTCAAGGTGGCGCAAGTCTGCGCCTGAGCGACGCCCCCGTGCGCCGCATGACCCAACCCGCCCGCCCGGACCGGTGGACATGAGCTGGAACGCCGCCAAAGTCTCTTCGCCGGAACCACGCAGCCGGGTTCTGGTCGTCGACGACACCGTCACCTATCGACGGATCATGACCGACGTTGTCGAGCGGCTCGACGACGCCGAGATCGTCGGCACCGCCCCCAACGGACGAATCGCGCTGCTCAAGATCGAGCAGCTCAAACCCGACCTCGTGTTTCTCGACGTCGAGATGCCCGAGATGGACGGTTTGGAGACGCTCAAGGCGCTCAAGCAGCGCTGGCCGCAGATCGGCGTGGTGATGGTCAGCGGCGCGAGCACGCACAACGCCGACATCACGATCAAGTGCCTGCAATCGGGCGCGATCGACTTCGTTCCCAAGCCCGAGGGCATGGGGATGGACGCCAGCGTCGAGTGGCTGCGCAAGCAGATCTCGACCGTGCTGATGCTCCACCGCACGCGCCAACGCACCGCCGCCATGCGCGCCGGGCGGGACACGCGCTCCGAGCCCGCACCGGCGATCGTCGCGCCCGTGCCGCCGCCGTCGGCCCGCATCGCGCCCGTCCCCGGTGTCTTCGACGTACTCGCGATCGGCTGCTCCACCGGCGGCCCCGAGGCGCTGGGCAAGATCATCCCCCTGTTGCCCGGCGATCTGGGCGTGCCGGTTCTGCTCGTGCAGCACATGCCGCCAAAATTCACCGAGTCGCTCGCGCGAAACCTCGACGGCAAGTCGCCGCTCACCGTAAAGGAAGCCGTGGACGGCGAGCCGATCGTGCGCAATACCGTCTACATCGCGCCCGGCGGGAAACACATGGTCGTGCGCGAGGAGGCCGGCGCGACGGAACGGCGGATCGGCATCAATGACAATCCGCCGGTGAAGAGCTGCCGTCCGTCAGTGGACGTGCTCTTCCGATCGGTCGCGAACACCTACGGCAAGAACATCCTCGCCGTCGTGCTGACCGGCATGGGCGACGATGGCTCGGACGGCGTCGCCACGCTCAAGCGCAAGGGCTGTTACTGCATCACGCAGTCCGCCGCGACGTGCGTGGTGTACGGAATGCCCCGCGCCGTGGACGAGGCGGGCCTGTCCGACGCCCAGATCGCGCTGACCGAAATCGCATCGCGCATTGCAGATAAAATTCGTCCGTTTGCCCGGAGGTCGACGTGATGGCGCTCGCCATTTCGAACGAGGAATTCACGTTGCTTCGCGACTACATCGAGGAGCAGTGCGGGATCTCGCTCACGAGCGGAAAGGAATACCTGATCGAGAGCCGGCTGACGAACATGGTCGTCGAGTCGGGCTCGAAGTCCTTTCTGGAATTCTACCGCAAGATCAAATCGACGCCCGACCAGCGCCTGCGCGACAAGCTGGTCGACGCGATGACGACCAACGAGACGCTGTGGTTCCGCGACAAGTCGCCATTCACGGTTTTTCAGGACGTCCTGCTGCCGCAATTCGACGCCGAGATCGCCTCGGGAAAGCGCATGCGCGTGCGCATCTGGTGCGCGGCGAGCTCCACCGGGCAGGAGCCGTATTCGCTGGCGATGTGCGTTCACGAGTACGCGCGATTGCGGCCCGGCGCGGCGCTCCGGCCCGCGAACGTCGAGATTCTCGGGACCGACATCTCGCCGTCGGTGCTCTTTCTCGCGATGGCGGGTCGCTACGACCAGATCTCGATGGGCCGCGGCCTCGAAGACGCCATGCGCGACCGCTACTTCAAACAGAACGGCCGCGTGTGGGTGCTCGACGAGGCGGTGAAGAAGATGGTCTCGTACAAGCGCCTCAATTTGCAGTCCGACTTCGCGGCGCTGGGGACCTTTGACATCATCATGTGCCGCAACGTCGCGATCTACTTCTCCGAGACGTTCAAGAAGGGCCTTTTCGCGAGGCTGGCCCGGGCTCTGAACACGGGCGGCCACTTGTTCCTCGGCTCCGCGGAGAGCCTGTCGGGCTACAGCACCGACTTCGAAATCCGCGATCACCAACGGTCGATCTTCTACCAGGTGAAGCGGTAAGGAGCGCGCCATGAAAATCCTCTCGGTCGATGACTCGTTCGTGATCCGCCGGATCATCACCGACGCCGTCAGCGTCATCGGGTTCGACGTCGTCGGCGCGGCGAACGGGAAGGAGGCGCTCGACGTGCTCGAAAAAGAACACGGCGACATCAACCTCATTCTGCTCGACTGGAACATGCCGGTCATGGATGGGTACACCACGCTGTGCAACATCCGCGCGGACGAGCGATTCCGCGAGATCCCCGTGATGATGGTGACCACCGAGGCCGAACGCGAAAACGTCGTGCGCGCCATCCAGGCGGGCGCGAACAACTACCTGTGCAAACCTTTCAGCCCGCAGGACCTCACCACAAAGGTGATGGAGAGCCTGGGGATGGGATTGGACATGTGACATGAATCGCCCCGCGCGCACATCGATCCTCGATCGGCTGGGCGAAATCCGCTCGCTGCCGACCTTGCCGCAGGTCGTCGCCCGCCTGATGGAGCGGGTGGGCGATGAAAAAAGCTCCGCATCCGACATCGCCTCGATCGTCGCCGACGATCCGGCGCTCACGAGCGCCGTGCTCAAGGTCGTCAACTCGGCATTCTATGGTACCGCGGGCAAGGAGATCGCGTCGGTCGCGCATGCGGTCACGCGGCTCGGCATTCAGGAGGTCGGTCGGATCTGCACCGCGGTGGGGATCGCGCGGGCGTTCGGGAAAAAATCGAAGGCCGTCGATCTGCACGCGTTCTGGCGGCATTCCATCACCGTTGCATACACGACGCGCGTGCTGGGCGAATACGCGAGCGGCGTGGACCGGTCCGAGACGGACCAAGCATACACTGCCGGGATCCTCCACGACGTGGGCGCCTTCGTGCTCGAGCGGCACTTCGCCGACGCCTTCGCGCAAACGCGCGCGTTGATGGAATCCGATCACCTGACCGCGGCCGATTCCGAGCGTCGACTCCTCGACATCACGCACGCCGAGATCGGCGGATACCTTCTGGGGCGATGGCGTCTGCCCGAATCTGTCGTGGACGCCGTGATCTACCACCACGAGCCCGACCTCGCGCCCGACCGGCACCGGCGGCTCGCTCAGCTCGTGCACATCGCCGATTTCATTTGCAACAACCTCGGCGTCACCTCGTCGCCCGAGATGATCCGCGAATCCAGCAGCATCGGCGCATGGGACGACCTGGCGCTGCGCATGGAGGACGTGCCCGACATCATTCGTGATGTGCAGGAAGAGGCGAAACGCTCCGAGGTCTTCGCGGCCCTCGCCGCCTGATTCCGGTCGTCGCCCCGCGACCGATTGAAATTTGCCCCGCACGCGCTACGCTCAATTCCGGCGTCGGCCCGATTTGTCTTGCGATTTGGATTTGGCGTCGAGGGGGCGTGCGATGTTTGAAACCGCTGAGCTGGGGCGAAAGCTCTCCAAGGACGAATACGCAAAACAGGCGCCGGCGGTGCGCGCGACGCTTCTGCAGGCGCAGATGAAGCTCAAGGACCGTGCGGAATTCCCTCTTGTCATCGTGCTCTCGGGCGACGACCGCGTCGGCCTCGCCGACACGCTCACCGTGCTCACCGAATGGATGGACGCGCGGTTCCTGCAGGTGCACGCCCTCGACCGTGAGACCGACGAGGAACGCGAGCGGCCCGAGTACTGGCGCTTCTGGCGGATTCTTCCGCCCCGTGGTCGCGCCGGCATCGTGTTCGGATCGTGGTATCGCGCGACCATCCAACACGGCGTGCGCGACGGCGACGCGGCGCACATCGACGCGGCGTGCGTGCGGATCAACACGTTCGAAAAGGAACTGGTCGACGACGGCGCGCTCATCGTCAAGCTCTGGTTCCATCTGCCCAAGAGCGAGCGACGCAGCCGTCTGCGCGAGATGGAAAAGGACAAGAAGCTGCGCCGCCGCGTGCTGCGCGAGGAAAAGGACATCCTGCGCCTGTACGACGAGGGGACGAAGGTGGTGGAGCGCGTCCTGCGCGAAACCAGCACGGGCGAGACGCCGTGGACCATCGTCGAGGGAACCGACTGGCGGTGGCGCAATTTGCAGGCGGCCACGGTCATCCGCGACGAACTGATCCGCCGCCTGGGCGAGAAGCCCCCCGCGAAATCGCGTCCGCCGCGACGCGTGAAGAAGAACGGGCACACGATCCTCGACACGCTCGACATGACGAAGTCGATCGAGCGACCCGCATATGAAAAGCAGCTCGTCGCGCATCAGGACAAGCTCAACGGCCTGATGGAACGGCTCGTCAAGCAGCGTCGCTCGGCGATCATGGTGTTCGAGGGCTGGGACGCGGCGGGCAAGGGCGGCATCATCCGTCGCATCGTGCCGGCGTTCGACGCGCGGCACTATCACGTGATCCCCGTCAGCGCGCCGACCGACGAGGAGCGCGCGCACCACTACCTGTGGCGTTTCTGGCGCAACGTGCCTTCGTCGGGGCGCGTCACGATCTACGATCGAAGCTGGTACGGTCGCGTATTGGTCGAGCGGGTCGAGGGATTCGCCGCCCAGCACGAGTGGAAGCGCGCGTACCGCGAGATCAACGACTTCGAAGAGCAGCTCTGCGACTTCGGCATCATCCTGCTGAAGTTTTGGCTGCACATCGACAAGGCCGAGCAGCTTCGCAGGTTCAAGGAGCGCGAACGCACCGCCTATAAGAATTTCAAGATCACGCCCGAGGACTGGCGCAACCGCGAAAAGTGGGACGACTACGAACTCGCCGCGAACGAGATGTTGGAGCGCACGAGCACCGAGTTCGCGCCATGGCACCTGTTGGAAGCCAAGGACAAGAAGTACGCGCGCATCAAGGCGCTGCGTCTGACGGTCGAGGCGTTCGAGGCCGCGTTGGGCCGGGGAATCAAGGCGGCGAAACGCTAACGCGCCCGCCACTCGGCGTGGCGCGGGCCCTCGATCAAGTCGATCACGTCGCCGCGCGGCGCGAGCTGGATGTCGAGATCGGCGAGGGCGCCGGCGAGCCGATCGGCCCGACCGATCGAACGGTCGTCATACAGGCAGCGGAAGCACGCGAGCGCCCAGAGCGCCTCACCCTCGTCGTATCCCGTACGCAACGCTTCGGCGACGCGCGCGTCGTCGGTCATACCGAAGACATCGGCCGCCACGGTCGCCGCGTCGAAGTCGTATCCCGCGAGTTCGCCCAGCGCCCGCCCGAACCCGCGTGCCAGCCCCACGACCAGCTCCGGCGACGTCGCCTCATCCCATTCGACACGCTCGCGCAGACGCGCGGCGATCCGCGCTCGACCGGCTTCGTCGCTCAGATCCGCCCCCGACACGCCCTCGGAACGCAGTCCGATCGCCGCCCGCGCGATACCCTCGGCAAAGGCCGTGTCCGCGCCGGCGGGGGCGTTCGGCCAGGGCTTCGTGAAGTCCGCCGTCCGCGTCAATGGGAACGGGATACCGCCGCCCGCCCGCAGAAGGCCGGCGACGTGGGCATACGCCGCGCCGCGGATCGCGGCGAGCTTCCACTCGGGCTGGACCGAGGCGTCCAAGAGTACGAGATCGAGCGCGGGATGCGGGCCCGTCGTCCGCCCCAACTCCTCGTATGCCTGCTTCATCCAGGAGTATGGAAGCCGTTTCACGGTGTTTTTCCAAGCCGTGTAGGCGGTGGGCGTCAGTTTCGGGCCGACGCCGAGCTCCGATTGCCAATACGCGGGAAGATTCTGGCCGAGCAGGACGCGGTAGTCGTCGCCGCGCGCGCAGCGGTATTCGACGGCGAATCGGCCCTGCGCGATCCGATCGGCGAAACCCTTGATCGTCACGCGCGGCGAAAGATCCCACGCTCCGGCGACCAGCAGCGGTACGAGCGCCAGCGTCGCGATTCGGAATGGGCGCAGGGAGACGACCAGCGCCACGGCGATCATCAGAACGGGCAGCATCGGGACGAGATACCGAAACGTGTAGCGCGGATCGTTCACCATTTCGAAGACCTCGTAGCCGGTCACCGCGTAGGCCGCGAGGTAAGCGCCCATCCACAGCACGACGTATCGCTCCAGATCGCGCCGGTCGTCGTCGGTGCGGAATTCGTCGCGCGCCAGCGTAACTCGCCACACGAGAATCCCCAGCGCGACGACGGCCAACAGAGCGAACAGCCATCCCGCCCACGCCCACGAGTAACCCGCCATGCGCGGCGCGTGTCGAATTGCGAGGGCCGCGAGCTTGACCGCAATGGGCGTATCCACCTCGATGGGCGAGAACACCGGGCCGATGCGGTGCGTGTCGATCGCGAGCCACAATCGCGGCGCGAAACCGATCAGGAAGCCGGGAACAACGGCGTTCGCAAAGCGTCGCGGCGCAAGTCGCCCGAGACGCCACGCCCACACGGCGAACGCGGCGGCGAGGGCCACAACGTTTTGCAGGCAGAAAAAAGCCGCGAAACCCGCGACGACGCCCAGCAGCGCGTCACGCCCCCGTGCGTGCGCCGACCACGATCGGCGGGCGACGAAAAAGACGAGCGCGCCCCAGAAGATCGCTTCCATGTGATTCGCCCACGCGAGGCGGAACATGCGGTCGAGCAGCGTGGGCGGCGCGAGCAACCAGATCGCCATCATCACGCCCGCACGGACACCGGCGGCTCGCCGGACATTGTACGTCCACAGCAGCGCGCCACCCGCGGCGAACAGGCCCGCGAGGATCTTCATGGCGAACATATTGGAGCCGAACGCGGCGAACGCCGGGACGAGCAACACGCCGTACACCAGCGGCCCCGGCGTGATGTCGACGTACTGATATGTGCCGACCGGCGCGACGAGCCCTTCGAGCAGGCCGCGCGCGAGATTGCCGTTGACGGTTTCCTCGGTGTAGACCGGCCCGCGCTGGTAGTGCGCGAACGAGACGACGTACCACGCGCACCAAAGGACCGCCCAGAGCGCCCACCAGCGGCGTTCGTGGTTCACGGGACTGTTTGCAAAGGACTCGGCGGACATGGACGGCGCGAGTCTAGGCGAGATAGCCGAGCCCTTCCAGACGGCGGCGCACCTCGTCCAGATTCGCGTCCGGCGTCGCGGACGCGGCGATGTCGCGAGGCGAAACCGGCGGGCCGATTTCGGCGGGATGCGCACGCAGCGAGACCGCGTCGATCAGAGCCGGCGCAGGGTGGTCGAGGTTGCGCGGGATCGGCGCGCCGAGCAGATAGAGGATCGTCGGCGCAATGTCGAGGATGTGTCGATCGGTTGCGACGCCGCGCGCGGCGCGGGGACCCGTGAGCGCGACGATGCCGTGCGCGCGGTGGTTGCCGGTGTGCCCGACGGCGACCGGGCCGACGAGCCGCGTTTCGTGAAACTCCGTCGCGCCGCGCGTCATGAACGCGTTGTCGCGAAACGTCGCGACAATGTCGGGCGCGAGGTCGAGGTGCGCGCCCCAGTACAGATCGTCGCGCGCGGCCACGAAGCTGGCGAGGAACTCGCCGTCTTGCGGGTGACGCAACGCGCGCAGTTTCAAGACGAGTTCGTCGCGCAAATTTTCGTACTCGCGCCCGGGCTCGACGATGCCGCCCGGCTCGCGCCCGCGCAGGTTGATCCACACATTGCCGAACAGCCCCGACGAGTAGGCGCGCGTACGCGACCAATCCACCGTGTCCCAGGTCTTGCGTCGCGGGTCGAATCGACCGCGCCGGATCTCGTCGTCGCTCTCGGGCAGTTCGTCGGGCAGGTTCGCGAGCAGTTTCGCGTGCCACGCGTGGCGGGGATCGTCGCCGGCGGGGGCGGGCGGCGGAACGAACGCGCGCACCTTCGCGGGATCGAACGACAAATAGCCCTCGTCGATGAGCCACGCGTTGAGATACACGTCGCCGCGCAGGTCGCCGAAGCCGTGATCCGAAACGACGAGCAGGTGATCGTCCGGCCCGAGTCGCGCGCGATAATCGCCCAGCGCGTCGTCGAGCATCTTCGCGGCGAGATACACCGCGTCGCCGTCGTCGCCCCGCGCGCCGGGTGCTTCGCGGTGCGCCGGCGTCATCGCCGACCAGAACGCGTGCGCCACGCGGTCGAACGCCACGTACACGGGAAAAAACAGGTCGGGCGACTCCTCGTCGAACAGACGCATCGCCACGCGATGCTGCGCGTCGTGCATCGCGCGCACGTCGTCGAGGAATCGCGCGCGGTCGTCGTGCCAGTGCACCATCGCGTCGAAGATCCATCCCCACTCGCGCAGCTTTGCGGCGAGCTCGGGGGGGTGCGTCGCGCCGGGTGTTTCGAGTGAGGGGGT
Source organism: uncultured bacterium (assembly GCA_964586775.1). Lineage (GTDB taxonomy): Bacteria > Lernaellota > Lernaellaia > JACKCT01 > JACKCT01 > JADLEX01. The sequence goes on along the minus strand of CAZPJD010000010.1, from coordinate 13,382 downwards.
GTGCATATCGCTCGCGGCGAACCCGCGAATGGGGTCGGCGGGAAACGTGAGCGGCAGATTGACGACGCCGCTGCGCAGCGGCGCGGGGAGCGTCTCGAAAATCGTCGGGAATTTCCGGTTGCGGCTGGTGACGAGGTCGATGTGATACGAACCCGGCCTGCGCGCGCCGAAGTCGAAGATGCCGTGCCGCCCCGGGTTCACGCCGGTGACCATGCTAGTCCACGCGGCGGGCGTGAGAGGGTGCCGCGTCGATTCGAGCCGCCCGTGGCCGCCCGCGTCCATCACGCGTTTCAGGTTCGGCAGATGCCCCGCCAGCGCCCAGGCGAAGAGCAGATCGGGATCGCCGCCGTCAAACCCGAAGACGATCATGCGCGGCGGGCGGGGGGTCAATTTCGATGCCTGTTGCCTCGGAGAAATCCCGGAGGTGATGCGACGCAGGTGCGCATCATTCTTCCGGCCACTCCCCGAGGATCCGCTCGATTTGCTTCACGACAATTGGCACCGTTGTTCGCATCGTGGCCCACAACTCGTGTGCGTCGATTCCGTCATACTGGTGCGCCACCACGTCCCGTTGTCCGGCCATCCCGCGCCAATCGATCTCGGGATGCGCGGCTTTGGATTCCGCCGAAATGCGCTTGGCCGCCTCTCCCATGATGACGAAGCGGTACATATTGGCCGAATACGCGACCGTATCCGAGAAAAAGTCCTCGATGGTACGGCCATCGGTCGATTCGATGATCGACCGACCGGCCGTGAGAATGTCAACGAAGTAGGCTCTGTCCCGCTTCATACACCGGCCTGGCAGAGTTGAAGATCCCGTCCTTGCGATACGGATTGGCGCTTCGCTCCAATCCTCGGCGACTGATCAGATCGACCTTGCGACCGAGGATCTCCGAGATTTCGTCTTCCATATGCACATGATCGAACAGGCTCCAGCCCGCGTTCGGGAGCCATTCGACGAGCAGGTCCACGTCGCTGTCGTCGCGGAAGTCGTCGCGCAGCGCCGAACCAAACAGCTCCATGCGGACGATCTTCCACTTGCGGCAGAACGCCTCAATCTTTTCAGCGGGCCAGTTGAGCTTGGGCGAGATCAAGTCGGCGTCCCCGATCAGTCCGCGTTCGGTGTACGGGTTACTTTCGATCCCCAGTTCTGGTAGCGCGCGGTGAGCTTGCCGTCTTTGTCGATGATGCCCGCCTTTCGCATGGCCTTGCGCTTGGTCGCGGATGAACCACTGCGAAGCGCCGCGAGGAGCTCGTCCGGAGTCCGAACGTCCGATGGCGCTTGCCGGCCGACTGCGATTGCCACGGCGCTATTCTTCGTCTTCCCCATAACGGCCATCCTTTCTGACGGGCCAAACCGCCAGGATGTTATTTGGTTCCCGAACCGAAAGTTGGATGTGCGCACTGTCGAAGACGCCACTTCGCTCCCACAAACGCGGCAAACCCCGGCCCTGCTTCAATGGGACGAAAACCGCTCGGGCGCTGTCGAAGCGGATGTCATTCATGCTCAATTTTTCGTACAGGTAGTTGAAGACGGCACAATCGAGCAACTTGCTCGCGTTGGCGTTTCTCGGGATCGAAGCACCGCTCTTGATCAGCTCGTCCCGTAACTCCTTATGCGCATTGGACAATAAACCCGTGTTGCTCGGATCGAGCAAATCCAGACAACGACCCAACCGGACGAGCGAGCCGACGACGGCGGCACTTTCGGCTCCATATCGCTTCGCGGCCCATTCCCACGCCTTCTGAGGCGCGTACTCCCAGAAATAGATCCCATGCCCGAGCCAATCGTCGTCGTTCTCGCTCTTTCGGAAAGGCTCCCCGGCGATCAGGCGCTTCGCCGTATTCCGATACGTCCCATGGAACGCGATGACCGTCCGGTCATAGTCGAACGCCGTTTGGCGAGTTGGCGGCGAGTTTCGAGACGCGGACGAGGGCATCTTGCGTGACCCGTGATGGTGCGACCAATACGCACAATCTTATCGCGTGGCACTTGCTTTCGACAAGTTCACCCGCATTTTGCCCGACGCGATTTTCAGTTCCTTCGCTCCGTCGCCGGGGTCGCCTTCGGTAAACGCCACGCACAGCAGCTCTTCGGCCATCACCTCGCCCCATTCGCGCACGACCTCGCGCAACGTGTCGCCCTCGATTTGGTAGACGACCGCGCAGCGATCCTCGATCTCGAGCCCCGCGTCTTTGCGCAGCATCTGAAGGTTGCGCAGGATGTCGCGCATCAGCCCCTCGCGCTCCAGCTCGGGCGTGATGACCGTGTCGAGCGACACCCAGTCGAACGCGTCCGCCGCGACGAATGTGTTTTCGGGCGAGCGCTGCTCCACCAGAAAGTCCGCTTTCTCGAACTCGAACTCGGCATCCTCGAACGCGAAGGTGAACGACGCGGCCTGCTCGAGCGCCTTCGCGCGAAGATCGGCGTTGGATTCCAGCGCGGCGGCGAACGCCTTCATCTTCGGCCCGAGCTTTTTACCGAGCGTCTTGAAGTTCGGCTTGACCGTGATCGTCGCGGGCGACGGCGTGCCGGGCTCGGCGACCACGATCGCCTTGACGTTGAGCTGCTCGCGCAAAAACGCCTCGTGCGCGCGGAAGTTCGCGGCCTCGGCCGCCGTCTGCGGACCGATCGCGATCGACGAGAGCGGCTGACGCACGCGCAGCTTCGCGCCTTCGCGGGCCGAGAGCATCAGGTGCGTGATGCGTTCCAGCGCGCCCATTTCGTCGGCGAGTTTCGCGTCGCGCCACTCGGGCATCGCGTGCGGAAAGTGCAAGTGATGGATCGAAACCGGCGCGTCGGGATGCACCGCGCGAACGAGGTTCTGATAGATGTGCTCGGTCAGGAACGGCATGATCGGCGCGACGAGCCGCGTGAGAGTTTCGACGCACGTGAAGAGCGTGTCGAACGCCATGCGTGTGTCATCGTCGTCGATCTCGCCCCAGAACCGCCGCCGGTTGTTGCGGATGTACCAGTTCGACAGCTCCTCGACGAACTCCTCCGCGGACAGCACCCCCGCGCGCAGGTTGTAGTCGTCGAAGCCTTTTCGAGTGCGCTCGATGAGCACGGCGAGCCGGTCGAGGATCCATCGGTCGAAGGGCGGTCGATCCGCGGCGTGCGTCTGCGGTCGCGCGCCGGGGTTGTAATTCGCGATGCGTGCGTAGTTCACGAAGAACGCGTAGGTGTTCCAATACGTGTTGATGAAACGACCGCGGATCTCCTTGGCGGCGGCGTAGCCGAAGTTCAGGTTCGTCGTCGTTTCGTGACGGCAATACAGCCAGCGCAGCACGTCCACGCCCGCGGCCTCGGCCGCGTCGTCGAACCACACCGCGTTGCCCGCCGACTTGTGCATCTCCGCGCCGTGTTCGTCGCGCACCAGCGCGTGGCCGAGCAGCGTGCGGAACGGCGGCTGGTTCTCCATCATCGTGCTCATCGCGAGCAGCGCGTAAAACCAGTTGCGGAACTGGCCGGGAAAACACTCCAGCACCAGATCCGCCGGAACCCACTGCTTCCACTCGTCGCGATTCGTGTTGTAGTGCGTGGTCGAGTACGCGACGATGCCCGCGTCGAGCCACGGGTTGCCGACGTCGCTGATGCGGCTCGACGCGCCGCCGCACTTCGCGCACGCGATCTTGACCGCGTCGATGAACGGGCGATGCGGGCTCTTGCCGTCGAACGCGTCCCAGCCCGCCGTCGCTCGCTCGCGCAGTTCGTCCTTGCCGCCGATGACGTCGAAATGCCCGCAGGAGTCGCAAACCCAGATCGGTAGCGCGAGGCCCCAGTAGCGCTTCTTCGAGATCATCCAGTCGCGCATGTTCGAGAGCCAGTCGAGTTCCAGATCGAGGCCGTAGCCCGGGATCCAGCGGATCTGCCGCGCCACGTCCTTGATCTCGTCGCGCCACGCGTCCATGGCGATGAACCACTCGTCGACCGCGCGGAACAGCAGCGCCGTCTTGCAGCGCCAACAGTGCGGATAGCTGTGCTCGTACTTCTCCGTGGCGAAAAGAATGCCCTTGGATTTGAAGTCGTCGATGACAAGGCTCTCGACCTCGGCCGCGTTCTTGCCGGTCAGATATCCGAAGCCCTGACCGAAGACGCCCATGTCGTCGATGGGTGCGATGACCGGCAGACCGTATTGCTTGCCGAGTTCGAAGTCCTCCTTGCCGCAGCCGGGCGCGATGTGCACGATGCCCGTTCCGTCGGTCGCCGCCACCTCATCCCAAAACACCACCGGGTGCCCCGGGCCATCCACCTTTTGGTTCGCGTTCTCGTCGTAAGGCCCCCGGTAAGACCATCCCTCGAACGCGCCGCCCGGCATCGTTTCCAGCACCTCGAACGCGCCCTTGCGCCCGATCACCGACGCGACCAGCCCCTCGGCCAGGTAATACACCGCGTCGCCCTGACGCACCTTCGCGTAACGCAGTTCCGGATTCACGGCGATGGCGGTGTTGGACGACAGTGTCCACGGGGTTGTCGTCCATACGAGGAAGTACTCGCCCTCGCGCCCCACGATGGGGAAGCGCGCGAAGATCGACGTATCCTTCACGGTCTTGTAGCCCTCGTGCATCTCGTGCTGCGAGAGGCCGGTGCCGCAGCGCGTGCACCACGGCATCACGTCGTGGCCCTTGTAGATCAGGCCGCGGTCGTGGCACTTTTTCAGGAAGGACCAGATCGTGTAGTTGTTCTCGTCCGACATCGTGTAGTACGAGTCGTTCCAATCCATCCAGTAGCCCAGACGGATCGACTGCTCCGTCTGCACCGCCGAGTACTTGCGCACGCGCTCCTTGCACTTCTCCACGAATCGGTCGATGCCGTAGTCCTCGATGTCGCGCTTTGTCGCGAACCCCAGTTCCTTTTCGACCTCCACCTCGACCCACAGGCCCTGGCAGTCGAAACCGTTCTGGTACCGCAGTCGTTTGCCGTTCATGGCGTGGTAGCGCTGGTAGGCGTCCTTGAGCGTTCGCCCCCACGCGTGGTGGATTCCCATCGGGTTGTTGGCGGTGATGGGGCCGTCGAGAAAGGACCAGATCGGGCCGTGCGCGTTCTTCTCGCGCAGCTTGTCGAACGCGCGATGCTCATCCCAGAACTTCAGGACCTCATGCTCAAGAGCCACAAGGTCGAACCAGCTTTCCACTTTTTGATGCATAAACGCCTCTGGGCGGCGCGATCCGCCGCCGCGTTGGTCCGGTTTTCGGGTCCCGGAACGCGCGATTATAGGTAGGGGACGGGGCAGGTCAATTCGGGTCGGCCCCCGAAATTCCGCGCTCGGAACGGATCGCGGGTTTTTTCACGTGCCTAGGGACGCAGGATCACCTTGCCGCAGTTGCCGGAGCGCATCAGGTCGAAGCCCTTGGCGAAGTCCCCGAGGGCGAACTGGTGCGTGATGACGGGAGCGATTTCGAGCCGGCCCGAAAGCAACAGTTCCTTCACGGTGTACCAGGTCTGCCAGATCTTGCGCCCCGAGATGCCGATGACGCGCGCGCCTTTGAAGATGATGTCGTTCGCCGCCTCGAGCTCGATGTCTTTCGGCGGAATCCCAAAGAACGTGAAACGACCGCCGTTGGTGAGCACCGCGAAGCCGTCCTTGATCGCGCGCTGGTTGCCGCTCATGTCCACCACCACATCCACGTGAGGGCCGCCGACGATGGACTTGATGGTCTCGACGGTGTTTTCTCGCGAGGGGTCGATCACGTGGTCGGCGCCCATCTTGCGCGCCATGTCGAGCCGGTAGGGATTTGGCTCGATGGCGATGATGTGCGCCGCGCCGTAGGCCTTGGCCACGGCGATCGCCATTTGGCCGAAGGGCCCCATGCCGAAGATCGCGACCACTTTACCTGTGATGTCGGAGCCTTCCGTCACCGCAAAGACCGAGTTGCCCAAGGGCTCCTGGATCGACGCGATCTCGTCGGGCATCGTGTCCTTGTTGACCCACGCGTTCTTGGCCGGGATGCACACGTAGTCGGCGTAACAGCCCTGCCGATCGACGCCCAGAATGATCGTGTTCTCGCACAGGTGCTTCGCGCCCACGCGGCACTGGTAGCAATAGCCGCAGACGATGTGCGTCTCGGCGCTGACGAGCTGGCCGACCTTGATCTGCTCGACCTCTTCGCCGACCTCCACCACCTCGCCGGTGAATTCGTGACCGAAGATCATGGGCGGCTTGATGCGGTTTTGCGCCCAGGCGTCCCAGTTGTAGATATGCAGATCGGTGCCGCAGATCGACGTGGCGCGCACCTTGACGAGCACGTCCTTCTTGCCCGGTCGCGGAATCTCGGCCTCGATGAGCTGCGCGCCCTCATGCGGCCCGGTCTTGGCGATGGCTTTCATCTTCGTCATGGCAAAATCCCCCGATGACCAATTCACGCGGACGCGGACCAAGCCGCCCCGCTCATTTCGAAAACAGCCCCGGCGTTCCCCGGCACACGGTGATCACGCAGCACTTCGGCACGACCGACGCGTCGAAGCAGCGGTCTTCGAACTCGACCTTGGCCGATCCGATGACCTCCTCGTCCGCGTAGTCGTCTTTGTAGGTTTTGAGCAGGACGTTCGACACCTCGGTCTGAAGCCAGCCGAACTGAGTCATGAGCCGCGAGATCAACGAGTAGTCGTTGAATCCGTCGGCCAGGTCATAGGCGAGCATGACGTCCTTGCCCATCGTGCGTTGTCTCCGCGCGGTGAAAACGCGGCGGCAATATGATCCCGCCGCCCGATTCGGTCAATGCGATTCCTCGCGAAAACAGGCGGGTTTTTTTTAGTCGTCCACCGGCACGGGAGCGGAGAAATCGGGGCCCTGACCACTCTTGCGCGCCGGACGTTTCGAGGACGGCGCGCCGGTCGGCACGACGGTCGGCGCCGCGATGGGAACCGCGTGGAACGCGAACGTGCGTTCCATCCGAAACGGATAGAACTCGTTCGGATCCAAATGGGGATTCCCGTACACCGACACCTCGCCGCGGAACTCGGCGTTCGTATCCACGCGCGTGGCGAGGCCCGTTTCCAGCGAGATCGTGGCGTTGCCTCCGCCCTGGCCCTTGATGCCGTCCGCGCCGAACCGCAGATTCGAGGCCCCGAATCCGCCGCCGGGCGATTCCCCGAAGTACTCCGCCTTCAGCTCCACGCGGGCCTGACCGGTCTGGATCGCGCGAAGGTTCAGGCGCAATCTCGACGTGACGGGCACAAGATCGAAGTAGATCTCGCGCACGGCATCCCACTCGGCGCCGGGATGAGACTTTTTCGGCGGCAGGATGCCGAAAACCGCGACCAGCGTGTCGGCGAGCGCCTGATCGGACAGGATCTTCGACAGCTCCTTTTCGAGTTCCCCCTGATCGGTCCGCGCCGCCAGATCCGGTTCCGCGCGCAGCGCCGTCAAAAGGGCCTGCGTTCCCTCCACCCTCTGCAACGTGCCGTCCGCGTTCAAGCGCATCGAAAGCGGAAACTGCGCGAACGCGCGCGTGTAACCGGACGGCAGCGTCGCCGATTCTCCCGGCGGCGTGCGCATCACGTATTCGACGACGCCGCCGGGCGACGCCTTGCGCATGGCCAGCGACGACAGCGTGAAAATCTGATCCGCCGAGTGGCCTTTGGCGGCGGCCGTAATTCGCCACTCGCCGTCGATGCGGATGTTCACGGCCTCGATCCGCTCCGCGTCGTGAAATTGCAAGTAGAGTTTCTGCGCGATCTCGATGCCGACGGTGTACGCGTCGCCGACGGACGGCGCGATCCGGGGCGCGAGTGCCGGCTCGCACGCGACGACGCCCAGCACAACCAACAGCGCAGCGATCGACGTACGCACGCGTCCCGTCACGGCGCGCGCTCGAAGACCGCCGCGAAAAACCCTTCCGGCGACTCGGCATCCGGCTCGAAGAGATAGAAGCCGTCGTGGGTGTGCGTACGGCATGGCTCCTCCAAAATCCGCGCGGCGTCGGCCAATCGGAAACCCTCGTGGCGCGCCTGCGCGGCGAAGGCATGCGCGACGTCGCGCGTTTCGGCGGCGGTGAGCGTGCAGACGGCGTAGACGAGCCGGCCGCCGGGCTTGACCGCCTTCGCGACGGCTCGCAGGAGCTTAAGTTGCAACTCCGCCATGCGCTCCGGGTCCTCCGGGGCGAGCCGCCAGCGCAGCTCGGGGTGGCGGGCCGCCTGCCCGAGCGCGGTGCACGGCGCGTCGACCAGCACGCGATCGAACGACGCGGCCGCGAATTCCCGCGTTTCGGCCACGTCCAACGCACGCACGTCGATATTCGCCAGACCGAGCCGACGCGCGTTCTGCGCGATGAGTTCCGCGCGTCCCGCGTGCACGTCGGTGGCGACGACGCGCCCTTGCGGACCGACCTGCTCGGCGAGACGCGTCGCCTTGCCGCCCGGCGCGGCGCAGGCATCGAGCACGGTATCGCCCGGCCTCGCGCCCACCAGTTCCACGGCGATCTGGCTCGCCTCGCCCTGCACGATCGCGCGGCCCTCGGCAAACGCGCGCGAGGCGATGGCGGCGTCAAGATGATCGACGCGCACACCCAGCGGCGCGAATCGCGCGGGGCTCGCCGCGATCCCTTCCCCGCCGAGTTGTGCAATCAACTCGTCGCGGGCAACTCCGCAGGCGCGCAGCATGCCCGGCGGTTCTTGCGACAGCGCATGCGCAAAGCGCGCGGCGGATTCCTCGCCGTACCCCTCCGCCCACTCGCGCACGATCCAGTCGGGGAGCGATTCGCGCAGGGCAACGGTTGCGTTCGCGTCGTCGCCGCGCGGCTCGCCGGCGGAGTCCCCCTCGCGACGAATCTGCTCGAGCACGGCCTTGCAGAATCCGCGCGCGCGATCCGGCACGAGCAGCAGCGTCTCGGCGACGGCGGCGTGGTCGGGGATGCGATCCATGGCGGTCAACTGAAAAATGGCCATGCGCAGCGCGTCGAGCACCGCCGGTTCCAGCTTCTTCGTGGGAATGCGAGAGACGCGGTCGATGCGCCAATCGAGCATTCGTCGCGTGCGCAAAACGCCGTTCACGAGAAAGGTGGCGAGGCGGCGATCCTGTCCCGACATCTCGCGTCGTTCGAACATCGCCCCCAGCACGAGATTCGCGTAAGCGTCCCGCCGACGCACCTCGGTGAGGGCGTCGAGGGCCGCTCGCCGCGCGGGGGACGCGGCGCGGTTGGGCTCGGGCGCGCTCATCGACCGATCCGATCGCCGGGCGCAAGCCGCGCGCCGCCGACGAAGTCGCGCGCGTCCATCGCCTTTTTGCCTTCCTGTTGCAGCCGCACGATGCGTAGCGCGCCCTCGCCGCACGCCACGACGATGCCGTCGCGCCCCGCTGCGAGAATCACGTGGGGTTCGCCGTCGAAATCCTGCTCAGGCGAGGCCGCGAGGATCTTGAGACGTTTGCCCGCGAGCGTCGTCTGCGCGCCGGGCCACGGGGTGACGCCGCGTATCAGCCGATCGACCTCGGCGCAGGGGCGCGTCCAGTCGATCAGGCCGTCGTCCTTCTCCAGCATCGGTGCGTAGTCGGCGCGGTCGTGGTCCTGCGCGCTCCACGTCATCTCGTCCGCCTCGATGCGCTCGATCGCGTCGATCATCGCGGCGGCCGCCAGGTGCGCGAGCTTGTCGGTGAGCGTCGCGGCGGTGTCGTCGGGCGCGATGGGGATTCGCCGGACGAGGCCGACGGGGCCGGTATCCATGCCCGCGTCGAGCTTCATGATCGAGACGCCGGTCTCGAACTCGCCTCGGATGATCGCCCAGTTGATGGGAGCGGCGCCGCGATATTTCGGCAGGATCGACGCGTGCGCGTTGACGCATCCGAAGCGCGGCAGGTCGAGCACGCGCGGGCGCAGGATCTTTCCATAGGCGACGACAACGATCAGATCGGGCCGTTCGCCCCGCAAGTGTGCAAAGGCCGCGTCGTCGATCTTTTCGGGCTGGAAGACCGGCATGCCGATTTCGTCGGCCGCCGCGTGCACCGGCGTGGGAACCAGGCCGAGGCCGCGCCCTTGGGGGCGATCGGGCTGCGAGACCACGAGCGTCGGTGCGCGGCCCGCGAGCGCGAGCGCACGCAGGACGGTCGCGGCGATCGCGGGCGTTCCCATGAAGACGATGCGCATGGCGGCATTATGCCCGGCGGCTTGCCGATGCGACAAGCCGAACGAAGGGAGCGGACGGAGCGGCTCAGCCCTGCGCGGCCTTCGCGTCTTCCTCGCGTTTGGCGAGCTCGCGTTTGTATTTGCGCAGGGCGAATTTGCGCCGCAGGGGCGAGAGGCGGTCGAACATCAGGACGCCGTCGAGGTGGTCGTTCTCGTGCTGGATCGCGACGGCGAGCAGGCCGTCGGCCTCGAGCTCGAAGGGAACGCCGTTTTCATCCATCGCCGCCACGCGCACGCGCTCGGCGCGCAAGATATCCTCATTGACGCCGGGGATCGAAAGGCAGCCCTCTTCCCAGACGATCTCGCCCTTTTTTTCGACGATCTGCGGATTGACGAAGGCCCGCAGCCTGGGGCCGCCGGTGGGGTCCTGATCGCGCACGTCGATGACGAAAACGCGCCGGGTGACGCCGATCTGCGGGGCGGCGAGGCCGACGCCGGGCGCGGCGTACATGGTTTCGGCCATGTCGCGAACGAGCGTCCGGACGGACTCGTCGAAGACCTCGACCGGTTCGCACTTCTCTTTCAGAACCGGGTCAGGATGCCAAAGGATGGGTCGTAGAGCCATAGGTCGTCGTCTGCTCCCGTGTTTCCATGTCCTGCTCCCGCATGGGGAGCTCGATGCGGAACGTGGTTCCCTGGCCGATCTGACTGCGACACGTCAGTCGGCCCTTGTGATCCTGTACGATACTGTAACTGATCGAAAGCCCCAAGCCCGTTCCCTCGCCCACCTTCTTGGTCGTGAAAAACGGGTCGAAGATCTTGCTCAGGTGCTCGGGGGCGATACCCTTGCCCGAGTCCTCGATCTCCACCACCACGTTCGGCCCCTCGACGAAGGTGCGGATGCCGACGCGCCCCTCGGCTTCGATGGCCTGAATGGCGTTGTGCAGGATGTTCATGAAGACCTGATTCATCTTGCCGGGGTTGCCGATCAGGACGGGAATCTCGCCGTATTCCTTCTTGATCTCGATGCGGTTCTTGTACTCATGACGCAGGATCTCGAGCGTGCTGTCGATGCCCTGATGCAGGTCCATGTCGACGTTCTCGCCCGAGTCCACGCGCGAGAAGGTGCGCAGGTTCTGCACGATCTCCTTGATGCGCTGGGCGCCGGTCGCGACGTTCTTGACGATGCGGCCCAGGTCTTCCTGCACGTACTCGAAGTCGATCTCGCTCTTGATCTTGCGAATGATGTCCTTCTGGTCCTCGGCGATGTCCATCGTCTCGATCTGCCCGACGAGGGTGAGCAGCGACTTGATGTTTTCGTCGAGCAGCGGCATCGACCCGTACACGAAGTTGACCGGGTTGTTGATCTCGTGCGCGACGCCGGCGACGAGCACGCCCAGCGACGCCATCTTCTCGCTCTGGAAGAGGGCTGACTGGGCGGCCTTGAGTTCCTCATACGCGCCCTGTAGCTGCTCGTTGGCGATGCGCAGCTCCTCGTTGGCGACGGCCAGTTCGCGCGAGCGGATCTCGACGCTGCGTTCGAGCTTGATGCGCTGCGTGACGTCGCGCGCGAGTTCGATGCCCGCGATGATGTTGCCCTTGTCGTCGCGGATCGGGCTGCCCGTCGCTTCCATGTAGAGCAGTTTGTCGTCGCGGGTGTAGACGCGGCGCAGCGAATGCTCGACGTTGCCCGTATCCATCGACCGGCGCACGGGGCAGCCGCCGCACACGTCGGTCTTGTGTTCGTAGACCTTGAAGCAGTGATCGCCGGTGTGATCGCCGAAGATCTTTTTGACCGTGTCGTTGACGTAGATGATGCGGAATTCCTTGTCGACGATCGTCACGGGATCGCCGATGCCGCGAAGGAACGCCTCGAAGCGCCGCTTTTCCTCGGACAGCTCGTCCTGCAGCTTCTCGCTCGGCTGGGCACGCGCCGTGAGCTGCGAGCGTTCGTCGAGCGCCTTGCCAATGCGCACGAGCTTGTTTTCGAGCTCGGCGAATTTCCCGCCCGGGGCGCTGCGCGCCGGCAGGCGGACCTCGCCGCGTTCCACCGCGTCGGCCGCGGCCTCGAGGTCTTTCAGGGCGCGGACCTGCCGCTGGCCAATGAGCCATGCGATGCCGCCGCCGCCCGCCGCGATGAGGATCCACACGCCGAAAATCAGCGCGTACTCGCGGGGGGTGGGGCCGGTCTCGCCCACCGTCGCCACCGACACCAGCGCGAAGCCCGCCAACACGGTGGCCGGCACGGCGACCGCCATGGCGAGTCCGATGGCCCCGCGTTCGCTGAGCCAGGCGACGATCCGGTTCAACATGGCGATGGGACGATCGCCGTCACTCGGCGACGATGATGCAGTTGCGGCCCTGTTCCTTGGCCTTGTACAGCGCCTCGTCGGCGATGGCGATCATCTGCTCCTTGTTCGAAATTTTCGGGTGCGGGTAGTAGGCGACGCCGATGGACACCTGCGGCGTGACGAGCGCGCCGTCCGGGCTCGTCAGGTGCGACACCCGGATGTCGGAGTGCATGCGCTTGGCCATGTACATCGCGCGCTCGATCCCCGTGTGCGGCAGGATGACGATGAACTCGTCGCCGCCATAGCGCGTGGGGTAGTCTGTTTCGCGGATATTGCGTCGGATCTTCTCCGTCACCCGTTTGATGACCAGATCCCCGAAGGGGTGGCCCCAGGTGTCGTTCACCGACTTGAAGTTATCCATATCGATCATGAGAATGGAAAGATTCAGATCATATCGCTTCGCGCGGCCGATTTCGCCTTCCAGGATCTGGATCAGGTGGCGCTTGTTGAAAAAGCCCGTCAGCGGGTCGGTGATCGAGAGGCGTTCGAGCTTCTTGTTCGCCGCTTCCAGCTTGACGTTTTTGAGCTTGATCTCTTCCTGCGCCTTGAGCAGCTCCAGATTCGACCGGGCGAGCTTGTCGCTCATCTCGATCGCGATCTCCTTCTGCTCCTTGTACTCCATCGCCAGCCGTTCGATCTCGTCTTTCTGGCGTTGCAGCTCGGCGTTCATCGCCTCGAGCTCCTCGTTCTTGCGAAGCAGCTCGCGCGTCAGGCGCTTGTTCGACTCCTGAAGGTCGAACCGTTTGAGTTCGTAAGCCACCGCCGACTTCAGGTCGCCCGGGTCCCAGGGCTTGGTGATGTAGCGCTGGACCTGCCCTTTGTTGATCGCGTCCACCGCGACCTTCATGTCGGCGTAGCCCGTGATCAGGATCCGGATGATGTGTTCGTATTTCTCGCGCAGGATCTGAAGGATCTGCGTGCCCGAGATGCCCGGCATCCTCTGGTCGGTAATGACCATGTGGATGTCCTCGG
>CAZPJD010000009.1:0-7222 GCA_964586775.1 uncultured bacterium | reverse complement strand
AGCACGGCTTCGAGCGTGCCCGACTCCTCGCCCGCGGCGACCATGTTCGTGTACAGCGGCGGGAACACCTTGGGGAACTCGCGCAGCGCATTGGCGAGCGAGGTGCCCTGCGTGACGCGATCGCGAATCTGCGAATAGGTTTTTTGCAGAACGGGGTTCTCGACCTGCTTGGCGAGCGCCTGCAGCGAGTTGTCCATGGGGATGCGCGCGCCGATCAGGGTGGCGAACTGCCGCGTGGCGATGGCCAGGTCCCGCGCCTTCACCCGCCCGAGCAGCATGCGCAGGTCGATCTCCATCGACAGGCCCTTGCCGCGCGTCGCCTTGCCCTTTTGCGTTTCCTCGACCAGGGTCGGGAACTTGCCTTCCTTGCGCAGCTTGGCCTTCGCCGCCTTCTCGCTCTCGGCGTCGATGATCCCCGAGACGTTCTTGCCCCGGGCATCCATGGCTTTGTAGCTGTAGACGGGCATGGTCCTAGGCGATGTCTTCGCTGGTGACGCGCATGACCTCGGGGATGCTCGTGAAGCCGAGCAGCACCTTTCTGGCGCCGTCTTTTCTCAGCGTGGCCATGCCGTTGGCGATCGCCTGGCGCTTGATCGTGTTCGCGTCGGCGTTCTTGAGGATGAGCTGCTGGATGTTCTCGCGCATGACGAGAATCTCGTAGATCGCCTCGCGATCCGAGTAGCCGGTCTGCAGGCAGTTCGGGCACCCCGTGGGGCGATAGATCGGGCCCGTCACGTCGGCCGGCGTGAGACCGATCTTGGCGAGCTCTTCTTCGGTCACGTCGTACGCTTCCTTGCACTGGGGGCACAAGATGCGCACGAGGCGCTGCGCCACGACGCCGATGAGCGAGCTCGACACGAGGAAGGGCTCGACGCCCATGTCCACGAGACGCGTGAAGGCGCTGGCGGAGTCGTTGGTGTGCAGCGTCGAGAAGACGAGATGGCCGGTGAGCGACGCCTGGATCGCGATCTCGGCCGTTTCGAGGTCGCGGATTTCGCCGACGAGGATGATGTCGGGGTCCTGACGCAGGAACGATCGCAGGCCCGACGCGAAGGTGAGTTCGATCTTGGGATTCACCTGCATCTGGCCGATGCCGGGGATCTGATACTCGACCGGGTCCTCGACCGTGAGGATATTGACGTCGGGGTTGTTGAGACGCACCAGCGCGGCGTAGAGGGTCGTCGTCTTGCCCGAACCGGTGGGGCCCGTGACGAGGATGATGCCGTGCGAATGGCGGATCAGATCCTCGACCAGCGCGAGCTTGGGCGGATCGAGACCGAGCGTCGAAAGATCGAGACGCACCTGCGATTTGTCCAGCAGACGCATGACGACGCGCTCGCCCCACGCCGTGGGAATGATGCTCGTGCGGATGTCGATGTCCTTGCCGGCGATCTTGATGCGAATGCGGCCGTCCTGCGGCACGCGCTTTTCGGCGATATTGAGCTTCGCCATGATCTTTACGCGCGTCGCGATCGCGTTGTGGAAGCGTTTGGGCGGACGCAGGATCTCGTAGAGCACGCCGTCGATGCGAAAACGCACGATGATCTCGTTTTCGAAGACCTCGATATGGATGTCCGACGCGCGTTCCTTGACCGACCGGTAGAGCAGGTGGTTGATGAGCCGGATGATCGGCGCATCCTCGTCGGTGGCGTCGATCAGGTCCACCATCTCGTCGAGGTCGAAGGTCGTCGGTCCCTGATCGTCCTCGAGGTCGTCGAGCACCTGCTCGGTCGTTTCCTTGGCGCGGTCGTACACGATGTTGATCGTGTCGAAGATGACGCCCTGCGTGGAGAGCACCGGGCGGATCTCGCCGCCCAGATAGATGCGCAGGTCGTCGAGCACCTCGTAGTCGAGCGGGTCGGCGCACGCCACGCGGATTTTTTCGTCCTCGATGCGGATCGGCAGGATGAAGTTTCGCTTGGCGTAGCCGATCGGCACTTTTTGCAGCAGGGCGAGGTCGACCTGATCGGTCGGGATCGAATCGACGAAGTCGAGATGGAACTGGTCGGCGAGGGCGGCCAATACGTCGGACTCGGTTGCGGCCTTCATCTTGATGAGGACCTCGCCGAGCATTCCGCCGCGCTCTTTTTGCGCGTCGAGCGCGGACGCGAGGGTTTCGGCGCCGATGACGCCTCGCTCGATCAGGATTTCGCCGATGCGTTTCGCCATGCGTGCGCGGGCTACTGGTCGATAGGGTCGAACTCGCCGCCCGACGAATCGCTCTCGCCATCGCCGCCGGATTCGCCCGAATCGCCTTCGTCGCCCGTGAATCCCTCGTCGCCGGTCGTGTCGCCGGACGACGCATCGCCGGTCGTGGTCGTCTGCTCTTCCATCATGCGGCGCAGGCGCGGATCGGTTTCGATCGTGTCGTC
Organism: uncultured bacterium; assembly: GCA_964586775.1. GTDB lineage: Bacteria > Lernaellota > Lernaellaia > JACKCT01 > JACKCT01 > JADLEX01. The sequence goes on along the minus strand of CAZPJD010000009.1, from coordinate 4,850 downwards.
GAGCGGCGCCTGGAAGTTCGACTGGCGCGGCGTGAGGTTGTTGTAGTTGAACATCCGCATGTCATCGTTGCGGTCCGGGATGTGGTTCTTCTCGCGGAAGATCTCCTTGCGCGCGTTGGTCAGGCGCGTGACCTCTTCCAGGTCTCCCGAATCCTTGATGATGTAAGGCGTCAGGAAAATCAGAAGGTTGGTCTTCTGCACCTTGGTCTTGCTGGTCTTGAAGAGGTAGCCGAGCAGGGGGATGTCGCCGAGCACGGGCACCTTGGACTCGACCACGGCGACCTGGTCCTTGAGCAATCCGCCGATGATGACGGTCTGTCGGTCCTTGACCACGACGACGGTGTCGGCGGTGCGTTTGGCGGTGGTGACGCCGACCGAGGCGGCGGACAGGCCCTCGGGGCTGTCGGTGACCTGACTGACCTCCTGATAGATCAGCAGCTTCACCATGTCGGATTCGTTGATCTGCGGCGTGATGCGCAGCGTGATGCCGACGTCCTGCCGCTCGATCGTGGTGGTCGGGTTGCTGTTGTTCGCCGAAAAAATCTGGCCCGTGATGAACGGGATGTTGTTCGCGACGACGACCTGCGCCTCCTCGTTGTCGAGGGTCAGCACGTGCGGCGTGGAGAGCACGTTGACGTCCTGATCGGTCGCCATGGCACGGAACAGTGCGCCGATGTTGGGGAAGGTTTCGCCCGCGAAGGTGATGGTGCCGTCGGCCGCGCCGATGGCGAAGCCCGACACGCCCAGCGGGTTCGCCGCGGCCTGCTGGATGCCGCCGTAGTTGGTGCCGCCGATGACCTGCACGCCTTCTTCGGTCACGTCGTTCGTGCTGCGGAACTCGAAGCCGAGGTCGAGGCCGCGATCGACGCTGATCTCCATGATGAGCGCCTCGACGAAGACCTGGCGTCGCGGGATGTCGAGCTTGTCGATGACCTCTTTGAGGATCTTGAAGTCGCGGTTCGACGCGATGATGACGAGCGAGTTGGTGGACGCCTCGGCAGTGATGCGCACCGCGCCGTCGAAATCGGCGAGGAAGCGCCCCGTGGTCGCCGCGATGCCCGAGGTGCCGCGCCGGTCGAGCTGCGAACTGCCCAGCCCCGCCGCCCCCGAGCGTCCGCCGAACGCGCCGGTCAGGCCGCGCGCCATGCTCGACGACGCGCCGCCGCGGCCGCCCGCGAGACCGCCCATCGCCTGCGCGCGCGGGTCGTTGCCGAGTTGCCCTTGCCGCCGGTTCGCGGCCGTACTTCCCGCGCCGCCCGAACCGCCGCCCGCGAGCTCGGCGAGGGTTCCCGCGAGTTCCTCGGCGTCGGCGTTTTCGAGATAGACGACGTGGATCTTGCCCTCGCCGCCGGGAAGCGGCGTGTCGAGCTTCGCCACCAGGTCGCGGATCTGCTGAACGCCGAACTTGCTGGCCTTGACGATCAGACTGTTGGTGCGTGTGTCGGCGATAACCTTGGTTTCGTCCGATCCCGCGATCGAGGCGGAAGCGCCCGCTTGTCCCGGCATGCCGGGGAGCCGCCGCGCCGCCAGCGCCTGTCGCCGCTCCTGCAAACGAGCCTGCAGCGGCGAGGCCCCCGCGCCCGACGATTTGGCGCCGGGCTGCTCGAAGAGTTCGAGCACCACGTCGGCGAGGATGTCCGCGGACGCGTACTCGAGCGGGATGACGAGGACCTCTTGATCGGCCCCCGCCACGTCGAGGCGCTGCAAAATCTTCATGAGGCGCGTGATGTTGCTGGCCGTGTCGAGCACGATGACCATGTTCGACGGGCCGTAGGCGAAGATGTTGCCGTCGGCGGAGACGAGGCCGCGAAACGCGGTGGCCACGTCGTTGGCGTCGATGTTTTTGAGCGGCACGAGCTGCGTGATGAACTGGTCGTTGGATCGCGGCACGCCCGCCGTGTTGGTGGCGATGGGCGACGTCTGCGCATCTTTGATCGGGATGATCTTGGTGATGCCGCCGACCTCGACCGTCGTCAGGCCGTTGACCGCGAGCACTGACATGAAGATGTCGTAGGCCTCGCGCGGCGTCACCCGGGTCGGGCTGATGATCGTCACGGTGCCCGCGACGTTCTTGTCGATCATGAAATTCTTGCCGGTCATCTCCGACATGATCTTCACGATCTGCTTGATGTCCGTGTCGGTGAAGTCGATGGAGACCGACTTGCTCTTGTCGTCCAGATTCGGCACGGGGCGGGGCGTGGTCGCGGCCTGGGCGTCGTTCGCCCCCTCGGATCCGGGTTCGCCGGTGATGCCGGCTTCCTTCATCGCCTCCAGCGCGCCGGGCATGTTCTTGAACACGCCCTCGAGCGCCTTCGACATCTCCGCCGGATCGGGACCGGAGTTGCCCTTGTCCTTCGGGGGCTCCTCGTCGGCGGGCGGGAGCTCGCCGCCGTCCTTCTTTTCGTCGCCGGATTCGTCGCCACCGTCCTGCGCGAACGCGGGCAGATGCGCCCACGCGAGCATCGCCAGCAGGCAGGCCCAGACCACCAGTCCACGTGTCCCGAAACCGGTCAGACGGATCATCCCTGGATATCCCTTGATTTCATCGCCAAAAGATCGCCCCGACGTCACCGCACGTCATACGACAGCGATTTGCGCTGTCCCTTGCGCGTAAGGTCGATGGCGATGTTCTTCGCGTCTTTCAGTTCAGACATCAAACGCATCGCATCCTCGGGTCCCTTGAATTCGACCCCGTTGATGCGGTGCAGAATGTCGCCGTCTTCTAGCCCAATTTTCGCGTAAAGGCTATCCGCCTTGATCTTCGCGATCTTCAGGCCGGCGATCTGTCCCTTCTCGAAATGCGGCACCACCCGGGCGCCGCGCATCATCTTGCCCCAGTTGGAAAACGCGTCCTCGACGACGGATTTGTCGATCCGAAAATTGTCCTCGCCGGACTTCAGAATCCCCTCGGCCACTTCCTCGGCGTTCGCGGCGAAGAGCGGCGAGCTCTGCGGGGCCTCGATCTCGGGCAGCTCGAGGATCTCGATCTTGTTGCCCCGTTTGATCTCGACGCGCTTGCGCTCGATCTTTACGACCTCGGCCTCGTCCTGCACCTTGTCGCCCACGCGGAAGACATCCACGAGGTTGGCGACCTTGGCCTGGATCACTGCCATGGCGTACACGTCGTTCCACGCGATGGTCCCGATGAGGGCGTAGTCGTCGGCGCGCTTGGCCGCCTTGGACGACCCGGTCAACATGCCCTCGACGTACACGAAGGCCGAATTGAAAACGTTCTTTTTCAAGATGGGCTCGTACTCGCCGATCGAGACATAGCCCCGGCCCTCTTTGACCTTGACCTCGCCCGTTTCGAGTCGCGGCGTGCCGCCGATCTTGGCGTCGATGCCGCGCGTGACGAGCATCGCCATCTGGGCCGCGAGCAGCGCGGTGAAGGCGAGCTTCACGACCCAGAAATAGCGCTTGATGTATTCGGCGAATATCTCCATCGCCCCGTCTCATCGCCCTTCATGTGGCACAACCGTGGCGGCCGTGCTCAGAAATCCGGTGTGCGGCACTTTACGCCGATCCCCTGACGACTGACAAGGCAAAGAAGACCCCCCATCAGACGACCGCGAACCGGATTTGTTCCCTCGCGACGCACCGCTCCGGGCACCATTTAGCACGTTCCGTGCCGCACGTACCGCACCAAAATTTAGCGAATTCGCGCCGAAATCGGGAGTGCGGACGGGCGTGGTCGGCGTATGGCGATTCGCGAGGCGATCCGGAGTGCGAACGTCGTTACGCATCCGCCGGCTTGGCCCGCGGCGGTCGGGCTGGTAGTGTCGCCCCATGAAAAAGGCCGTCTTCGCGATTCTCGCCGTTCTCGCGGTCTTCGCGCTCGCCGAAATCGGTGCGCGATTCGCGGGGGCGGGGTCGGGCGGCGCGGCGTATATGCGTTTCACGAATCCGCATCGCGAGCAATCGGGGTTCGTGCCCGACGACCACCTCTTCTGGCGGCTGCGCGAAAACAATCCGTCGTGGGAGGTCAACGCGTCGGGTTTTCGCGGACCCGACGCCCCGCGCGAAAAACCCGCCGGGCAGTACCGCGTCGTCACCCTCGGCGATTCGTGTACGTTTGGCCTCGGTACGCCGGGGCTGCGATACGACGAAACGTACAGCTCGCGGCTGGAGCAACTCTTGCGCGAGGCGCATCCTGGCCGCGACATCCGCGTGCTCAATTTCGGCTGCCCCGGCTATTCGAGCTTTCAGGGGCTGCGCCTGCTGGAGTCGAAGGTGGCGGCGTACGCGCCGGATCTCGTCATCGCCTACTTCGGCATCAACGACGGGTTCGACGCGATCGGTTTCGCCGACAAGGACCAGCGACCCGTGGACGCCCCGGCGCTCGGCGCGCTGCGCGGCACGCTCGCGCGAAGCGCATTCTACGCATGGCTGCGGGGCGGACTCGTGCGCGCGCGTCGTGACGCCGCGCCCGAGGCGCCGCTGGAACGCGTCGTGATCGGCGACTACCACGCGAATCTCGACGCCATGGCCGCGCTCGTCGCGCGGATCGGCGCGCGGATCCGTTTCATCGCCCCGCCATATCTGGAAGAGTCCGATGGCTCGTTGCGCATCGAAGAGCATCGCCGCCACCAGCCGGCGATCGACGTCTTCCCTGCGATGGACGAGGCGGCCGCACGCGGCGAGGCGGTGATCTTCGCGAGCCCCGACAACGTGCATCCCACGCCCGCGGGCCACGCGGCCATCGCGCGGGCGATCGCCGGCGCGGTCCTGCCGGAAATTCGCGATTAGCGCGCATTCCACGGCCCGCCCGGGGGCCAATCCGCGTCGAGCGATCGGCTTGATACGATCCCGGTCAGGATCGGGCCGAGGAACCGCGCCACATCGTCGAGGAC
>CAZPJD010000008.1:0-1917 GCA_964586775.1 uncultured bacterium | reverse complement strand
CGAGATCATCGAGCGCCGCCACGGGCCGCGCGGTGGCGAGACGGATCAGCACCATCTCGAGCACGAGGCGCGGGTGGCCGCTGCGCAGCACCTCTTCCTCGGCGTCGACCAGAATCGAAAACAGGTTTTCGAGCGTCTCGTAGCTCGCGCCGCCCGCCTGACGCACGAGTTCGGCCAGCTCGTCGCTCGTTGCATTGATCATCGTCTCGGGGCGCTTGGAGATCTTTGCGACGACGAGGTTGCGGAAGTGCTCGAGCAGGTCGCCGTAAAACGCCTTCACGTCCCACGCGACGACCGAAAGTTTTTCGAGGATGTCCACCGCCTCGTCGGTGCGCCCGCCGAGCGTCGCGTCGGACAGGCTCATCAGCAGCCGCCGGTCGAGGATGCCGAGGATATCGGTGAGTTCCGCCGTGGTGATCGCCTCGCCGGCGAAGGACAGGGCTTGATCGAGGTAGCTGAGCGCGTCGCGCATCGAGCCCTCGGCCTTGCGCGCGATGAGGACGAGCGCGTCGTCGTTCATCTTCAGCTTTTCGGCCTCGACGACGCGGCGAAGGTATTCGTGGATGTCGCGCAGGCCGATCATCTTGAAGTCGTACTGCTGGCAGCGCGAGAGGATCGTGTCCGGGATCTTGTGGACCTCGGTCGTGGCGAACATGAAGACCACGTGGGCGGGGGGCTCCTCGAGCGTCTTGAGCAGCGCGTTGAAGGCGCTCGTCGAGAGCATGTGGACTTCGTCGATGATGACGATGCGGTAGCGCGAGCCCTGGGGCAGGTACTTGATGTTCTCGCGCAGGTCGCGCACGTCGTCGACGCCGGTGTTGGACGCGCCGTCGATCTCGAACACGTCCACCGACGAACCGCGCGTGATCTCGACGCAGTTGCGGCAGGTGTTGCACGGCGAGGCCGTGGGGCCCGTCTCGCAGTTCAGGGCTTTGGCCAGAACGCGCGCCACCGTGGTCTTGCCCACGCCGCGCGTGCCGGTGAACAGGTACGAATGGGCGATGCGGCCCGAGGCGATCGCCGACTTGAGCGTGCGCGTGATGTGGGGCTGGCCGACGATCTCGTCAAAGGTCTGCGGGCGGTATTTGCGCGCGAGAACGAGGTAAGACATCGTTCGCCCTGGATGATGCGGGAATGCGTTGGTCGCCCGGCCGCCGGGAGCGATCGAAGCTGGAGAGACCGTACACCTTTCCTCGACCCGCGCGCCTTCCGGCGTTTTTCCCCAAGCACGTGTCCAGGCGATCCACGGCACACGAAAACATTCCGCTTACCGTTGCTGCATTCCTGCCCTGGCGGGGTTCACGGCATTCCGTTGCGTGGGACCCGCACCGCCACCCGGTGAAACGGACCCATCCGACGCGACCGGCCTCCAAAAGGAATTCAACCCCGATGTGGCTACGGGTTACAGGGAGGCGCCAACTCCCCGTCTAGTACGGTCACTCCAACTTCGATGACAAGGATCGCGCGATACGAAACCGCGTCGCCCACCCCCCGGCGAACGCGAATCATAGGAGCCCCCCGCCGCCCCCGTCAAGAACGCCAAGTGAGCAAAAATACGACAGCGGGAGCATCGCCTTCGATGCCCCCGCCGCCCTCGTTCCCGCCGCGGACATGGTGTTCCGCTGTTTTTTTCGCGGCGATCCGCTGTTTTTCTAGACGTGGAACTGGGCCACGACCCGTTCCAGATTTTTCGCGAGCGCCGTCATTTGCTCGGCGGAGCGCCGCGTGGTGTCCGCCCCCTGCGCGGTCTGCTGCGCCGCCGCGTTCACGCCCAGGATGTTCTGGCTGACCTGCGTGACGCCGGCCGACGCCTCCTGAATGCCCCGCAGCACCTCTTTTTCGATGGCGGTGTTGAGTTTTTGCACGCTCGTCGTCACCTCGCCCGCGCCGACCGCCGCGCCCGACACGGAGCGCGAC
>CAZPJD010000007.1:0-4485 GCA_964586775.1 uncultured bacterium | reverse complement strand
TTCAACCGAATGCGGGTGAATAACCCGTTGGGATGCTCAGGATGACAGGATAACAGGATGACTGGATGACTGGATGACTGGACTACAGGACGGCAGGCGTATGTTGTCCAACGACGAACGACCAACGACCAACGACGAACGACCAACGACCAAAAACCAACAACCAAAAACCAACTACCCCTCCGAATGCGAGGTTCCCGATGATGTCCCGATTCCTTCTGGTGGCGATGATTCTCTTGATGGCGTTACCCGCAATCGCCGGCGACGTCGTTTCGGCGCCGATGCGCGTCGCGCCGATGAAGGCCGTTTCCGCGACGGTTTCCGAGTTCCCGCCGCTGCGCGCCGATGCGCGGCCCGTGCTTCGCGCCCGGCACATCAGCGATGCGGCGCTCGCGCGCGGATTCGAGAAGCTTGGCGAGGGCGTCTGGGCGCGCGGCGGTAAACGCACCCCCGCGGGCGTTCACGTGGACGCGCCAACCCTGTCGGCGAGCGATTGGACGCGTGTCATGCGTCCCGGCGGACTCGTTTCGTGGCAGGTGCGGATCGCGTCGCCGGGCGCGGAATACCTGCGCGCGCACTTCACGCGCAACATTCGTCGCGGCGAAATCTGGGTGATCGGCGAGGACGGCGAGGCGCGCTTGGCGCGGCCGACGCGCACCGCGACGACAACCGATTTTTGGGGACCAATCGTTCCCGGCGACCGCATGACGATCGAGGTCGTCACGCCGGGCGACGAGCCGCCCGCGAACCTGATCGACACGCTCGCGCACATCCTGCCGATCGCGGATCTCACGTCCGAGGAAGGTTGCTACTCGGACCCGACGTGCTTCGCCGACGGAAACGCGGTGAAGAAGGGCGTGGGCTGGATCTGGCTCGCCGACCCGTGGGGCACGTTCATCTGCACGGGCAGTCTGCTCTCCGACGTGTCCGGCTCGCTCGCGCCGTATTTCCTGACGGCGAATCACTGCATGAACACGCAGCAGGAGGCCGACGCGATCGTCGTCGTGTGGAACTTCCACACCTCCACGTGCGACGGGGTGCCCCCAAATCCCGTGACGCTGCCGAACTCGACCGGCTCCGAGATGCTCGAGCACAGCTCGCAGTCCGATTTCGCCCTGTTCCTGCTCGACGAGGACCCGCCCGCGGGCACGACGTATCTGGGCTGGACCACCGACGCGCTGGCCTCCGGCGAGGACATCACCGTCGTTCATCACCCGGACGGCGCGTGGAAGCGCATTACCTTCGGCGATCAGGTCGGCGGCGACACGAATTTTTGGGAAGTCCAATATACGGATGGATCGACCGAGGGCGGGTCGTCCGGTTCGCCGCTCTTCAACGACGACATGCTGGTCGTGGGCCAGCTCTTTGGAGGTAGCGCGTGGTGCACGAACATGGACGGCACGGACGACTTCGGCAAGTTCAGCCGCTCGTGGACGCTCGGGATCGAGGACTGGCTGAACTCCTCGACCACGACCACGACGCAGGCGACCACGACCACGACAGCGCCTCCGACCACCACGACGATCACGACGAGCCCGACCACGACGACCACAACGAGCCCGACCACGACGACGACGATCCCCGGCGATGACGACGCGGACGATGATATGGACGACGACGCGGACGACGACGCGGACGACGACGGTTGGTATCCCGACGACGACGAATCGGATGACGATGCGTCGGATGATGATGAGTCCGACGACGACGCAGGCGACGACGATGCGTTTGACGACGACGGTTCCGCCGATGACGACGACGATGAAGGCGGTTGTAGCTGTTGACGACTTTCGGCGTTCGGTGAATCCGCTCACGGCATCCTCGAGGCCGGTCTGTTAGCGTCGCCAACTTCGTAGCGGGGGAAACGCATGGACGACGATCGGCGAAAGGACGTGCTGGCCGACGCCAAGCGCCTGATGAATGCCGGCGACAGCCGCAAGGCCGCCGAATTCGTCATCGATGCAGCTTCGCCGATCGACGCCGCCGGCCTGTTTCTCGATCTCGCGAAGGATTGGTACTGGAAGGAAAAAGACCTGCCGATGGTGATCCTCGCGTCGCAGGCGGGAATCCATTTCTGCCTGCAAAGGGCGATGGACGAGCCGGATGCCGACGCGGCGGGCGCCCTGCGCCAAAAGGCCATGTCGCTCTCGTACAACCTCGCCAGTTTCGCTTGGCCCGCGTGGGACGACGCCCTGATCGTCACCACCGACACGACGAACCATATCGCTCTCGATGCCGCCTATTTGCACGTGCGTCTCGCGACCGAACTGGGCGTCGATGCCGAGAAGATGTCCGCCGCGCAGTGGGTCGTGGGCGCGGCGTATCTGGCGATGGAGGAGTACGAACCCGCCGCCAAGGCGTTCGAGCTCGCCCGTAACGCGGCCTTCGAGGCGGGCTCCGCCGCCTTCGAGGACATGAATGCGGGCTACATGGCGATCGCCGCGATTCTCGCCGGTGACGACACAGGTCAGGCCCGTTTCGACGAAGCCTGCGCGCGGCTTCGCGAGCGGGGGGACGAGGATTCGACGTTCTTCGCGGACCAGCTCGCGGGCGTGCTGGCGTTCTTTCGGCGGCAGAGCGACATTTGAGGCGTCGAAGGACTGTTGCGCCCCCTCGATGACCATTGGTCATGACTTTGAAACCCTTCCGCCTTGCGTTGGCCACCCTGCTCATGGATCTCGATAATTTTATTTTGTCAAGCAAATATGAATAGTTACGTCTCCGGGCATGCGTCGTGGACGCGGTCGCCCCGTTTTTTTTCATTGACAACGCGGGCGCGGGAAATTATTGATGCGCCATGGAATGTCCATACGGTTGGACCGGGGCGAAGCACCATTCACCCTGAAGGAGGGTTACGATGAGAATTCTGAGGTACGGTTCCTGGCTCCTCGCGATGTTCGCGCTGCTGGCCTTTGCGGGTTGCACGAGCGAAGACGCCGAGGATGCCGAAGACGCGCTCGAAGACGCCCTGGGTTTCGAAATCGAGTTCGATTCTGACGCACTCGGCATCGAGGTCCCGGACGGCTGGAACTTCCTGTTCGCCGTCGAACTCAAAGGCAACAAGGTCGATCTGGTCGAGGACGACTTCGCCGTCGACCTGACCCTGCTCGACGAAATCGAGGGCATCGATCTATCCGAGATCAACGACATGATCGCCTTCGCCCGCGTGGACGATTTGGCCGGCTTCGGCAAGCGCCTGCGCTACGCGAACAAGCTCATCATCCAGGACAACGTCCTGCGTCTCGACACCGAGACGATCGAGACGCTCGGCGACTCGATCGGCGAGTCGGGCGAGGGCTGGTACGCCATCTTCTACGCCGACAATCCCAACGGCTACATCCGTGGTCAGGTCGAGTGCAACGGCGAGCCGGTCTCCGGCGCGCTGGCGGTCATCACGGCCGGCGGATTCTTCACCTACTCGGCGGACGACGGTTCCATCGCGTTGCCGACGCTCGACGGATTTCCCGGCGCGGTGACGGTCTCCAACGACGATTGCGCGTGCGCGTTGGCCGCTCCGGTCACCGACACGAACAATCCCGACAATGTGAATCCCAAGGACCCCGAAAACGGCACACCGCCCTCGGAGCAGTTCGAGGACGGCACCAACGCGGTCAACGCGGGCGTGTGCGAATGCTGCCCGCCGGTTCCCGCCGACGACGATGACGACGACACGACCGATGACGACACGGCGGATGACGATACTGCCGACGACGACACCGCCGACGACGACACCGCGGATGACGACGCCGACGATGACGCCGACGATGACGCCGACGACGACGCCGACGACGACGACCTCGGCGTGATCGACTTCGAGGACGGTTCGCTCTCCGGCTGGCAGGTCACCGGCGATTGCCAGATTTACGGTGCGAGCGGCGACGCTTACAGCGAGCTGTTCCCGGGCGGTAGCGAGTCCATGTACCTCTACCTTTCGTCGGGCGCGCTGCAGGGCACGGTCGCGAGCTGCACCATGACCTACACCACGCCGGTTCCCTCCGGCGCGACGCAGCTCGAGCTCTCGTACAACTTCCTGAGCCAGGAGTACGAGGAGTGGGTCGGCAGCGTCTACAACGACATCTTCACGGTCATCGTGCAGGGCGCGCCGATGTACCTGGTCAACCGCACGGTCAACAACATCGCGCTCGACGATGACTGGGATGCGATCCTCGCGGCCGACGCGGCGGCGACCATCGCACAGGTCGGCGTTTCTACCGACGCGGTTTACAACCCGACGAGCGCGGCCCCGCACAGCAACGGCCCGGGCATGCTCGACGGCAAGCTGAAGTGGGGATCGGATGACGAGACGACCCCGCGCGGCGTGCCCTCGGATGAAAACGTCGGCCAGACGGCCACCGTGGATCTGCCCGCCGACATGAGCACGATCACGATCATCGTGACGATCTCCGACGTGGGCGACAAGATCTACGACTCGGTCGGCGCGATCGACTGGTTCGCGTTCAAGTAGTCGCGTAACAATCCGAATTC
>CAZPJD010000006.1:0-7430 GCA_964586775.1 uncultured bacterium | reverse complement strand
CGAAGAGGGACAACTGCAATATGAAACCCGGTTCCGTGAGCGACAGATCTCCGCTCTGAAAAAACGCGCCAAGGAACTCGGCCTCGAAATCCGCGGAGAACACACGATGACGACTGCGGTTTCTTAGGAGCGAAGCGAAGGATCTTCTCCCTATTCACACCAGACCCTTCGCTACGCTCAGGGTGACAACTCCACGATCGCGTCTCACGCTTCAAGCCCGAAGCTTCACGCCACGAGCCACAAGCCTCACGCCCCAAGCCACAAGCCTCAAGCCTCAAGCTTCGCGCGCCCTCAACACCCACAGCACCCGCCATCGTCGTCGTCCTGCGCCTTGAGCGAGTCGTCGCCGTCGTCGTCGTCGTCATCGTCGTCATCCGGGATCGTTGGCGGATCGCCCGGGTCCTCGGGTTGCGGATTGTCGTCGGCGTCGGGGCCGATATAGTTCGCCAGACCGTCGGAGTATGAGCGACTCAGCTTGCCGTATTCGTCGATTTCATTCATGTCGAAGCACGACGCATAGCCGCCGAAGAGCTGCCCGACGATCCGTTTGCTCTGGTCGAACAGCGGCGCGCCCGATGAACCACCTTCCGTCGAGCTTTCCGTGTAACGCACGAACCACCAGCTCGAGTCGTCCCCTTCGAGGACGCCGTGCGAGATGCGCTTGTATGCGCCGCCCGGGTGATGGATGACGGTGATCTGCTCGTCCGTCGCAACGGAGTCGGTCGTCCAGTCGAGATACTCGGCGACCGACGGCGGGTCGTCGTCGAAACGCAGCAGGGCGAAGTCCGATTTGTATTCGCCGGTGCCCGTCATGTAATCGGCGCCGAGGCTGTATTTCAGTTGCGAGCCCGGGACGAGCGGACCGTTGCAGGACTGCGTCTCGTAGTTCCAGAACGCCTGCACCGTCGCGGCGGTGGCCTGATTTCCGACGCAGTGATGCGCGGTCAGGAACCACGGGATGCCCGTGCCCTTCGCGTCGCCCATCAGGGCGCCGGTGCAAACGGCCGAAAACCCCTGCGCTTCGAACTCGTAGTACGCGACGCCGCGCCGGGCGGTGGCCCAATCGTCCTCGCACGTCGCGTCGATGTAGCAATCGGCTTCTTTCGCCGGGCCGCGCACGTAAGCGAAGAGATCCTCGAACCCGTGCGAAACACGCACGACGCGAAGAGGCGGCGGCGCGACGCCGCGCCAGCGCAAAACGACGATGTCGCCGGGCATCGCGGGCGACCACACCTCGCCCGTCTCGGTGAAACGCCGGGCCTCGATCGCGCGCGGCGCGCCATCTTCGCCTTCGATCGCGAGTTCGCCATCCAGCGCACCCGACGTCCGAATCAGCAGGCGCAGATACCGCGCCCCGTCGGATACGACGGCCGTCGTCCACTCGTCGCCTTCGCGGGTCCACGGGGTGCGTTCGGGGATGTCGATATGCGCGCCGGTCAAGTACATCTTGTCCGCGCGGGCCGCGCGTTCGGATTCGAATTGCGCGCGGGCGGCCTCGATGCGTTCGGGAGCAATACGCAGTTGCGCGTCGGACTCATGCCCCGCGGTCCACGTCGCCGCGAAGACCGCTGCGATCAAGACCATGACGAAGCGCCGGGGGCGCATCAGCACCCGCACCCGCCGTCGTCGTCGTCATCGCCTTGGGCGTTGTCGTCGTCATCCGCGGCGTCATCATCGGTCGGCGAAGCGTCGTCGTCCGCATCGTCGTCGGGAAACCAGTCGTCGTCATCGCCACCGCTGTCGTCGTCGCTGTCGTCGTCGGGCGGAATCGTCGTGGTCGTCGTCGTCGAGGGTTCGCCGTTGTTCAGAAACTCGCTGGCGCCGAGGTCGAAGTCGCGGCTGAACTTGCCGAACTGGTCCGTGCCCTGTCGCCACCAACAATACGACGTGCCCGTCGAGAGCTGGCCGACGACGAGCTTGTCGGCGTTGAGCAGGGCCGAACCCGACGAACCCTGCTCGGTGTTCGCCTCGGTGTAGCCCACGTTCCACTTGTTGCCCCAGTCGCCGTCCTCGAACCCGAATGCGAGGCGCTTCCACGACCCGGCCGGGTGATGCACGACGCTGATGCTCTCGTCGGTCGCGAGCGGCTCGGTCGTCCAACCCAGTGCGACGGTGCCCGCGGGCGGCTGCTCGTGCAGCAGCACCAGCGCGTAGTCCGACTGGTTGTTCGACGCCTTGAAGTCGGAGCCGCTCGTCGCGGGCGTCGTTTGCAGTGGCGGCACCGCGCCGTTGCACACCGACGTCTCGTAGCGGAAGTACGCCACCAGACTCTCGGCCTCGCCCTGGTCGCCCATGCAGTGATTGGCGGTCAGAAGCCACGGCTGGCCGGTCTGCGCCGTGTCGGCGAGCAGGTTGCCGGTACACAGCCACTGGCCGAAGCCCGATCCCACCGTGATGAGTGCGATGGCACTCCGCACGTCGTCGTAGTCGTCGTAGCAGGTGGGGTCGAGGTGGCAGTCCTGCACCTTGGGCTGAATGCGGAAATCCACGTCGCCGTGCACCACGCGATCGACGCGCAGATCGGCGGGCACGTGCGCCGAAACGACCTCGACAAAGGTTGTATCGCCGAAGGTCAGCGCGCCCCACGCGCCCGGTTCGGAAGGACTCTCGCGGCGATCGACGACATCCTGCACCTGCCCGTCGTCGTCGCCCCACGCGCGCACCGCGTAGCCGAGCGCTCGCGGCGAAACGGCGAAATGCGGCCGTACGAACGCCGCGCCCTCGCTGCGGATCGACGCAACCCAGCGCGACGGGCCGGTCGCGTTCGGAATTTCCATCCAGTCGAGCGGCTTCGACGCATCGATATCGACGATCACGCCGATCTCGTAACGGCGCTCGTCACGCGTTGCCTCGGCGCCTTTGCGTGCAGTTTCGAGTCGCGCGCGCTCGACCTCGCGAGCGGGAACCTCGCCCAACTCGGGCGCGGGGCGGTCGGCGGGCACCGGGCCGTCATTCATCACGTACGATTCCGCCCGCGTCGCGCCCTCTGCCTCCACGTCGGTCGCCGCCTGCCAAATACCAAAGCTCGCCAGCACGAGCGCGAAGATCGCCACCCATGACCAAAGACCGCGATTCACGATGTCTCTCCTTCGTGGCCGAAATTTGGGCGTCATGAGGCGTGCAAACCGACGCGTCGGCATGATCCCCCGCCCATCAAGCGGCAGGATCATGCCGCGTTCGACTTGTCAAAGCAAGGATTTTCCGACGCCGAGATTCAGCGGACGGGACGACCTCGGAGGCGTTCGTACAGATAGAGCAGCACGCCGAGGCCGAAGCCGACCACCGAATAGACGTATGCGATCGAGTGCATGAGGATGAACGCGACGAGCCGGGCGAACCCTAGGTGGCGCAGCGCGCAACGCCAGAGCGACGCATTGAGCGCCAGATACGCCAGAATCGCGACGACCGGCGCGAACCAGGCGTTTTGCGGCAGCACCGCCCACAAAGCGGCCATCGACAGCGGCAGCACCAGCACGAGCAGGATCGCCGCCGCGATGTTCGCCGCGCGCAGGTTGAGGTCGGAATAAAACACGTTGCGCCGCGCCATGAGCAGCGTCCAGGGCACGGCGCGATCCCAGAAGTCGGAACGCACAAGGCTGGCGAAGGTGTACGCCTTTAGGTGCCGGACCTGCATGTCGGGATCGAGTTCGATGCGCCGTCCCGCCGCCGTCAGCCGGTATCCGAGTTCGATGTCCTCCACCGAACTCGCCCGGTAGCTTTCGTCGAATCCGCCCGATTCGCGAAAGACCGCCGTGCGGATCGCGCCGCACCCGCACCAGAAGCTGTGCGCGCGCCGCCGCGAAGTGACGTGCGTGTGATGGTGAACGAGGTTCTTATAGACGCTCGCGAAGTTGGGGTCGCCCGGCAGCGGCGTGTACGCGCCGAAGCACGCGTCGGGGCCGTCGGGATTTTCCAACGTGGCGAGCGCCCGTTCGATGGTGTCGGGCAGCACCTCGACATCGGCGTCGAGAAACATCAGAACCGCCGCCTGGGTGTCGGCCGCACCCCGATTGCGTGAGACGGCGGCTCCGCTTTGACGCTCATTGGCGACGGAAACGACGCCCTCGCAACGCGCGACGATCGACGCGGAGTCGTCCGTCGAACCGTCGTCGACAGCGACGATCTCGGTCCCGGGCGGCGCGTGTTCGCGGATCGTGGCGAGCGTCGCTCCGATCGTCGCGGCCGCGTTGTGATAAGGGATGACGACGCGCACGCGAGGCGCGGGCTGGGTCATGGCGTCGTCCGGTGCGGGGCGTCAGCGGCCGAGGATTTTATCGTAATCCGCCGCGAGGCGACGATACAGGTCGCGAAGCTCCTCGAGCAGCGCATCCGCGCCGTCGAGAGCCCCCTTCTTGCCCATCGTCTCCATGCGATAAAAGGCATCCTGGACCTGACCGAACCCCATGTTGCCGCTCATGCCCTTCAGAGCGTGCGCGACGTAGCAGACGCGCTCGGCGTCTCCCTGCGCGACGGCCTCGGCGAGGGCGTCCATGTTCGGCGCGGCTTCCTGGAAATAGCTCTCGAGCAGCTCGTCGATGAAGGCGCGATCGTCGCCGAAGCGCTCCATCATATCGTCGAGATTGATCAAGTCGAGCGTCGGCCCGATGTGCCCGTCACTCATCACGTCCTCCAACGGTCCCGGCTCTCATTCCAATTTCAAAATCTCGAAGCTTCTCCCGGCCTTCCCCGCCGCGGGGCGGCGGCGAATTCCCGACCGGAGTCGATTGTCGATTATTATGGTCGAATCGGCGCGTCTGTGACAGAGGAAGCGGAAAATGTTGTGATAACCTACAGAACTTCCTCGACGTCGATATCGAAGAACTTCGAGGAAACCGGCGGTTTCCATCGGCGATCTCACCAACTACGCTGTCCACCGATCCGTGCACTCCCGACCGTTCGGTCAACCGAATCCTGCGCCGATTCGGGACTCTCACCTCGTATCGGTGTCGCGGCGGAAGATCGCAAGGAAATCTTACGGCACAAGACCCAACGCGGTCTGCGCGGCGGTGTACCCCGAGTGCAGGACGGCCGATTGGCCGCCGCCCGGGAACGTCCACGCCCCCGCGAGAAACAGATTTTCAAGCGGCGTTTCGGCCGGCAGCCGCTCGAACAGGCTTTGATCCGGCGTGGAGTGCCATCCAAAGATCGAACCCCGGGGATTTAGCGTGAATCCCTGCATCGTGTGCGGCGTGCCGACGTCCATCACCTCGATATGGTCGCGCAGGCCCGGCACGATCTCGTCGGCGCGATCGATCAGGATCTCGGCCATCTCGCGCCGAATCTTTTTATATTCGGCGTAGCCGGTGTCGAGCCCCCAGCGGTCGCGCCAGTCCCACGGGAGCTGCGTCGTGATGGTGACGACGTTCTTGCCCACGGGCGCGGCGGTGCGGTCGAGCATCGAATAGTTGACGATCGCCATGTTCACTTTTTCCGGCACGCCGTCCGTCGCGAACGAGAATCCCTCTGCGGCATCCCACGTGGTCGAGACCGAAATCTCGGCGACGCCGTCGAAGAGCGGCGACAGATCGGTATCGACGCCCAACCACACCTGCACCGCGGAGAGGCCCACCGTCATGTCGTGGATGCCGTCCACGTAGTCGTCCGGCCACGGCGCGTCGGTCGCGAGGTCGTCGACCAGTTGAAGGGCATTCGCGTTCGCGATCACGACACGCGGGCGATAACACACGTCGTCCTTCGTACGCACCTGCGTCACGCGGTTCGCTTCGGTCTCGATCTCGGTCGCGAGCGTATCGAGACGAAGAATGCCGCCGTTCTCGACGAAGACGTCGGCGAGCGCGTCCGCGAGCGCGCCCGAACCGCCCTCGAAGTTCCACCATCCGCCGATGTGGTAGCCCATCCACATGACGTTGAAGAACATCGCGGCCACTTCGTCCGGCGGCGCGCCGGCGAGCATGGCGAGCGAGGTCCACACCGTGCGAAGCCGGGCGTCGTGGATGAAGCCGTCGAGGAACTCTTCGAGCGTCATTGACATGTAGCCGGCCATTCGCGCAACGGCATCCGCGTGCGCGGCCAGAATGGCGACCAGCTCGGGCGTCTCGCCCTCGTACTCCATGCGGATCATCGCCTTGAAGACGATGTCGAGTTCGTACATTTCGAGGAAGAGGCGGTCGATGCTCTCGGCCTCGTCGGGGTACATGGCTTTCAGATCGGCGCGGTAGGTCTCGACGCTCGCGGGCACGTCGTACTTGAAATCGGGA
This sequence comes from uncultured bacterium, assembly GCA_964586775.1. GTDB lineage: Bacteria > Lernaellota > Lernaellaia > JACKCT01 > JACKCT01 > JADLEX01. The sequence continues at coordinate 1,212 of CAZPJD010000006.1, read as the reverse complement.
TAGTCGAGACGAATGATCGATTCGTCGCGCACCGGCGTGACGCGCGTCCACACACCCAGGCGACGCAGCAGCTCCACGTTCATGCCCTGGCGTTCCTCGTCGAGTCCGTCGAAGCCGTGCAACGACTGCTCGAAGCGGAAGCCGCGCCGCTCGAAGCGCCCCATGTACCCGCCGACCTGAAAGTGTTTTTCGACCAGCACGGTTTGCACACCCGAACGGGCGAGGGTGGCCGCCGCGGCGAGCCCGCCGCCGCCCGCGCCGATCACCACCGCGTCCACCTCTTCGGTCTTCATGCACTCGGGAAACGTCAGAAACTTGTGGCAGATCACGCAGTCATCGGGGCTTCGGAATCCCGAGCTCGGGTGCCAGGCGTCGTGGCAGTCGGCGCAGCCATCGGTGTCGTGGTCCATCCAGCGGCCCGCAGCGCCGTTGCGTCCGTGGCAGGCGGCGCAAATGGGCGAGCGGAACCCCGCCTCATGCGGATCGCCGTGGCAGTCGGTGCAATCGGCCTTTCCCCAGCCGTCGTGTTCCTTCGTCAGCTGGACGATCGTGAGGCCGGGGGTCGCTCCCGAGAATCCGTCGGGCAAAGGGCGGTGCGCGTCGCCGCCCGAGTCGTCATCCCCGTCGTCGCCGTTCGCATCATCGTCCGCGAGGTCGTCATCGGTGTCGTCGTCGCCGCCATCCCGATCGACGTATACGGTCTTGGTCTCACCCGAGTCGCACCCGACACCAAACAGGAGTACCGCCGCGAGCGCGGCGGCGAAGAATACGAACCGAAATCCCCGCAACATGTCTGAACGGCCTCCCGCGCCATCTTCGATCCACACCCCATGCGAGTCAAGAAAAAAGATGTTGATATCCGGTATCAAATTCGCTCGCCGAGGACGGCGGTTCGCGCGCTTATCGCGATGTAACTGTATAACCGTTTAACACTACTGTGTCATAAACTTGAAGACAGATGATCGTCATGGCAGCGTTCCCGTCACGACCACCTCCACGGACACGGTGAAGGGTCGTCTGGACGCGTATCTGTCGGAACTGGCCGCGGCAACGGGTCATCGGGATCGCGAGGGCCCATTGCGGTCTTACCTGACGGGCCTTCTGATCCAAGGGGAACGCAAGAGCGTGGAGCCGATGGCGCGTCGGATCAACCCTCGCCGTCTGTCGGCCTGCCACCAGTCGATGCACCATTTCGTCGCGGTGGCGCCGTGG
>CAZPJD010000005.1:0-8959 GCA_964586775.1 uncultured bacterium | reverse complement strand
GCGCTCAACCAGATCACCGACCTGACCAACGACGCCGTCTCGAAGCCGTCGCGGCCCATCCCCGGCGGGCGCATCTCGATCACCGAGGCCACGGTCGTCACCGTGTTCTGGTACGTGCTCGCGCTCTTCATGAGCTTCCTCGTCAACTGGCAGTGCTTCCTGATCGTGGCGTTCGCGTCGTTTTTCATCTACGGCTATTCGGCCAAGCCGTTTCGCACCAAGGCGCGCGGCTGGTGGGCAAACTTCACAATCGCCATCCCGCGCGGCATTTTGCTCAAGGTCGCCGGGTGGTCGAGCGTGAAGACCGTTTTCGCCGCGGAGCCCTGGTACATCGGCCTGATCTTTGGCCTGTTCCTGCTCGGCGCGGCGACGACCAAGGACTTTTCCGACATGGAAGGCGACGCGGCCGACGGCTGCAAAACGCTGCCCGTGAAGTACGGACCCAAGGCCGCCGCGTGGATGATCGCGCCGTTTTTCGTACTGCCCTTCCCGCTCATTCCGCTGGGCGCGCACTGGGGCATCCTGACCGGCAACCGGCTGATGCTCGACATCATGGGCGTGGGCCTCGCGCTGTGGGGCTGCTACACGGTCTGGCTGCTGCTACGTAACCCGGACGAACTCTCCACGACGGAAAACCACCCGTCCTGGAAGCACATGTACGGGATGATGATGGGCATGCAGATCGGGTTCGCGCTGTCGTATCTGTTCTAACTTTTCACTAATCGCCTCTTTTATAAATCAGCGCAAGAGAACGCGCTATGAACTTTCGGCCAAAGTCGCCTTTCGTTAACACCAAATGCAGTATTATAATATTCAAGTTCGCGACCCGATATTTCAATAATTGACTTCAACTTTCTATTGTACTCTTGCGGTTGAGGAACGACACTCCCCGCAATCTCCCATGAAACGGGGTTTGTCATATTGAACGCACTTTTCAATTTTTTACAGAAACCATTAACGCCGTATGAGTTTGCCGGAAACACGTAATTGGAAGTTATCATCGAAAGACCTCGCTTGTATTTGCGGCAAATTTTATTAGAAAAGTACCGCACTCCGGCCACCGCGTTTTTTGACAAAATCCACTGCAGAAATAATTGAGGGATCACATATTCCGGGACAAATGACGCATTTCTGGTTAACGCGTCTATCGACAAGGCCATAATTAATGGCCAAAGAGTCAGATAATTTTCGAGAAAACCAAAAAATTCCTCATTCAGATAATTCGATGGCTCTCTACTGTTCTGCGCGGTTAAAATGTGTCAAATAATCATTTCCGTCGTGAATCCAACATCATAGATCTTGACATTTTCACTAACCTCAAGGCGACACATGGCCAACTTGTGAAGAGCTGGCTCTCCTAATTCTATCCAACATGTCAATATTGACCCACCAAGGTAAAGGCACGGTAATCCCGGCAAGCTATATCGCTGTTTTGAGACTTCCCCTCTTTTTTCAAACGGAAGATGAAATAGATCCTTGCGTTGAAGATAGACAGGAGTATCGGACTCTCGGCATCGATAAAGTAATCGACGGATATCACTTTCCTCAACTTGAGCATTTCGATCTAAAAAAGCAAAATTCGTAAGTTTTTCAACCGCTTTTTTGACGTCCAGATTTAGTTCAATTAAATCTCGGAATTTTTCTGACGCCACCTGCAACTTGCCGCTAAAATAATCGATAAATATTTCTCTAATCGTTCGCCCAATTAGATTTACGGTATTCAGATTTATCGCGATTTCACGCGGCCAATCACAACTACTTGTCGCCGTAGTGATTTCTTGTTCGAATGCTTGAAAATGTTGTAAATAGTTGTCTTCAACACTTTTGTCGCCACTACGTGGTTCGCGAGGCAGCCGTATGTGTTCATTTCTTAAAATGGTGCATAACATTTCCAATTGCTTTTTAATCGCCATGTCGATCCTCCAGCTCTTCGTTATAGAATCTAACAGCCACACCCGTCGTCATCATTCTCGGACGTATTCGACCCGCCGCCCTGGTCGTCATCAGACTGCGCGTCCTCGCCGGCATCGTCATCCGTCGCGTCATCGTCCGCGGCGTCGTCATCGGTCGCGTCGTCGTCGGTCGTGTCGTCGTCTTCCCACGCCTCGCCGAAGACGGGGATCGCGACGCTCGCGCGTTCGGACCACAACCCCGCGCCGTTTCGCACCCACGCCGACACGAAGACCTCGTCGAAGCCGTACGGCACCGGGCCGATGTGCAGCGTCGTCGCCTCGGCCACCTCGGCCTCGTCGAAGAACTCGTCGCTGCCGTCGGTGCGCCCCACCGCGAGTTTGCGCGACACGACGCCCGAGTGCGGATCGTCAGCCGCGATCGTGACCGTCACGTCGCCGCCGTTGCGATGCACGTGCGGCGGATCGACCGCGATCTGCGCCGCGCCCGGAGCGGATGCGTCGAAGACGATCGGCTCGCCCACGCCCTCGGGATACGTGGTCGCCCCGGCGCGCACGCGCACCGCCGGGTAGACCGCGTCGCCGTCCTGCGGCGCGTGATCGAACCGGGCGAACGCGGTCGTGCCCTGCCCCACCGCACTCCACGCGCGCAGATCCACGTCGCCGGAGTGCGTGCCGAGGGCGACCTCGAACACGGCGGCCGAGCCCGCCAGATCGAGCGCGGTCCACGACACGTGAATCCCCTCAGGGTTCGTCGCGTATTCGCCCGGATCATCCACCACGGGCCGGGGTTTCGCGGTCACGACGACGAGCACGTCATCGCCCGCCGCGCCGCTCGCCGTCACCATGTCGCCCGCGACGGCGAGGTCCGACGACGCGCTCACATCCCAATCGCCCGCGGCGACCACCGTGTCAGCGTATCCCTTGGCGCTCGCGGCCAGCGTCGCCCGCGCGCCGACCGTCACCGACGCGCCCGGCACGGCCTCGCCGGTCGCCTCGTCGAGGGCGCGCACGCGCAATATGAACTCGCCACCCGGGAAATCCTGATTCACCAAACGCACCGAGTTCGGCCAGCGATCCCACGTGTCGAACAAAATGTCGTAGGTGCCCAGGCCAAGGATGTCGATCGCGTCGGTCGCGTAGAAGGCGTCGAAGCGCGTGGTGAAAAACGGATGGTCGGGCTCGGCGTCGCTGACGAGATCGAGCACGTAGCCGAGCGTGTCGTCGGTGGGGAACGCCGAGGGATCGGCCGTGACCGTGATGGTGGTGCGCGCCGTGTCGCCGTAGAGGTGCGGATCGGTGTTGATGGTCTGCGTGGATTGGGCGATCACCGCGTCTTGCGACGGATCGACGCCGATCCCGTATCGCCGGATGCGCGCGGTGATGTCGCGGCACGCGGTGCCGACGGCGAAGAGCGTGACCGTCGCGCGCAGCTCGTCCGGCGGATCGTCGGCATCGACCTGCGAAACGGGGCTATCCGTTTCGTCCGTCCAGCGCAGATCGTAGACGGCGATCGCGGGCTCCGCGGCGAAGACGCCGGGGCGCAAACCCGCGAGCGAGCCGACGGACCCGGCCTTCATCACCCGCTCCGACCAGCTCGGCCACTCGTCGTACCAGCGGCTGCCGGGCTCGAACTCGCGCACGTAGGTCGGGCCGAGGTCCTTGTAGTCGTTGAGGTACATCTCCCAAAAACCGGACTGCGTGAACGCGGGACCGGCGAGGAGACGGTCGAGCTCGTCGCGGTTGACGAGCGGATCGGTCGCCGCCGTCGCGGGACGCTCCGCCGGGCCGTGGGCGACGGTGCGCCACGCGCCGGTGTCGATCCACGCGGCGGCATCGGCGAGCGGATCGCCCGTGGCCGCGAGCGCGAATTCGCGCCACTCGCCCAGCACGCGCCGCGCCTCGGCGATTTGCGCGGGCGACGCCGCCACGCCCACGGGCGGGCCGAAGTGTTCCTCGGCGGCCTCGTTGTAGAAGTCGAGCACCTCGCCCAGCGCGCCGCCCACGAGGAACACGTTGGCGAGTTCCAGATAGTTCGAAAAATCGGCGTAGAGGATTTCGAGCCAGCCCTCGATGAGCAGTTCGTTTTCGCCGCCCGCGTGGTCGTCGAAGAATCCCTCGACGACACTCAGCTCGCCCCACTCGCCGAGCATCGCCATACGCGGCGTCAGGAACACCTGCGCGCTCGTGTCGCCGCCGACGTGCATCATGTAGCCCACGGCGAACGCGAGTTTCCACGGCGTCGTCTCGTATTCGGCGATCGCTTTTTCGTAGACGTGCCACGCGAAAAAGCGGTCGTGCGGCTCGAAGTACACGCCCGGCAGCACGCGGCCGATGTCGGGAAAGGTCGCGCCGAGCTTCAGGTATGGCAGGTTCTCGGCCGCGCCGATCGTCTCCGCGTCGCCCTTGGGCTCGGCGATGGAGTCGTCGGCCAGCATGTCGAGGTAGAGCAGCGCCTCGCCGATGTGCGTCGCAGGACCGTAGGCGAAGGCGGGCGACGCCGCGCAGGCGGCCAATGCCATCGCCGCGAATACCATCCGGAAAACTCGATTTCGCATGTGCGTTCCCCTCACTTGTTCTTTTCGTCGCGCACGGCGGTGACGCCGGCATCGAGTTCGCCCACCGCGAGCCGAATCGCCACCGCGTCGCCCGCGCGAAAGTCTCCCGCGCGCCGCGCCACGCGACCCGTTCGCGCATCGCGCACGATCGCGTAGCCGCGCGCCAGCACCGCCGTGGGCGACAGGTCGTCGAGCCGCGCGCCCAGCGCCGCGACCCCCACGCTCGATTCGCGCAGCCGCCGCCGCATCGCCACGCGCAGGCGGTCGTGCGCGATTTCCACGCGCCGCCGCCGCTCGTCGATCAGGCGCTTCATCGGCGGCGCCATTCGTACCGTCACGCGCTCCAGTTCCTTTTGCTGCGTCGCGAGTCTTCGCCTGGGCTCCTGTCGACGCAGTCGCGCCGTCAGATCGGCGAGCCGCTTGGCGTCGCGCGCGCTTCGCCGCGTCCACCATGCCGCGAGCACGCCGGATGCCCGGTCGTGCCGCTCGATCGTCAGGTTGATTCGCCGCATCGCCGCGACGCCGAGTCGCCGCGCCGCGCGTTCGGCCAGCTCGCGCTGCGCGCGATGATCGGGCACGGCGGCCTGCGCGGCGTGCGTGGGCGTGGCCGCGCGCAGATCGGCGGCCAGATCGCAGAGCGTCACGTCGATCTCGTGGCCGACGCCGCTGACGATGGGCGTGCGGCACTCGGCCACGGCGCGCACCACGTCGGGGTCGTTGAACGCCCACAGATCCTCGGGGCTTCCGCCGCCGCGCACCACCAGGATCACGTCGCACTCGTCGCGACGGTCGAGCAAATCGATCGCCGCCGCGATCTGCGCCGGGGCCGCCGCGCCCTGCACCGACGCGGGCGCGACGATAATGCGAAGCCCCGGCTGGCGCGCGAGCAGGATGCGCAGCGCATCGAAGAGCGCCGCCGCCGACAGGCTCGTCACCACGCCGACGCACCGCGCGTCGGTGGGCAGCGCCGTCTTGCGCTCGGCGTCGAAGTATCCCTTCGCGGCGAGCTCGAGCTTGAGTCGCTCGAAGGCCTGCGCCAACGCGCCGGCCCCGACCTGCGCGAGCGTCTCGACACCGAGCTGCAGGTCGCCGCGCGGTTCATAGACCGTCAGCCGCCCGGTGGCGACGACCTCGGTCCCCTCGGCGGGGTCGAACGCGAGAAATCGCGCCGCTGTGCGAAACATCACGCAGCGCACCTGCGCCGCGTCGTCCTTGAGCGTGAAATACAGATGGCCCGACGCCGCCCGCGTGAGCGACGCGACCTCGCCCTGCACGGCCACGTCGCCGTACGCGCCCTCGAGCTCGCGCCGCGCGCCGGAGACGAGCGCCTTGACGCTCAGCACCGTCTTCCGGCGGGAAATGGTCACGCGGGCGCGCCGGGCGCGATGAGTTTTTCGACGTCGGCCTGCAGCACCGAAAGCGGCGGCGCGCCCGTGTAGCGCTTCACCAGCGCGCCCTTGCCGTCGAAGAGGTACGACGTGGGAATCGCCTGAAACCCGAATTCGAGCACGAGCTCGGGCTCGGCCGCGCCGACGTCGTAACGCATCGAATGCTTCTTCGCGAGACGTTCCGTCTCGGCGGGCTGGATGAAATCGACGGAGAGCCCGAGCACGCGCAGCCCGCGCGAGGCGAAGCGCTCGTGCAACGTGTTGAGCGACGGGATCTCGTCGATGCACGGCCCACACCAACTCGCCCAGAAGACGACCAGCGTGGGCTTGCCTTCGAGCGCGCCGAAGCTTTGCCGCATGCCCTTGATGTCGAAATACCCAGCCCGGACGAGCGAGATCCGCGAGGGATCGCCCGCATTCGTGACGCCACCGCTCGCGAGAACGATTGCGACGGCCAAAAACAAAACGCCGAAACGGCGCGTGCGTGCGTGCATGGTGATGCTCCTAGTTCCAGCTTTCCACGCGATAGTCCGCGGCCTTGTAACGCGCGTCGTGGGGTCCGCTCACCGAGAACGGGTGGTGGCCGCCGGGCGGCAGCGGCTCCGGCAGGTCGATGTTGGACGACTTCGATTCCACCAGGTTGTGCGCTTCGTCGTAAAACATCACGCGGATCGCGACAACGCGGATCGGGCCTTCGGCGTGGTTTTCGATTTGCCCGGCGATGGTGTACGCGCCCTGCGCATCGACGAGCCACGAGGCGTTCGCGATGCGCACGGTCGCCGCGACGGGCTCCTCCACGATCTCCTGGACGACGTCGGCGGGGCGCGGTTTGAGCAGCGAAACGATGAGCGCCGCGATCAGCGCGACCGCCGCGATGCCGAGCGTGACAAATCGCCAGGTCGAGCGACGCACCGCGCGCAGGTCCGGCTCGACCATCCGATCGATTTCGTCCCGATCGCTCGCGTCGTCGCCGGGGTTCGCGCTCTGGCGTTCGTCGTCCGTCATCGTCCCTTCGTATCCCGTGATGGCGCGATGGTCGCGCCGTCGCCGTTCATGGCGCGATGGTCGCGCCACCGCCGTTGATGGCGGAATAGCCGAGCACCGTGTAAGTCCCGTCGCGGTCCTCGTCTTTTTCCTGCCGATATCGCCCGGTGTCGGGTTCCAAGATCTCGCGATACTCGAAGTATCCGTCGAAATCCGCGTCGAGTTCCAGTCGCGTCACGTCGCCATCCGCGAAGTCGTTCACGAAATCGGCCGTGCCGTTGTAGTCGCGGTCCCACTCGGCCCGGCGCAACTCGCCGCCTTCCCAGATCTCCAGGTAGTCGGGCCGCCCGTCGCCGTTGGTGTCGAGCACGATCCGCCGGTCGTGTACCTCGAGAAAGACGCGAAACACCCAGTCGGCATCGACGGTGGCCGCGCCCGCCACGACGAGCGACACGCACAGCCCCGCCGCGTAAACGATCCGTCGCCGGCGATATCCGTCCACGTTGCCGTCCGGGCCTTTCAAGTTCCGTGCGTTTCGCGGTCGAAAAACACATAACACGCGCGGGCATGGGGGACAATGACAACACAAATCTCCGACATTTCCGGTCGATTTCGCGGTTCGTGTCCGGAAAAACTGATCCAGATCCTTGACGGGTTTTAGGCCGCGCCGTAAAGACCGCGCCGGGTTCGGCTTGCGCCGTGTCCAACGGGTCCAGAAATGAGGCGTTCATGGGTCGGTTCATCGCATCGATGGTGTCTTCGCTGGGTTCGGGGAACCTCGAGCAGGTTTCCATCGGCTTCTTCGACCTCACCTTTTTGCTCTTCGTCGTCGCGGCGACGGGCTACACCGCGTTTTTGATGAAGGGCTCCGATCGCATTTGGCGCGTCGGGTTCATCGCCCTCATCGCGGGCATCTGCGCCATGACGCTCGCCCTCGGCCTGCGCTGGGCCGCCGCCGGGCTCTATCACCCGCCGTGGAGCAACCTGTACGAATCCCTGGTCTTCTTCTCGTGGGGCCTCGTGGTTTGCTACGCGATCATGGAGATCAAGTACCGCGTCAAATACGCGGGGGCGTTCATCGCGCCGCTCGTGATGATCGCGCTTGGCCTCGCGACCTTTGCCACCGACAAGAACATCCAGCCGCTCATGCCCGCGCTGCAAAGCATCTGGCTGCACTTTCACGTCTTCGGCGCGTCGATCGCCTACGCGATGTTCATCGTCGGGTTCGGTTTCGCGGTGCTCTACCTGTTTCGCGACGGCCTGCCGATGCCGAACTTTCACGCGACCGCCGCCGCCTTCAACGTGCTCGCCATCGCCGCGGTCACCAAGGGCCGCGTGTTTCTCGGCGGATTCCCGCTGTATCAAAGCACCGACCTCGGCGGACGATTCGTGCGCACGCCGATTCCCGACACCGACCCGGTGCGTTTCCTGACCATGGAGCTGCCCGGCCTGGGCGCGATGACGCTGGTCGCGCTCGTCGCCTTCGTCGCGGCCACGGCGCTCGGGGTTTCGGCGAGCCGTGCGGACGATGCCGCGAAACGCCGCCGCGCGTTCTGGAGCCTCGCGTTCGCGACGATCCTGCTGACCTTCGCGCTCGGCCACATGATCGCGCGCTCGGGCGCCGCGCCCAACTACAACCTCTCGGCCAACGGCTACGGCTTCGCGCTGCTCGCGGCGGGGTGGATCTTTTCGTTTCTCACGCTCTCGCTCGACGCCGCGGGTGAGCGTCTCCGCGAGCGCCTGCCGGCCACCAAGATCCTCGACAATCTGACCTATCGGTCGATCGTCGTCGCCTTCCCAATCCTCACATTCATGCTGCTGTCCGGCGCGATCTGGGCGAATCAGGCGTGGGGTCGATTCTGGGGCTGGGACCCCAAGGAAACCGCCGCGCTCGTGACGTGGTTCGTGTACCTCGTCTACCTTCACACGCGCATCACGAAGGGATGGAAGGGACGCAAGACGGCCTACATCGCCGTCCTCGGCTTCGTGAGCGTGTTGTTCACCTACCTCGGCGTCAACCTCGTCATCTCGGGCCTGCACTCCTACGCGACGGGGTGAGGCGGACGGCCCTCACCCCCGGCCTTGGCGGCCCTCACCCCCGACCTTGGCGGCCCTCACC
>CAZPJD010000004.1:0-33409 GCA_964586775.1 uncultured bacterium | reverse complement strand
CATTTGATGGGAGAGGGGCAGGGGTGAGGACCTAGCACCCGCAGCAACCACCGTCGTCATCGTCGTCGTCACCGGCGTCGTCCGACGCATCGTCGTCCGCCGTGTCGTCATCCGACGTGTCGTCGTCGGTCGCGTCGTCATCCGTCGTGTCGTCATCGGCGTCGTCGTCGGCATCATCGTCCGTGTCGTCGTCGGTGTCGTCGTCGGGCGGAGGCGCGTCGGTCGGTTCGATCGCGGGGCTCGGCCAGCCGAGCAGGCCGTTCTCGTCCGTCGCACGCAGCGCGAACGCCTCGGCGTCCGGCGCGGTGACGGTGAAACGCAGCTCCTGGCCGCCCAGAATCGGCGCGGGCGCGGCAATCGCCGTTCCGGTCAGGAACGTCGCGGGCGACATGGCGCCGGGCGCGCTCGTCCACCAGCGCAGGTCGTAGGAAGCCGCCGTGCCGCAACCCCAGTCGTCGCCGGGCGCGGTGACGACGATCTCGAACACATCCGGGTCGTCGGTGAAGTACACGCGCAGATCGGTGGGGACGCGCGGCGGCAGGGTATCGGTACCATGCGTGCCCGTGTTCCACTCGTCGTGGTGGAACGACCACCACTCGGCGTTGATGCCCGAATCGCGGCACGCCGTGCCCGCCGTTTGCCAGGCGAAGAGCCGCCCCTCGTTGGTGTGCGTGACGACCTCGAAGAGCCCGTCGCCGTCCACGTCGCCCACCACCGGCGACGCCTGCATGCCGTTCTGCGTGTATTTGGGCCACCCGGCGGGCGTCTCGCCGTCGGTGTTCCACGCGCGCACGAGGTAGCCCAGCGAACTCGCGATCACCTCCATGCGTCCGTCGCCGTCGAGGTCGGCGATCGTCGGATTGTGCAGGAAGTGCACGTCGTCGAGCCGCTGCCGGAAGGTGCGACCCCAGTCGCCAAAAACCCAGCCCGACACGTTGAACGACAGAATCTGGAAGATGCCGTCGGTCAGGTTCACGAGCCCGCCCGTGGGCATGAAGTACCACATCTCGTCGCCGTTCATGTTGCCGAACGCGCCCGACGCCGAGACGGAGATGTTGAACGACGAGCTCTGCGTCTCGACGCTCGTCACCGCGCCGTCCTCATACGTCACCATCTGCGGCAGCCAGCCGAAATTGCCGGTGCCCACGTGCAGGGCCGAGCCGTCGCGCCAGACCGCGGGCGACGACGTGTTGCCGATCGTCACCGGCGGGATGGGCATCTCGTCGCCCAGCGGCGCGTCGAGCATCACCGGCCAGTCGGGCAGGAAGGGGCCATCGGGGTTGCTTCGCCCGTCGTGATGGATCGCGTAGAGCCGCGAGGTGATCGTCGCGCCGCCGCAGGTTTCGGTGGTGCCGACGATGATCGAGGGATAGTCGGCGAGGTCGGGATCGTCGCTGTCGGGATCGACCACCACCACCGCGGGACTGCCGAGGATCTGCTCGGGCCGCTGCTTGTCGCACACTTTTTCGGGGGCGACCTGCTCGGCGTTCGAGCGAAGCAACACGGGGAAGCCGTCGATGGGGTCCGCGCCCCCGTCGTCCTCGAAATCGGTGCTCTTCCACGCGTAGACCTTCTGATCGTACGACGCGGCGATGATGTCGAGTCGCCCGTCGCCGTCGAGATCGGCGAGCGTGGGTGCGGCGGCGAAGGCGTTGCCGTGGCCGAAGGCGAGCGACGTGTCGTTCGGGGGTTCGTCGGCCGACACGGGGAATCCCGGCACGAACGGCCCGCCGTCGTGGTCGTTGCCGTCGGGCCACACCGCGTAGATTCGGCCCCCGACCGTCGCCGTCACGATGATCGGCACGCCGTCGCCGAACAGGTCGGCCACCACCGGCGAGCCCGTGTGCCCGTCGTCCACGCCGCTTTGCGTCGGCGGGATCTCGACGGGAAAACCCGGCGCCATTTCGAATTCGCCCGACGCGCCGTCGATCTTCCACACCTGAATCTCGGTGTTCGATGTGGCCAGCACCACCTCAAGCCGCCCGTCGGCGTCGCCGTCCATGTCGTAGAGCACCGCGCTGCCCACGCCCGCCGCGCCCGTCTGGATCGGCATACCGGGCATGAGGCCGGTAGCCGGGGCGTCGTCGATGTCGATCGCGATCGTCTTTCGCGCCTCGCCCCACACCTCGCTCGCGTCGTCGGCCGTGTAGTGAGCGCGCACACGCAGCGTCAGAGTCTTGTCGAAGGGTCCCTCGGCGCTTTGGCGGAGCTGTGAAAAATTCAGGTGCGGTTCGAGGTTCACGTCTCCCAGCGGTCCGTCGATGCCGTCCGTCGAACCGGACCCGACCTGCGTGAACTCGTCGTCGCGCGGGTCGGCGCTTTGCGCGATGCCGATGTCGTAGGACACCGTGCGCCCGCGCGCCGAGATCTGCGCGTCGATTTCCAGAATTGGCGACTGGTCGGGATTCACATGATCCCACCAGCGCGGCGATACGATGCGCACCGCGGGCGGGATCTTTTCGGGGATGTCGAGCTCGGGCACGCCGAGCGTCTCGAGCGCGCGCTGGGCGTTGGCGCGGCCGTAGCCCCAGGTGTAATCCCAGCCCGGCTTGCAGCCGCCGCCGGTAAACGTCACGCAGTGGTCCGCCACGTCGTCGGCGGTCATGTTGATGATCTGGCGGACCTCCTCTGCGGACAGATCGATGCCGCGCTCCAGCGCGTACGAAAAGATGAGCCCCGCGAGCCCGCCCGCGTTGCCGACGGCCTCGGACGAGCACGCGCCGGTCGAGACGGTGATCTGGATGTGGCTGCCGTAGTTGGTGCAGTAGCTCTCGGTGTAGCCGATGTCGCCGAGGTCGAAATCGCCGATGATGTCCACCGGCGGCAGCGGCAGCACGGCATGGACCGCCATCACGTCGTCCGCGGCGGCGGGGTAAATGTGGTGGAAACCCCACTCGTCGCCCGAGGCGGCGATGATCGCCATGCCCGCTTCATGCGCGTCGCTGAAGATCTGCTGCCCGCGCTCCGACCAGTCCGGCGCGCCGAGCGGAATCATCGCGACGCGCGCGCCCATCTCGGCCGCGTATTCGACGCCCGCGGCCATGGCGTCCATGTCGCCGAGCACCGCGTCGGTGACGCGCACGACGAGCAGCGAGCAATCGGGACACACGCCGGGTTTGTCACCGATGCCGTTATCGGCGCGCGCCGCCGCCGCGGACCCGACGAGGTTCGAGTGAATGCCCTCGGGGAACTGGCTCACGCCCAGCGGCGTGTTGAGGTTGCGCACGAAATCCCAGCCCGAGATGTCATCCGTGTAGCCGTTGCCGTCGTCGTCCACGCCGTCGGTGAAGACCTCGAACAGATCCGCCGGGGTAACGTTCGCGCCCGCGACGCCCGCGAGAAGCGGGTCGGCGTTGTAGTCGCTCGCCGAGAATCGCCCGTCGCCGTTGCAGTCCCAGTCGTCGCACGGCGACGCCCCGATCCGCGGCTGCGGCAGCTCGCCCGCGTTCAGGAAGAGCCGGTCGGCGAGCTCGCCGTTCGCCAGGCTCGACAAGCCGTTGTCGATGTCGGCGACGACGATCTCGGGCCGCCCGGTGTGGATCTTCCACGCCCCCGTCGCGTTGATGCCGGGCGCGCGCCAGGGCTCGTCGGGGCTCGACGATTCCGGATCGAGCGGATCGAAGCCCAGCAGCACGTTGGCGTTGACGAAGATCGCGGTGAAGTCCGCGGGATTGTATTCGGGCCGCGCCAGATCGAGCGGCACGTTGGGCACGAACCAGTCGTAGCCGCCAGGCCAGTCGCCGTCGAACTCCTGCGCGCCCAGATCCTCGACACCGTCGAAGACGATGCGCACAGCGACGCCAAAGCGCAGATCGGACGACGGCGAGAGCACGATCGTGTCGTTGGCGACGTTCGTGGTTTCGAGGGAGACGGACGCCGCGATGGGATCGCCCGCGTCGCGCGTTTCGAGAAAGACGTTGCCCGCGTTCACGGTCGCGGGATTGAGCGACGCGTCGCACACGAGATGGACGTCCTCGTCCACGCGCGTTTCGTAATCCGACAGGCGCGGCGTCATGGACGAAAGGCCGAAAGCCCACGCGGAGGCGGCGGGCGCGAGCAGGATGACCGTGACGACGAGAAAAACGATCCGACGCATCAGCTCCCCCGAAATTTCAAGACGTGCCTTTCACGCGGGGGCGGATTCTAGCACGAACGCACCCCTGCGCGAGCCCTGAGCCGGCACACGATATGCCCCTCACCCCGTCTCGCTTCGCTCGCCGCCCCTCTCCCGTCGGACGGGAGAGGGGATGGGCCTGCCGCGCCGAAGCGGCGCCAGCCGCGAAGGCGGGGGGTGCGGGCTGGCCGTTCACCCCTGCGTGACACGCTCGATCCCTTTCGGCGATAATCCGCGCGGACATTTTGGAAAGGGATCTTCGATGAAGACTTGGCGATGGACGGTTTCGGCTTTGCTTCTGGCGCTCGTGCTGGCGTTTGCGTTCGCGGCCTGCGGCGGTGGCGGCAGCGAAGGCGACGACGATGACGATGACGACGACGATGATGACGACGCGGGCGACATCGACTTCGTCGAGATCGGGCCTGCGGCGGGCGGGCAGATCAAACTCGCGACCCTCGGCAATGGAACTGTCGTCGCACTGGTGTGGGTGACCGGCGACGACATCCGTTTCGGCACGCTCGGCGACGATGGCTGGGATTTCGAAACGATCGCGGGCGCGAGCGGCGCGAGCTTCGTGGACTGGTCGATCGACAGCAGCGACGACGTGCACGTGTGCGTGGCGTCCGAAGGCGCGCAGGCGATTACGATCCATCACGGTCCCTCGTGGACCGAGGAAACGCTCGACGCGGCCGCGGCCACGCCCGGCGCGTCCTACAAGGACTGCGCGATTTCGGTGGACTCCGATGGCGCGACGCACATCGCCTACTCCGACACGGCGGGCGGCTTGAAGTACGCGACCGACGAGAACGGGCCGTGGGGCGGCTTTACGCTGGAGCAGGTGATGGACGAGGCCGCGGCGCCCGCGCTTTTTGTGGACGGCGGCGGCACGGTGCATTTCGCGTATTACGGGCGCGAAGGCTCGTCGTGGAAGGTGCGTGCTGGCAAGGTCGTGGGCTCGGGCGTCGAGGCCGCCGAGATCGGCAGCTCCGGCCCCGAGGCGTCGGCGCTCGTGCTCGCGGTGGACGGCGCGGATCGGCCGAACTACGCGTATCGCGACGACATGGGCGGCACACTCAATATCAGCGCGAACGGTTCATCGGCGAACGCGGTGCTGGAAGGCGATTTCGGCCCGAACGTGGGCTTTTTCGTCGACGGTGCCGGCGCACACTACCTGAGCTACTACGACGCCGACGGCAAGGACCTCTTCTACGCGCATGACGCCGATGGCGACTGGGCGTTCCGCTCGATCCACACCACGGGCGATGTGGGCAGCGCCAGCGGCGTGGCATTGGACGCCGACGGCCGCGCGCACCTGCTGTACTTCGGCGAGGGATCGCTGTGGTGGGCCAGCCTCGACTGGTGACCGGGCTCGAAACATCCGATCCAAAAACGCCAAGGGCGGCCGCGAGGCCGCCCTTGATGTCTTCGGCCTGGGCCGATCAATTTCCGCCGATCTTCTTCTTGGGACCCTTCTTGTCCCCCTTGCCCGAGCCGTCGCCGAGCCCGCCGATGGTTTTCTTCTCTTTCTTCGGCTGGCTGGTGGCCTTCTTCGAACCACTGGACTGGCTCTTCTCGTCCTCGCCCTTCGATCCGCAGCCGCTCATGGCGCGCGGCGCCGCGAGCATGGCCGCGGTCAACAAGACAACAAGGCACTTCTTCATGGATCCTCACCCCTGGTGTTGACGTTCCAAGTTGCGTTACGTTGCGTTGCGTTGCCCTTCACCAATGTCCCAAGCGCGTGAAATCGTCAAGCGGTCCCCCAACGTGCGGACCCAGACCGGCGTATGGACCGGGTGCCACATTTTCGGCCGAGGCACGAGGTCGAAGATGTGCCGAACGGGGACACGCATCGCTTCGCGTTGCATGTCCCCGTCACTCGCGGCCTGACGTCCGGTGAAAGTGTGGCACCCGTTCTTCGTTTGCGATCGCTACATTCCTGGGTGCCACATTTTCGGCCGAGGCACGAGGTCGAAGATGTGCCGAACGGGGACACGCATCGCTTCGCGTTGCATGTCCCCGTCGCTCGCGGCCTGACGTCCGGTGAAAGTGTGGCACCCGACTTTCCTTCAGGATCGCCACATTCCTCGCAAAAGAGGAAACACAATCCGATGCGAGAGGAGGGACTCGAACCCACACGCCTTGCGGCACCGGATCCTAAGTCCGGCGCGTCTGCCAGTTCCGCCACTCTCGCACACGGGCTGGGCCGAACCCGCACGAAAATCCGATCGCCGCGCTCAAACACGAACGGCGGGCGCGCGAATCCCTCGATTCGCCCCGACCCGCCGCCGATCATACCACGCCGATCGCGACCGCGCGTCAGCCCTTTTTCGCCTTCGCGCGGACCTTGGCCTTGGTCCACTGACGGGTGGCGCGCTTGAGGCCGTGCACCTTGCCCTGCAGGATCTTCGCCTTCTTGCGGTCGCCCGCGACGAGCGCTTCGCCCCGGGCCTTCTTGGCGGCGCGGATGCCCAGCTTGATCGCCGGGTCCTTGTAGATCTCGACCGCCTCTTCGAGCGGAATGCCGTAGTGCTCGAACAGCGCGCGCGTGAGCTGTTCCTTGTTCATGCCCGAGATGCCGGCAAGACCCGGAACCTTGTGCGCCTCGTCCCGCAGCTTCGGCACCGGCAGCTTCAGAATTTCCATCTTGTTCATGGCGGATCAGCTCCCCTGTTCGCGACGTGTCCGGCGAGAAAAAACCTCCGCCATGTCGCGGTAAAACCCCAATGAGCGCCGCAATATAGGCATCGGCCCCGGGAGCGTCAACACGCATCGGGCCATCGCCGGGAACGACCGTGGCGCCCGCGCGCCCCGTGTGTTAAACGCGGCGCTGAAGACCCCATTTTCGGAGAGACTCGCATGACCCTGTGGAAGGGCCGTATCGGCGGCCGTCTCGACGCCTCGATGGAAGCGCTCAACCGCAGCCTGCCCGTGGACATCCGCCTGCTGCCGCAGGATGTCGCCACGAACCGCGCGTGGATCGGCGAGCTCGAACGCCTGGGCGTGCTGACCGCGCCGGAGCGCGAGGCGCTCGATCGCGAGCTGACGAACATCCTGCGCGAGTTCGAGGCGGGCGCGTTCGACGCCGCGAACCTTCAAGACGAGGATGTGCACAGCCTGATCGAGCGCCTGCTCACCGAGCGCGTGGGCGACGCCGGCGCGCGCGTACACAGCGGACGCAGTCGCAACGACCAGGTCGCGACGGATTTCCGCCTCTTCCTGCGCGACGCGTTCGCGCAAACCGCCGCGCGCATCCGCGACCTCGCCGCGCTCGTGCTCGATCTTGCCGAGCGCCACGCCGAAACGGTGATGCCCGGCTATACGCACCTACAGGCCGCGCTGCCGATCACTCTCGGGTTCGACCTGTGCGCCTTCGCCGCGGAGCTCGCCCGCGACCGGGGCCGGTTTCTCGACGCCGCGGCGCGCGCCGACGAGTGCCCGCTGGGCTCTGGCGCGCTCGCGGGCTCGGGTCTTGCCGTCGATCGGCACGCGCTGGCCAAGGCGCTAGGGTTCGCGCGGCCCACGATCAACGCGCAGGACGGCGTGTCGAGCCGCGACGCGGCGCTGGAGTTTTTGCACGCGGCCACGACCTGCGCCGTGCACCTGTCGCGCCGCGCCGAAGACGGCGTGATCCGCGCGTCGGCCGAGTTCGGCCACTACCGCGCGGGGGATTCGGTCAGCACGGGCAGCTCGATGATGCCCCAGAAACGCAATCCCGACGGGCTCGAACTCGTGCGCGCCAAGGCCGCCGCGCTCATCGGCCGCGCCGCCGGGTTCGCCGCGATCCTCAAGGGACTGCCGCACGCCTATGGCAAGGATCTGCAGGACGACAAGCAGACGGTCTTCGAGGTCTTCGACACGCTGCTGCTGTGCCTCGACGTCATGGCCGCGCACCTGCGCGACGCCCTCTGGCGCGTCGATCGGCTCGCCGCATCGATCCCCGCCGAGTGTGCCGCGACGGATTTCGCCGACGCGCTGGTGGAAACCGGCACGCCGTTTCGCCGCGCGCACGAGATCGTCGCGGGCTACATCCGCGAACTCGAGGACGCCGGCCGCCGCCTCGCCGACGTGCCGCCCGACGAGGTCGCCGCGCGCCTCGGCATCCCGCCCGCCGTGGCTAACTGGACGCCGCGCGCCTCGATCGAACGCCGCCGCGTCGCGGGCGGCACCGCGCCGGACGCGGTGCGCGAGCAGGTGCGGGCGTTGCGGGATGAGCTCGGGTTGGGGTGAGGGACCGACGATCAGGCGACGGTGGCGGAGTATGACACATCAGTAGTGCTTGATATAAAAGTCAAACATAGCTAATTTGTCGTCGAGCGGTCGATCTTCGAGACGTGCGACCGAGCGAACAGGGATCGATACGGAGCATGGAACGCGATGTTGCCTGACTTCGACGCGAACGGGTGCCTCCCGGCGGGCGATTACGAAATGACGCTCGGCGAGTTACGCGCGTCACTCCTCGTTCTGGGCTCGGACGAGGGGTATCCGAACTGGGATCGGGCATGGCGTGGCCACCTCGTGGACAATCTCGAGGTGCTGATTCGGCAGCTTTGGCGGATCGGAATCTCCGAGATCTTCGTCGACGGTTCGTTCGTCGAAGACAAGGAGCACCCGAACGACATCGATGGTTACTTCGTGTGCGACCTGCGGGAACTGGCGAGCGGTCGGCTGCAAACCGCACTAAACCTGCTCGATCCCCACAAAGTGTGGACGTGGGACCCCGCGTCCCGCCGTCCTTTTCGAGGCTACCCGAAGAAGCAGCTTCCCATGTGGCATCGGTATCGGGTCGAACTTTACCCGCATTATGGCCAACTATCGGGCATCCGGGACGCATTTGGAAACGAACTTGAATTTCCGTCCGCATTTCGCCTCTCGCGTCGCGACGGGCGACCGCGAGGGATCGTGAAGATCCTGAAGGGAGACCTGCCATGATCCGCAACGAAAGCGAGTATCAGGAGGCCGCGCGGCGGCTACTCGACGAGCGTGCGCGCCTGAATGACCACAAAGCGCACCTCGAAGCCATGGGACTCGATCCCGACGAGGTGAAGCGGGCGATCGATCCGCTTCGGTCGTTTCACGAGCAGCTCGCAGAAGAGGTCGAGAGCTACGAGCGCCTGAAGCGCGGCGACATCGACGAGACGACGAATCTGCACGGGCTCGGGCATGCGCTCGTGGCCCTGCGCATCGCCCGGGGGCTCACGCAGCGCGAGCTCGCGTCGCGGCTCGGCGTGCACGAGTCGCAGGTCTCCCGCGACGAGCGCAACGAATACCACAACATCACGGTGGCGCGCGCGAGCCGCATCCTCGACGCGCTCGGCGTTCGCATGCGGAGTTTGTTCGAGCAACCCCTCACGTCGCCGCCGACGCCGGAGCGACCGGACGAGACGCACGCCGCGTGACCGGGTTGCGCGAGCGCCACGAAAAGGGGATTCTGGAATCCGAAATCCGTCGTGGCGTGTTCGATTTTGGGCGCTGGCATTCGTAGCGACTCAGAGGGACTGCGAAGCATGCGGCAATGAGACCAGGCAGACGGGAAGCAACGCCAAGGAAGGCGAAGCAAAGATCTGGTGCACTCTTTCTAGAGGAATCGAATGTCTCGACTCCAAACGGTAACCGACGCGAGCGTAGCAACAGCTGCTGGGGCCGGTGGCGGCGCACTTCTCTACGCGGTTATTGGAGGCCTTGGGTCCGGAGCCCTTGGGGGCTTGTCCGTGACGCTGGGCCCATTCATCGCCGCTGGGGCGACGCTGGGTCTCGCGGGATACGGGGCAACAAAACTCGTGAAGATTGTCGTGAAGAAGGTCACCAGCTGACCGTCCGACAGTTAGCAGATACGTCATTTGGCAGTCGGAGGCGGGGCATGAGTAGGGAGAAAGCGACTTTGTTCGGGGCAGTAAATAAGATTTTATCAGACCAGTCCTTAAGCCGGGAAGAGAAGTCCCGTGCAATCATCCACGCGACAGGCATTGCCTGCGGAATCATCGCGCTGCAACCGATTCCGTTCGCGGATATCTTCGTCTTGACTCCAATTCAGGCGGTGATGTTCTTGGGTATCGGGAAGCTCTACGGCTTCGAGATCAGCGCCGAGCGAGCCAAGGAGATCGTCTTGGAGATCGCTGGAGTCATTGGTATGGGCTTGATCGCCCAGCACAGCGTCATCGCCCTCTACAAAACGGTCATTCCTTTTGCTGGAGGTCTATTTACGATACCGCTGGTCTGGGCGTTCACATTTGGGATGGGTCGCGTCGGCATCTACTATTTCGAGCGGCGCGCTGAAGGACAGGAGGTCGACCGCGACGAAATGAAGCGAATATTCGAGCGAGGGAAGGCGGAGGGGAAGGCGGAGGCCAAGCATGTCGACGTGGAGACGATCAAGACAAACTTCGAGAAGATGGAGAAACATTGACAAAATTTGACCCTTTCCGGCCGATCCGGATTCGTTTGCGGGGCGCGCGGTTGCTCGAACCTGCTCATCCCTTTGTGCCTATCGCCCACCCCCGTCTCCCTCGGTTGACACCCCCGCGCCCGATCTGACAAGTTCGCGCCAAACCCCGTGGAGGCCCGCCCTGGCACTGCCCAAATCGACCAAAGCGCGCGTGGAGTCCGTCGTGACGCACGCGCTGGCCAAGCTCGCGTACGACGTCGTCATCCTCGACGTCGGCGGGCTGTGCTCGTACACCGACGCGATCATCGTCTGCCACGGCACCAGCACGCGCCAGGCCGCGACGGTGGCCGATTACGTGATCGAGCGCATGAAAAAGGAAAAGCTCTACCCCCTCGGGCGCGAGGGCGAGCGCGACGGCCAGTGGGTGGTCATCGACTACGGCGACGTGGTGATGCACATCTTCTACGAACCCGTGCGCGCGTACTACGACCTCGAAGGTGTGTGGGCCGATGCCCCGCGCGGGCGCGCGTCGTCCAGCGCCGACGGCGTGCACATCGTCTGGCCGCGCAAGCGCCGCAAGAGCCCGGGCAAGGCTGATGAGGCCGCCGCCGCCGACGCCGCCGAATGATCCCATGGAATTCGCCGCCCGCGATATCGAGTTCATCGACACGCACTGCCATCTCGAATCGGAAAAATTCAACGCCGATCGCGACGCGGTGATCGACCGCGCGGTCGCCACCGGCGTGACGCGCATGATCTGCGTGGCGACGAACGCGGACGACGCGGACACGGTGGCCGCGCTGGCCGCGCGAAGGCCGGGCGTATTCATGGCGATGGGACTGCATCCGCACGACGCGAAATCGGCGACGCCCGGGGTGATGGCGCGCTTCGAGCGTCATGCCGAGTCGCCGCGCGCGGTGGCGTGGGGCGAGATCGGCCTCGATTACCACTACGATTTCAGCCCGCGCGACGTGCAGCGCCGCGTCTTCGCCGAGCAGATCCGCCTCGCGCGCAAGCACGATCTGCCGATCGTGATCCACTCGCGCGAAGCCGACGACGACACCCTCGCGATCCTCGAGAGCGAAGCCGACGGGCCGTATCGCGGCGTCTTCCACTGCTTCGCGGGCGACGCGGCGATGGCGGCGCGCGTGATGGAGATGGGCTTCGCGCTCAGCTTCACCGGCAACGTCACCTTCAAGCCCGAGATGCCCTCGCACGAGGTGATCCGCCTCGCGGGCCTCGGCCGCGTGATGACCGAAACCGACGCGCCCTACATGGCGCCCAAGCCCGACCGGGGCAAACGCTGCGAGCCCGCCCACGTGGTGCGCGTGGCCGAGACCTTCGCCCGCGTGCTGGGCGCCCGAGTGGACGAGGTCGCGGCATCGGCGCTCGCCACCGCGCGGCGCGTTTTTCCCCGGTTGGCGTGAGCGCGTCATGCGTCGCTCGGTTGGCCTGACGATCATGGCGACCTGCGCGGCGTTGCTGTTCGCCGCGTGCGCCGAGCTGATCCACGTCGAGAACGCGTTCACGGTTGCGGCGGAATCCGATCGCCCGAACCCGTGGCCGCTGCGCGTGGCCCTGGTGCGTCCGCAGGTGTTGACGGCGAACTGGCGCACGGACGACACGACGCTCAACAAGCGCCTGACCGACGCAATCGTGCGCGGCCTTGCCACGGCCACGCGGCTCGTGGCGCGCGAAGTCGTCCTCGTCGAGGGGGCCGACGCGCCGGGCTTCGACGCGGTCGTGAGTGTCGCCAATATCCGCGGCGATTGGGACAAGGGTCACGTGACCTTCAGCATGGACGTGACGCTGCGTCGAGCGGGCGACGGCAAGGAGTGGGGGCTGCTGGCCGAAGGATCGGGCGGCGCGGGGGTGCGTCCCGTGGAGACGTGGGACCGCGACGGCGCGCGCATCGGGCTCGTCGGCGTCGTGCCTGACAACCCGCCGTTTGGCCGCGCGCTGCACCACGCGATGTTCGAGCTGTGCCGCGACTACGCGAAAAAAATCGACCGGCGGCTCGCCGCCGCTTCCGAGCCCGCGCCCTGAGCGCGCGGCGAAAGGGATCATCATGAGCGCGATTCCCGACATCGAACCGCCGGACGCCGAGCGCGAGCCGGTCGTCGATCTACGTTCCGACACGGTGACGCAGCCCGACGCCGGGATGCGCGAGGCGATGGCCCGCGCCGTTGTCGGCGACGACGTCTTCCGCGACGACCCCACGGTGCTCTCGCTCGAAGAGCGCGTCGCCGCGATGCTCGGCAAAGAGGCCGCGCTGTTCTTTCCCACCGGCACGATGAGCAACAGCGCCGCCATCAAGATCCACACGCGCCCCGGCGACGAGGTGCTGTGCGACGAGGCGTGCCACATCTTCAACTACGAATCGGGCCACGCGGCGGCGATCAGCGGCGTGCAGCTTCATCCCGTGCGCGGCCACCACGGCGCGCTCTCGCCCGAGCTGCTCAAGTGGCGGGTGCGTCCCGACAATGTGCACACGCCGCCCACGCGGCTCGTGACCATCGAAAACACGCACAACCGCCACGGCGGGCGCGTCATCCCCGTCGCGTCGATGAAGGCGCTTTTCGAGTGGACGCGCGAGATCGGCATCGCGGTGCATCTGGACGGCGCGCGGCTGTGGAACGCGGCGGTGGCGCTCGGCGAGCCCGTGCGCGACCTGGCGAAGTACGGCGACACGGTGAGCGTGTGCCTGTCCAAGGGCCTCGGTGCGCCGGCGGGATCGGTGCTATGCGGCCCCGCGCCGCTCATCAAGGCGGCGCTGCGCGCACGCAAGATGCTCGGCGGGGCGATGCGTCAGGCGGGCGTGCTGGCGGCGGCGGGGCACTACGCCCTCGACCACAACCTGCCGTTGCTCGCCGCCGATCACCTGCACGCCAAGCGCCTCGCGGGCGAGATCGCCAAACTGCCGGGCGTAGAGCTGAACGCCGCGGAGGTCGAGACGAACATCATCATCCTCAAGGTCGCGGCGCCGTGGACGGCGCCGCACCTCGCGACCGTGCTCGGCGAATACGGCGTGTGCGCCGGCACCATCAACGACGAGACGATCCGCCTCGTCACGAACCTGAACGTCGACGCGCCGATGATCGAGCGCACGATCGCCGTCTTCGCCAAGGTGCTGGGCGGCGAAGCGCCCGCCGCGCCGGAGCGGAAGGATTTCTGATCGATTTCTTGCGGGCGTCCCTCACCCCGTCTCGCTTCGCTCGCCACGCCTCGCCCGCCGGGCGGGATAGGGGAAGGGGTGAGGGCTGCTCACGAGGCCGTTTTCCCGATTGAACCGGACGCCGATCTCCACTAAGATTTGCCCACTTCGCCGGGATTCGGCAGGCATTCGTGTGGGTTTTCCATTGGATATGACGATCGGGCTTCGCCGGCCGCGCTAAGCGCGGTCGGCGTCGTTGCCGTCGTTTGCCTTTCGAGAATTCGATGCACATCAAGGGGAGAATCGCGATGGCGAAACCGAACGATCAGAGCGGCGTCGGCAAACCCGACTCCATGACGATGGCCTTCAAGCAGGCGCAGCCGGTCGAAACGCCGCCCGCCGAGGAGAAGGAGTTTCTGGGCATCGATCCCACCGGCAAGACGCCGGAGCAGATTGAGCTCGAGTGGTTCGAAAACCACTACCACGGCGAGATCCCGCAGCTCACGTTGCGCGCGGTGCTCATGGGCGCGGTGCTGGGCGGTGTGATGAGCCTGTCGAACCTCTACGTCGGTCTCAAGACCGGCTGGGGGCTCGGCGTCGCGATCACCGCGTGCATCCTGTCGTTTTCCATCGGCGCGGGTCTGCGAAAGATCGGCGTGCTGAAGTCCAATCTGACGATCCTCGAAAACAACTGCATGCAATCCACGGCCAGCAGCGCGGGGTATTCCACCGGCGGCACGATGGTCAGCGCCATCGCGGCGCTGCTGCTGATTCGCGGCGAGCACCTGCCGTTCTGGACGCTCATGCTTTGGACGTTCTTCCTCGCCGTCCTCGGCGTCATGATGGCCGTGCCGATGAAACGGCAGATGGTCAACGTCGAACAACTCCGATTCCCCAGCGGTCTTGCCGCGGCCGAGACGCTGCGCTCGCTGTATGCGTCGGGCGAGGCGGCGGTGAAAAAGGCGCGCAGCCTCTTCGCGGCGGGCGGGCTCGGACTCATCATCGCGTGGTTTCGCGACAATCCGCTCACGTGGTGGAAGTTCAAGATCCCCGGCATGCTCGAGATCCCCGGCATGATGAAGGGCGCGCCGATGATGAAGTGGACCATCGGCATCGAGATGAGCCTCATCATGGTGGCCGCCGGCGCGATCATCGGCATCCGCGTCGCATGGAGCATGCTCGCGGGCGCGGTGCTCAACTACTTCTACCTCGCCCCGAAGATGTACGAGCAGGGCGTCATCACGCAGCTCGGCTACCGGCCGATCGTGTCGTGGAGCCTGTGGGGCGGCACGGCGCTGATGGTGACCTCGGGCCTGCTGGCTTTCGCCTTCCAGTGGCGCACCATCGGTCGCGCGTTTTCGGGCATGACCGGCATGCTCCGCCCGGGATCGGCCAAGCAAAAAGATCCGCGTGTCGCCAAGATGGACGAGATCGAGGTGCCGGGGTCGTGGTTCGTCGCGGGCGTCGCGGTCGCGACGATCGGCGTCGTCGCCATCCAGATCATCAGCTTCTCCATCTCGTGGTGGATGGGACTCATCTCGGTGTTCATGAGCTTCTTCCTCGCCGTTGTCGCCTGCCGCGCGACCGGCGAGACCGACATCACGCCCATCGGCGCGATGGGCAAGATCACGCAGCTCACCTACGGCGTGCTGGCTCCCGCCAACATGACGACGAACCTGATGACGGCGTGCGTGACCGCCGGCGCGGCGAGCTCGTCCGCCGACCTGCTCACCGACCTCAAGTCGGGCTATCTGCTCGGCGCGAACCCGCGCAAGCAGTTCATCGCGCAGTTCCTCGGCATCTTCGCGGGCGCGGCGGTCATCGTCCCGGCGTTCTACATCCTCGTGCCGACCGCGAGCGTGCTGGGCACCGACCAGTTCCCCGCTCCCGCGGCGCAGGTGTGGAAGGGCGTCGCCGAGCTGCTCGCCAACGGCCTGACCAGTCTGCACATCACCGCGCGCTGGGCGCTCGCCATCGGCGGCCTCATCGGGATCGCGATCCCCATCCTCGAAAAACTGCTGCCCGCCAAAGCGCGGCCCTTCATCCCGTCCGCGATGGGCCTCGGCCTCGCCTTCGTGATTCCGTTCTTCAACACGCTTTCGATGTTCATCGGCGCGGTGATCGCGTGGGTGCTCGCCAGGGCGAAGAAGGAATTCGCCGAAACCTACACGGTTCCGGTCGCGTCAGGCCTGATCGCGGGCGAGAGCATCATGGGCATCGCCATCGCCCTCATGAGCGCGCTGGGCCTCGGCGGAAACGGGGGCGGCGGGCACTAGCCGCGCTTCGTCAACTCCATCGGCTTTCGGCCCTGCGGGCGTTCTCGGTCGCAGGGTTGAATTATTCTCAAGGTTTCTAGAAATTATTCGATACCGTTGTTGGGCGCTCGTCGGGATCCGATTGCAGGGGTGGAGTATTGTCGACCGTCGTTTTGGAATCGTCCGTTCGGGATGAGGTGCGTCGCACGGTGGCGCGGCGCGTGGGGTCCGGCGATCTCGAAGTTCCCCTGATGCCGGCGATCGCGCAGCGTCTGCTCGCGCTGTCATCCGACCCCGACGCCTCGGCGCGCGAATTCGCCGAGGTGATCCGGCTCGATCAGCAGCTCGCCGCGCGCGTGCTGCGCATCGCCAACAGCCCCGTCTATTCTGCGCGGGGCGGCATCACGAACCTCAAGCAGGCGATCGTCACCGTCGGCGTGCGCACGCTGCGCGACCTGGGCCTCGCGGTCTCGATGGGCGAGCGCGTCTTTCGCTCAAAACTCTTTCACGTGCCCATGCAGCGCGTCTGGACGCATTCCATCGCCACGGCGTTTGTCGCCAAGCGCATCGCCGATGTGAAAAAATGGGACACGGGTTTCGCGTTCATGGGCGGTCTGCTGCACGACTGCGGCAAGCCCGTGCTGATGCTGGCGATGGAGAGCGTGCTGAAGCAGAAGGCGGAGTGGGGCGCGCTGGCGTCGCTGCTGGCCGACGACATCGTGCGCGAGTTCCACGCCGAGGTCGGTGGGCTCGTGGCGCGCTCGTGGAAATTCCCCGAGGAGCTTCACGACGCCATCCGCTGGCACCACCAATACGACGACGCGCCGTCGGGCCGACCCGTCGCGCGGTTGCTTCACGCGGCCAACCTCTTCGCCCACGCGGTGGGGTTTCGGTCTTACGAGATCGAGGACGAGATCGCGCTCGCGAAGGAGCCGTCGCTACGTGAGATGGGCATCGGTCCCGCGGACATCGAGTTGATCTCGAAAAACCTGTCCGAAAAGATTCACGCCCTGATCGACGGGTTCACGTCGTAGGGCGCGTTCAGGACTTGCGCTCCTCGGCGAGCGTGATGCGGTTGCGCCCCGATTCCTTCGACTTGTAGAGCGCCTTGTCCGCCGCGCCCACCAGCGATTCGGGCGTATCGCCGTGCGCGGGAAACATCGCCGCGCCCAACGAGATCGTCACGTTTTGCAGGTCGTGGCCCGGCGGGCGCACCTTCAGTTTGCCCTCCACGCCGGCGCGGATCTGTTCGCCGCGCCGCGCGAGAATCTCCATCGGCGCGCCGGGCATGATGAGGATGAATTCCTCACCGCCATAACGACACGCGATGTCGTCGCCGCGGATGCTGCGCCCCAAAAACGAGCCGAGCTCGCGCAGCAGGATGTCGCCGGTCTCGTGACCGAAGTTGTCGTTGAAGCGCTTGAAGTGGTCGACGTCGAGCATGATGACGCCGAGCGGCGTCTCCTGCCGCTTGGCGCGGCGCAGCTCGCGGTCGAGCGTTTCTTCCATGTAACGCCGGTTGAACAGTCCCGTGAGCTGGTCGCGCACCGATTGCTCGTGCAGGATCTCGCGCAGCTTGAGGTTCGAGAGCGAGAGCGCGAACTGCTCGGCGAGCGTCGTCGAGATGCGCTGCTTGGCGAGGATATCCGCCTCGCGATTCTGCCGCTGCGAACGCCCGAAACGCACGTGCAGCATGCCCAGCACCTCGCCGTGCGCGTTCATGGGCATGCACAGGTAACCGTTGTCGGGCGTGCCCGCGACGTGCTGGCAGATCTGGTGGTGCTTCGGGTCGTCGACGTGGTGGATCTTGCCGCGACGCAGCGCCCAGCACTGGTCCGGATCGAAGACCACACTGGCCGCGCCGGCGTCATCGCCCCAGGTCGCGACGATCTCCATGTTGTTGCGGGTTGCGCCGAACATCGCGAGAAATCCCGCGTCGGTCGGGAAGAGCTGATCGGCCGAGTGCGCAACGACGCCGTAGGCCTCGCCCATCGTGCGGCACGCCTGGAGGTGGTCGATCATGTTGCCCAGGATCTTGGTTTCTTTTTGGCTGCGTTCGAGCTGATCGACCCAATCGACGAACTCGTCGCGCGTGCGGGCGAGCTCGCCCTCGAGATCGCCGCGACGGATCGCTTCGGACTTGTATTGTTCGCGCGATTTTTCGAGCGCCGCCTGCAATTCCGTCAGCATGCCTTCGAGTTCGCCCTTGGCGCTGGTGAGCGCGCTTTCGAGCAACTTTTGCCGCGTCACATCGCGCAGGCACTCGACGGCGCCGATCGCGCTACCCGCCCCGTCGCGTAGCGGCTGCGCGAGCGACCAGAAGGTCGAACCGCCGCGCCCGCGAGACGGCGCGTAGAATTCGTGCTCCAGAATCTCGCCCATACGTCGAACGGTGGGGAAGTTGTCGCGCAGCGCCGCGTCGTCGTAAACGACCATGTCCGCGGCCATCGGGCGGCGCACGCCGAAAAACGGAATGGCGTATTCGTATTGGTCGCGACCGAGCATGTCGCGGGCATCGACGCCGGTGATGCGCTCCATCTCGTGGTTCCACGCGATCACGCGCCCCGAGGGGTCGATCGCGTACGCCGGCTCGGGCATCGCGTCGAAGACGCGCGCGATGTCCTCGACGCGGCCCGCGGGGCTTTCGAGCGCGGCGATGCGCTCGCGCGCCGCATTCAGTTCCTCGATCAACTGCGCCTTGGTTCCCGACTCGTCACGCATCGGCCCCGCCCAAATCCATGGAATATCCCTGTCTATCGGGCGCGCGCGGCGGTGTCAATTTCCGCGGGTCAGGCGTAGGTCAAATAGAGCCAGACGGCGACGGCCGCGACGACGAGCACGGCGGCGATGATCGCCGCGGAGCGGTACGAGAGCACCACGTCGTCCTTGCGGCTGAAGAATCCGCGTGATTTGCGTCGTCGGGATTTGGCGGCCAAGCCGGGCTCCTTGCGGGGTCCTGCGGGGTCTTCGGGGCTGCGCGGAATATGACACGATCCCGCAACTGTCGCCAAGCCGTGCGCGGCGGCGAAGGGGCTTCGCGTGCCGATTGTCCAAACGTCCTATAATACGACATCCACATCGAAAAAACAAGCTTGAAAAGACGCCGGTAGGGGCGCAGGATCATCGGCGTGCCGCGCTCCCCGCGCGACAAAGTCCGACTGGGTCCCACGGCTTTTTGGATCATCCCGATTTGAATCCCGGTAAGGAGATTGGTCATGTATGACGTGGAACGCGCGCTCGCGTACCATCGCAACAAACGCCCCGGCAAGATCGAGGTCATCCCCACCAAGGCCTGCCGCACGCAGCGCGATCTGACCCTCGCCTACTCGCCCGGCGTCGCCGCGCCATGCCTCGAAATCCAGCGCAACCCCGACGACGTGTACGAATACACCGCCAAGGGCAACCTGGTGGCGTGCATCAGCAACGGCACCGCCGTGCTCGGCCTCGGCAACATCGGCGCGCTCGCCGGCAAGCCCGTCATGGAAGGCAAGGGCATCCTCTTCAAACGCTTCGCCGACATCGACGTCTTCGACCTCGAGCTCGGCACCGAGGACCCGGACGAGATCGTCAAAGCGGTCTGCCTGCTCGAGCCCACGTTCGGCGGCGTGAATCTGGAGGACATCAAGGCGCCCGAGTGCTTCTACATCGAGTCGAAGTGCAAGGAGCTGATGAACATCCCCGTCTTCCACGACGACCAGCACGGCACGGCGATCATCACGAGCGCCGCGCTGCTCAACGCGCTCGAGATCGTCGGCAAGCGCATCGAGAACTTCCGCGTCGTCGTCAACGGCGCGGGCGCGTCGGGCATCTCGTGCGCGCGGCTGTACATCGCGCTCGGCGTGCGTCGCGAGAACATCTTCATGCTCGACACCAAGGGCATGATCTACACCGGACGCACCGACGGCATGAACCCGTACAAGGCGGAGTTCGCGCAGGACACCAAGCTGCGCACGCTCGAAGAGGCCCTGGAAGGCGCGGACATGTTCCTCGGGCTGTCGGCCAAGGGCGCGCTGCACCCCGAGTGGATTCGCCGCATGGCGAAAAATCCCGTGATCTTCGCCCTCGCCAACCCCGATCCCGAGATCACGCCGAATGAGGCCCTCGCGGTGCGCGACGACTGCATCGTGGCGACGGGCCGCTCCGACTACCCCAACCAGGTCAACAACGTCCTGGGCTTCCCGTACATCTTCCGCGGCGCGCTCGACGTGCGCGCGCGCAACATCAACGAAGAGATGAAGCTCGCCGCCGTGCGGGCGCTGGCCGACCTCGCGCGCGAGGAGGTGCCCGAGTCGGTCTCGCGCGCCTACAGCGGAAGGCGTTTCCACTTCGGGCGCGAATACCTGATCCCCACGCCCTTCGATCCGCGCGTCATCCTGTGGGTCGCGCCCGCCGTGGCGCAGGCGGCGATCGACACCGGCGTCGCGGGCATCAAGACGCTCGATAAAGAGAAGTATATCGAGCGCCTCGAGGTGAAGCTCGGCCCCGAGCGACACCTGATGCGCACGTTGCTCAACCAAGCGGCGCAGGTGCCCAAGCGTATCGTCTTCCCCGAGGGCGATCACCCCAGCGTGCTGCGCGCCGTGCATCTCATCAACGAAGAGGGCATCGCGCAGCCGGTGCTGCTGGGCGACGAGGAGCGTATCCGCGCGCGCGCCAAGGACCTGTTCGTCGATCTCGACGGTGCGACGATCCTCGACCGCCACTTCCAATGCGAGGGCGAGTGCTCGACCTGCCAGACCGACGATCCCTACGTGGAGACACTCTTCCAGCTTCGCGCGCGCAAGGGCGTGACGCGGCAGGAGGCGTGTCGTCTGTTGCAGCGCGATCGCACCTACGTCGCGTCGGTGATGGTGGCGCGCGGCGAGGCCGACGGCATGGTCAACGGCGTCTCCACCGAGTATCGCGACGCGATCCGCCCGGCGATTCAGGTGCTCGGCATCCGCGAGGGCACGAGCGTCATCTGCGGCGTGTATGCCATGCTCTTTGCCGATCGCATGGTGCTTTTCGCCGATTGCACGGTGAATATCGAACCGAATGCCGAAGAGCTCGCCGAGATCGCGTCGATGACGACCGACCTCGCGAAGTTCCTGGGCATCAACCCGCGCGTGGCGATGCTGTCGTTCTCGAACTTCGGCTCGACCCCGCATCCCAACGCGAGGAAAATGGCCGAGGCTGCGGAGCTGTTGCGCCTGCGCCGTCCCGACGTGGCGGTGGACGGCGAGATGATGGCGAGCACGGCGATCGACGCCGAGTACCTGCAGCGCTTTTATCCGTTCAATCGTCTCGGTCGCGAGGCCAACGTGCTCATCTTCCCGAACCTCGAATCGGCGAACATCGCGTACAAGCTGCTCGCGGGATACGCCAAGGCGCAGGCGATCGGGCCGCTGCTGATGGGCCTACGCAAGCCCTTCAACGTGGTGCGCCGCGAGGCCGACAGCGAGGAGATCCTCTATCTCACGGCGCTCACGGTCTGCCGCGCGCAGGGCCTGCTCGCGCCCGGGTCCTACGTGCGTCCCGCGTCGAAACCGTAACCGGCAACCTTGGAGACGAGAACAGGACCATCGCTACTTCCCCGGCACTCGAGTCCGCGCCACACCCTCCTGCATTGACGGCCTGCGGGGGGATCGGTAATGGTGCGTGACACCCCCTGCCACGGAGAGGTTCCGATGAGCCGACGCCCGGTCCAACGCCGCGTTCCAAGGGCCCTCGTGTGGCCTGTCGTCGCGAGCCTCGCACTCGCGTTTTTCGTGGTCGCCTGTCAGACGCAGCCCGCCGCCGGGCCGGGCGGAGGCGGGGAGTCCGCCACACCCGCACCCGTCGCCGGGGGACGGCCCGACGTCATCAAAATCATCAGTAGTTTGCCGCGCACGGGCAGCGCCAACGCGCAAACCACCACCATCGTCAACGGCATCCGCATGGCCATCGACGAGGTCGGCGGCCAGGTCGGCAACTTCAAGATCGAATACGAAGACTGGGACGACGCCTCGGCGAAGAAGGGCGACTGGGACCCCGAGGTCGAAGCCGCCAACGCCGATCGCGCGTCGAAGGACCCCGACATCCTGTTCTACATCGGCACCTACAACTCGGGTGCGGCGAAGATCGCCATGCCGATCGTGAACCGCGCGAACCTGACGATGATCTCGCCGGGCAACACGTATCCGGGCCTGACGAAGCCGGGCCTCGGCGAGCCGAACGAGCCCGATGTCTACCGCCCCTCGGGCAAGGTCAGCTACTTCCGTGTGGTGCCCGCGGACGATCTGCAGGGCAAGGTCGGCGCCGAGTGGGTGCAGCAGATGGGCGGCAAGAAGGTGTACGTGCTCGACGATCGGAGCCTGTACGGCAAGGGCGTGGCCGACGTCTTCCACCGCACGGCGGAGGAGATCGGCCTGACGCTGCTCGGGCGCGAGGGCCTCGACCCTAAGGCGCAGGAATACCGAAGCCTGATGACGAAGATCAAGCAGCTCGGCCCCGACTTCGTCTACTTCGGCGGCACCACGCAGACCAACGCCGGGCAACTCGCCAAGGACATGCTCGCGGTGGGTCTCGACGCGAAGTTCATGGTGCCTGACGGCTGTTTCGAGAACGCGTTCATCCAAGCCGCGGGACCCCAGATCGTCGAGAATCGCGCCTTCATCACCTTCGGCGGCGTGCCCGCGGACAAGCTGACGGGCAAGGGCGCGGAGTTCTTCAAGCGCTACGTCGCCAAGTACGGCGGCGAGCCGCAGGCCTATGCCGTGTACGGCTACGTGGCGGCGCAGGTCGCGCTCGACGCCATCGCCAAGGCGGGCGTGAAGGATCGCGAGGCGGTGCGCCTGGCGGTCACGCAGACGCAGCAGGTGGACGGTGCGCTCGGCACATGGTCGTTCGACGCCAACGGCGACACGACGATGACGCGCATGAGCGGCAACACGGTGCGAGCGGGAAAATTCGAGTTCGTGACGCTGCTGGGCGAGAAAAAGGAAGAGAAGAGCGCGGCGGCCGGCACCGTGGGCGCGGCCGGCGGCGGGCCGTGGGCGGGGATCGGCCAGCAGGCCATCATCGGCCTGACCAACGGCATGATCTTCGCCCTCATCGCGCTCGGCTACACGATGGTGTATGGCGTGCTCGAGTTCATCAACTTCGCGCACGGCGACCTGTTCATGCTTGCGTCGTTTTTCGCGCTCACTCTCATCGGATTCCTCGGGCTCGGCGATGCCGGGCCCGTGTGGCTCGTGGGCGGTCTCGCCCTCGTCGTCGTCGCCTCCGGCCTTTTTGCCGGGGCGCTCAACGCAGGCGTCGATCGATTTGTCTATCGGCCGCTGCGTCACGCGCCCAAGCTCGCGCCGCTGGTTTCGGCGATCGGCATGTCGTTCGTTTTTCAGAACCTCGGGTTGTTCTGGGGCGGGTTGCCGCTGGCGGTGATGGGCGACGGCAAAGCGGCCGCGGCGCCCAAGGCGTTCCCCGACCTCGTTTCCGGAGCCAATCTTCTCGGCCCCGACGCGGTGCTGCGCGTCACGGCCAAGGACCTGCTGGTGATCGTCAGCTCGCTCGTGCTGATGGCCGCGCTCTACGCGTTCGTGAAATACTCGCGGCTGGGCAAGGGCATGCGCGCGGTGGCGCAGGACCCGGCGGCGGCGCGCCTGATGGGCGTTCACGTCGATGGCGTCATCCGCGCCACGTTTTTTCTGGGCGGGCTGCTCGCCGGGTTCGCGGCGGTGATCTACGGTCTTTATATCAACACGATTCATTATCAGATCGGCTATCAAAACGGCCTGTACGCATTCACGGCGGCGGTGGTCAGCGGCATCGGGAACATCCCGGGCGCCGTGCTGGGCGGGCTCATCATCGGGCTCGTCCGGTCGTTTTCCGACCAGTGGATCGGCGCGCAATGGCAGCAGGCGGTGGTGTTTGGGCTCCTGATCGTGCTTTTGGTGTTTCGGCCCTCGGGTCTGCTCGGCGGGACGTCCCGCGAAAAAGTCTGAGGTCGCTCCAATCCTCGGGTACTGTTGATGGCGCGTCCGCGGCTCCGCTTCGAAACCGTCGCCCTCGCGATATTGATCGTCTATCCATTCGTGCCCGTCATCGACTGGGCGCTCGAGGCCCTCGTCGGCGAATCGCCGCGCATCGCGCGCCAGCTCATCAACATCTACATCTTCGCGATCCTCGGCCTCGCGCTGAACGTGCAGGTCGGCTACGCGGGCTTGCTGCAACTGGGCATTGCCGCGTTTTTCGCCATCGGCGCGTTCTCGACCGGCGTGCTCACGGTCGAAAAATACCCCTTTCAGATGGGCTTTTGGGGCGCGCTGGTCGGCGCACCCGTCGTGGCGGGGTTCGCGGGGCTCGCGCTCGGCGCGCCCACCGTGCGGCTGCGCGGCGACTACCTTGCCATCGTCACGCTCGGGTTCGGCGAGGTCGTGCGCGTCGTGATCCTGAACCTGGAGAGCATCACCGACGGCCCGCGCGGACTGAACCCCGTGCCGCGCCCGTGGCTACCCGCGTCGATCGCACCGACGCCCGGCGGTGGGCGCGACGACCTCGTGATGTACTACGTGGCGCTCGCGCTGCTGGTCGGGTTGTTCATCGTGTTTACGCGGCTCGAAAAATCGCGCGCCGGTCGCGCGCTGGTGGCTCTGCGCGAGGACGCCCTCGCCGCCGCCGCGACCGGACTCGACCCCACGCGCATCAAACTCTTCGCCTTCGCGGCGGGCGCGGCGGTGGCCGGGCTCGCGGGCGCGCTGTACGCCTCGACGCTCACCACCACCGCCGAGCCGGGCACCTACGACTTCAACTATTCGGTGATGGTGCTGTGCTGCCTCATCATCGGCGGGCTCGGAAGCCTGCGCGGCGTGGTGATCGGCGCGTTCGTGCTGCTCGGCTTCGACAACGTCGTGTCGCCCTACCTGACGCGCCTGTTGCAGCGCGGCGGCGACGGCGGTTCGCCGAACGTCTTTTTGACCTTCACCAACTGGCGATGGATCATCTTCGGCCTTGCGCTCGTGCTCGTCATGCGCTTTCGGCCCGAGGGCCTGTGGCCCTCGCGGCGCGTACGTTCCGAGTTGCGCGGCGGCGCGGCCGAGGAGCCGGGCGCGTGAGTTTCGCGATCCTCGACATCCGCTCGCTCACGGTGCGCTTCGGCGGCCTCTACGCCGTGCGCCGACTCGACCTGCGCGTCGCGGCGGGCAGCATCGCCGCCGTGATCGGCCCCAACGGCGCGGGCAAGACCACCGTCTTCAACGCGCTCACCGGCATGGTCGAGCCCGCCGAGGGCCAGATCCACTTCGAAAACGCCCGCCTCGCCCGCCCCTTCATGTGGCGCGTGGCCCTGCTGTGGATCGCCATCGGCCTCGCGTGCGGCACGTTCGTGCTCGTGTTTGCGTCCGACGTGGACCGCCTGTGGACCGTGGCCGTGAAGCAGAACTTCCGCGACCCCAAGGGCGACTTCTCCATCGCCGACGCGACCCGCGACGCCGTAGCGCACATCGCCGCGAAGTTCGGCGTGGAGGAGCGCGGTCCGAAGCGCGTGTTCGTGATCTCCCACGACGGACAGCCGGTCGTCGGTCCCCTCGAAACCCTTGATGAGGCCATCCGCGAACGCGACGTGATCGAGGAATTTCGCGGCCGCGACTTTCTCGACCGGCGCATCGAATCGGACGGAACGAACTTCGTGATCTTCGCGCCCGAGCGCTATGCCCGCGTCGTGCTCGGGCCCGACATCTCGACGGCCATCGAGCGCGCGCAGAGAATCGAATCCGAACTGCGCGAGTCGGACCGCGTGCGTTGGACGCGCACCTTGATCTTCGCGATCGGTGCGGTGATCGGCGTTCTCGGCGCGGCCACCGTTTTTCGGCAGACGCGCCGCGCCACGAGCTGGATCGCGCGGCAGCGCATCGCGCGGACCTTCCAGAACATTCGCCTCTTCAAGGGCATGAGCGTCCTGGAAAACGTCATGGTGGCCGTACCCGAGGCCGTTGGAAAAGCGGGGACCAGCGGACCGATGGCGCGCACACCGTCGGGCGCGATGCTCGCCGCGGTGCCGCTGGCGCTGCTCGTGCTGCTCGGTGCGTATCGGCGCATGCCCGAGGCGTCCGACCTGGTCGGCGCCACGCTGCTGGCGATGTTCGGGCTCGGTTACGTCGCGTGGCTTGCGCTGCTGGTGCGCATCGGCGCGTTCAGTTTGCGCGAGCGCGCCGCCGAGGTCGTCACCGCCGCGCGCGCGATGGAGGAACTGCGTTTTGTGGGGCTCGATGCCCGCGCCGACGAGCTCGCGTCGAACCTCGCCTACGGCGAGCAGCGTCGACTCGAAATCGCCCGCGCGCTCGCGACGGGGCCAAGGCTCATCCTGCTCGACGAGCCCGCCGCCGGCATGAACCCGTCGGAAAAGTCCGACCTCATGCAGCTCATCCGGCGCATCCGCGATCGCGGCGTCACCGTGCTTCTCATCGAGCACGACATGCGCCTCGTGATGGGCATCAGCGACCGCGTCACCGTGCTGCAATACGGCGAGAAGATCGCCGAGGGCACGCCGGACGAGATGCGGCGCGATCCGCGCGTGATCGAGGCGTATCTGGGCGAGGGCCCGGCCGCCGCCGCGCCCGCGGGGGCATCGTGATGCTGCGTCTCGAGGGCGTGTGCGCGGGGTACGGCACCGTGGGCGTGTTGCACGACGTGACGTTGCACGTGGATGCGGGCGAGGTCGTCACGATGATCGGTTGCAACGGCGCGGGCAAATCAACGACGCTCAAGTGCGTGTCGGGGCTGATCCGCGCCGCGAGCGGACGCATCGTCTTCGAGGACCGCGACATCACGCGCGCGCCCGAGCACGAGATCGTCGCCATGGGGCTCGTGCAGGTGCCCGAGGGACGGCGCGTCTTCCCCAAGATGACCGTCGCCGAAAACCTCGACATGGGCGCGTACACGCGGCGCGACAAGGCCGACATCCGCGCCGATCTCGACCGCGTCTTCGCGCTGTTTCCCGTGCTGGCCGAGCGCCGCCGCCAGACCGCGGGCACGCTCTCGGGCGGCGAGCAGCAGATGCTGGCCGTGGGGCGCGGACTGATGGCCTGCCCGCGCCTGTTGCTCCTCGACGAGCCTTCGCTCGGTCTTGCGCCGCTCATCGTCGCGCAGATCTTCCGCGTCATCGCCGAACTCGCGGCGTCGGGCGTCACGATCCTGCTGGTCGAGCAGAACGCGCAGGCCGCGTTGCACCTGGCGCAGCGCGGGTACGTGATGGAAACGGGCCGCATCACGCTGCAAGGGGCGTCGGCCGATCTGCTCGCCGACGAAAACGTTCGCTCCGCCTATCTGGGCGGATAATCGGCTTGCGGGCGCGTTGGCGAATCGCGACTTTCGTGGAATCATCGAGCTCATGCGTCGCCTGACGATATGCGCCATTCTGATCGCGCTTGCCGCACCGCTTGCCGCACCGCTTGCCGCGCAGGACACCCCGCCGCCTGCCTTGCCGCCCGCGCCCGCCGAAGACCCCGCGGCGCTCTACCAGGCGGGCGTGCGCGCGTTTTACGCCAAGGCGTACGACGAGGCGCGCGACCGGTTCGGGCGCATCGTCGCAAATTTCCCTGAATCGCCCTTCGCCCGCGACGCGATCTACAAAACGGCCGAGTCATGGCGACTCGAAGGCGACTGCGAGCGCGGCGGCGCATGGCACGCGCTGTACCTGCAACGCTTCCCTCTCGGCACGAACGCGCGCGACGCCAAGGCGCGCCTCGCCGAATGCACGACCAAGGTTGGTCACGTCCTCACCGCGGCGCGCCCGGAGATGCGCATCGATCCCATCCGTCATCTCGCTGCGTGGTCCGACGAGCTGCCCTTCGCCACGGACGACGCCGCGAAGCGCGCGGCGACGCAGCTCGCGTCGGCCGGGCTGAACACGATGATCGTCGCGGGGACGACGCGGCCCGGCGCGGGGCTCCATGCACTGGCCGGGCAGCCGGTGGTGCGCGACGGCGCATACTTTCGCACGACGCACGCCCCGCAGGTGGCCGACGTGATTTCGAGCGTGGGGGTCGCGGCGCGTTCGGCGCGGCTGCGTCTGCTGGCGACGCTGCCGGTCGGCATCGCGCCGTGGTGGACGGCCTCGAAGCCCGAGTGGGCCGATCGCGCATGGGACGCCGAGGCCAAGGATCTGCGCGCGGGATCGCGTCTCGATCTTTTCCACGACGAGGCCGTGGACGCGCTCGCGTCGCTCGCCGCCGATCTCGCGGCGTCGTCGGTGGACGGCGTGATCCTCACGGACCTCGCCTCGCGCGAAACCGAGAGCCTGAGCGCGGCGGCGCTCGCCGCGTTCACCACGGCCACGCAGCTCACCTACGAGCCGCGCGAGTTCTTCGGTGCGCTTGCCGCACGGGCGGACGGGGCGATCGAGGTCGAACTCACGGAGCCCTACGCGCGCTTCGCCGAGGTCAAGGCCGCGCGCGCGGCGGCGGTGGTGCGCCGCCTCGCCGAGGCGATCAAGGCCGCGCGGCCGGGGCTGCCGGTCTTTGTCGAACTCGACGCGCTGGCGCTGCTTTCACCCGCCGATGCCCTGGCGCGCCGTTCGCAGGACGCGATGCTTCTCGCGGCCACGGGGGTCGACGGTTTCGTCGTGCGCGCGCCGTGGCGCGAACTGGCCGCCGCACAAGGGTTGCTCGCGGCCGATCGACCGAAGGCGCTCGAACGACTCGGCGTCGAGGCGCAGAAGATCAACGCCGACGGCAAGAAGTGGATCTTTGTTCTGCCGGTCGTCGATTCGGCGACCAAGACGTTCTTTCCCGCGTGGGAGATCGAAACGGCCATGGCGAACGCGTGCGCGCGCATGCCGGTGGGCTTCGCGTTGTTGCCAACGCGTCTCGACTTTCCCTATCATGAGCGGCTTCAAAATGGCCTCGCGGCAGGCCGGGAGAAGGGAAAATGAGACGAAATTCCGTCGCGTCGCTGCTGGTCGGGTGCGTCGCGTTGGCGCTCGTCGCGTCGTGCGGACCGTCGAACGCGCAGGAGGGCGGCGCGGTGACGATCATGATCAGCGGCGACGTGCGCGGCGAATACGCCCCGTGCGGCTGCAAGGCGAACCCGTCGGGCGGCCTCGCCAAGCGCGCGCACTACGCGCAGACGCTGCGAGAGAAGGCGTCGGACCTCATCATCGTCGACGTGGGCAACCAGTTCCACGAGCACCCGAGCTACGGCCCCGCCGAAATCTCGCAGGAGCGCTCGCGCGCCAATCTGTTCATCGACGTGATGAACCACATGAAGATCACGGGAAGCACCCCGGGAGCGCTGGAGTTTGCGCTCGGCGGCGAGGAGTTCGGCAAGCAGGTCGAGCGCTCGAAGTATCCGTGGCTCGCCGCGAATCTGATCGACCAAAAGACCGGCAAGCCGATCGGACCCACGACGATCGTGGTGCCGGCGGGCGGATACCGCGTCGGGCTCTTCGGCGTCGTGTCGCGCGACCTCTCTTATCGCGGCATCAAGGTGAACACGCAGGGCTACGAGGTGCGCGACCCGATCGAGGCCGCCGTCGCGGCGGTCGCCGAGCTGAAGGGCAAGGCCGACTTTGTCGTCGCGCTGGCGCACCTGAACAAGGACGAGACACGCAAATTCGCCGACAAGGTGAAGGGCGTCGCGTTCGTGCTCGCGGGCAATCACAGCGGCATCTTCAGCCAGGACGTGCAGGATATGGACGGCGTGCCGGTGCTGCAGGTCCCCGCGCGCGGGCGCGAGGTCGGCGTGCTGCGCATCGTGCCGAAAAAAGGCGAGTTCAAGTTCGTGAATCGTTCCGAGCGCGACGCCATCGTTCGGCGGATCGACTTTTTCGAGAGCGAGAAGAAGAAGATCGAGGACGAAGCCAAGGGCAAGCCGGTCGAAGAGGCGTTTGCGCAAAGCCCCGCCACGCTGAACCGCTATCGCACCTTCGTCGAGAAGATCGACGAGCAGAAAAAGAAGCTGGCCCGCGTCGAGGGCGACACGTCGTACTTCGAGTTTTCGACGGTGAACCTCGGGCAGGACATGGACGGCGACATGCAGGTCAACGGCTGGATGACGAAGTTCGCCGACACCTACGGTCTCACCGGGATCGGGTCGGAGTGATTGGCGCCGCGTTCGCGAAAACCCGTTGACGACTTCGCCCGCCGCCTCGACGGGCGCGGAGTCCGCGCCGGCAAGCGCCACCGCGCCGAGCCCACGGAATCCGAACCGATCCGAACCGGCCGCGTGCTCGCGAACTACGGCATTGCGTGCCTCGTGCGCTTCGGTGACGACGCTCCCATCCGCCTACCCATCCCCCGCCATCTGTCCGCCGTCGCCGGCGATATCGTCCACTGCGACGACGTGTGCGTACGCGCGATCGAGCCGCGCGGCGCGGTGCTCGCGCGCGCCGATCGAGCCCGTTCTCAGATCCTCGCCGCCAACATCGACCGCGTCGTGCTCGTGCAGTCCGCCGCGGACCCGCCCTATCGCGACGGCTTCACCGACCGCTATCAGGTCTTCGCCGCGGTGATGGGCCTGCCGCTCGTGCTCGCGCTCAACAAGATTGACCGGGCCGAGCCCGGCATGGTCGACCTCGCGCGACGGCACGAGGAATTCGACGTGCGCGTCGTGTGCGTCTCCGCGACGAACGGCGACGGCCTCAACGAGCTGGCCGACGCGATGCGCACGGGCACGAGCGTGCTCTCGGGCCACTCGGGCGTCGGCAAGTCGTCGATCCTCGCGCGGCTCGTGCCCGGCACCGACATCGCCGTTGGCGAATTGCACCCCACCACCGGGCGCGGCCGCCAGACCACCACCACCGCGCGCGCGTATCCCTTCGGCGACGGGTTCGTGATCGACACACCGGGGGTGCGTCAGTTCAGTTTGATCGGCGTCGAGCCCACGCACGTCGTGCGCGCCTTCGCCGACATCGCGGCGATCGCCGCCGAATGCCGCTACCGCGATTGCCTGCACGCGGGCGAGCCGAACTGCGCCGTCGTGCGCGCGGTCAACGACGGTCGTCTCGCGCCGGATCGCTACGCGTCGTATCGCCGCATCGTCGAGTCGCTGCAGGTCTGAGCGTTTCGCGCATTGACCAGCAACAGCCCCGTCGTATCATGGCCGCGCACCGGAGCGCTTCATGCTCACCACCCTCCGCATCGATTCGTCCACGCCCGGCCCCGCGATCTCGCCGTGGATCTTCGGCCATTTCCTCGAAAACCTCGGCGCGTGCCTATATCGCGGCGGGCTGCTCGATCCGCGGGGCAGGCCGCGGGACGAGATCGTTGCCGTTATGCGCGAGATGGGCGTGCCGATCCTGCGTTGGCCGGGCGGGCTTTTTGCCGACGGCTACCATTGGGGCGACGGCGTGGGCCCGAATCGCCCCG
The DNA here is from genome assembly GCA_964586775.1 of uncultured bacterium. GTDB lineage: Bacteria > Lernaellota > Lernaellaia > JACKCT01 > JACKCT01 > JADLEX01. Next base: position 2,184 of record CAZPJD010000004.1, on the reverse strand, counting down.
TGCGCCCGAACAAATACTGGGGGCGCTACGGCCCGCTGCTGGGGCCGCGCGATCCCAATCACTTCGGCACGCACGAGTTCGTCGCGCTGTGCCGCGCGCTGGGCGCCGAGCCCTACATCAACATCAACCTCGGCAGCGGCACGCCGCGCGAGGCGGCGGATTGGGTGGCGTACTGCAACGCGACGGACGGCCCCGAGGCCGCGCGCCGCGCGCAAAACGGCGCGGCCGATCCGCTGGGCGTGCGCGTGTGGGGTATCGGCAACGAGACCTACGGGTTCTGGTCGATCGGTCACTGCGACGCCAAGACCTACGCCGCGCGCTACCGCGAATTCCACGCCGCGATGAGCGAGGCCGACCCCGCCATCACGCCGGTCGCCGTCGGCACCTGTGACCTGTGGCCCGATTGGAACCCCGTCGTGCTCGGCGAGGTCGGCGAGCGCATGGCCTATCTCGCGCTGCACATCTACCTGCCGAGCATGAACAACCCGCTCTACCTCGCGCGGCCCATCGGCGGCGGCGCGGCCAACCACGCGAGCCTGTGCGCCGCGGGCGTCGAGGTCGCGCGCAAGATTCGCTTCGTCGCCGCGCAAATCCGCGACGCGGGCCTTGCCGGGCGCGTGCGCATCGCGCTCGACGAATGGAACCTGTGGTGGTGGATTCTGCAAACCTACAAAACCTGGTGGCGCATGCGCGACGCGGTGGCGCTCGCGGGCATGGCCGGCGCGATCGTCGAGCACGCCGAGGTCGTCGGCATGGCGAATCTCGCGCAGGCGATCAACGTGCTCGGCCTCATCCGCACCGACGCGACGCGCGTGGTGACGACACCGCTGTGGCACGTCATGCGTATGTTCGCCCGCGCGCTTCGCGGCGATCGGCTCGGCGTAGAGAACATCGGCCCGACATTTTCGACGCGCAAGCTCGGCGCGATTCCCGCAACCGGCGCGATCCCGATGGTCGAGGCGTGGGCGGCTCGGGATGACGACGCGGTCGGCGCGATCGTGGCGCAGCGGCGATGGCACGGCCCGGTGCGCGTGCGCCTCGACGCGCCGGGAGTGCGCTGGAAATCGATCGAGATTTTGTCGGCCCCGCATCCCGACGCGCGCAACGACTTCGCGCATCCCCAAATCGTGCGCGCCGAGGAACGGCCGTGGGACGGCGACGAGATCGAATTGCCGGCGGCGTGCGTCGCGCGGCTCGCGGGTGTTATGGAGCGGCCGGGGCCGTCTTCCTGAGCGCCACCGCGCCAGTGAAATCGGCAATCGCGCCCGGGTGCAACGCGTGCAGGTGGTTGTATTCCACGTAGCACGACGCGTCGCACGACTCGCAGCCCATGCGCGAGGTCGCGCGGAACGCCTCGGCGAAGCCCACCTCGAGCACGTTCTTTTTCGGCACCAGCCCCACGGTCAGCGAGCAGGGGTACAGGTCGCCGTTGGTGTCGATGTTCGCGAACAGATCGCCGGCCACGCACGGCAGCCAGCCGACGCGCTCGCGGCTCATGGGCTTCGCGTAGTCGGGCCACGCGCGCAGGTAACGCAGGTAGTGCGCGGTGTTGGCGATGGGCGCGCCGCGCTCCTTCGCGTCGATCAGGCGCGCGACCGCGCGGCGCAGATCGTCGTCGTCCGGCGCGAGATCGCCCGCGTTGTAGCCCAGCACCTCGTTGTGATGCAGCACCTGAAACGTGGCGAGAAAGCCGTGCGTGCGCGCGAGACCCAGCACGTAGTCGATGTCGTCCAGGTTGTGACGCGTGAGCACGGTGATCGTCCACAGTCGTGTGCGTCCCGCCAGCAGCCGAATGCCCTCGATCGCACCGGCGTGCGCGCCCGCGACGCGGTTGCGGTCGTGCGCCTCTTCGCGCCCGTCGAGCGAGATGACGAAGTGGTCCGCGTACGGTACCGCGTCGAGACGTTTGCCGACGAGCTGCCCGTTGGTGTCGACGCTGATGTAAAAGCCGTGCTCTTTGGCGCATTTCAGAATCTCGGCGATGTCCTTGCGGATCAGCGGCTCGCCGCCCCACAGGCCGAGGCGCGCCACCCCGGCTTCGCGCATCTGCGCAAACAGCGTGCGCAGCTCGGCGAGCGTCATCTCGCGGCTCTTGCGCAGCGGAATCTGGCAGTAGTTGCACAGGTAGGTGCAGCGGTCGGTGAGCGAGAGCATGACGTTGAGCGGACGCCGCCGCCCGGCGAC
>CAZPJD010000003.1:0-16655 GCA_964586775.1 uncultured bacterium | reverse complement strand
CGGCGCCGCGACGTGAGGGTGACAAATGCGCGAGCCGTTCTTGACATCGGGCGGTCCGACACTAAGATCGACTTCGCCCTCGTGAACTGGCGAAAATCCCGATGAACAAACGGTTTTACGTCATCGCTCTTGGTGTCCTCGCCGTCGCGCTCGCCGCGCTGACCGCGGCGCCGCTCGTCGCCTGCGACAGCAGCTCGCAGGTGCGCGACGTGGTCGAGGACGTCTGCTATCAAAACACGAACCCGCGACTGGGGAACGCCTTCTTCCTGCTCGGCGAGCCCGGCAGCGAGGTTCCCATCGCTTCGCCGCCGTCCATCAAACAGGGCGAGCGGGCGATCGTGCAGCTCGAGTACTCCGACGAGGAGTGCAACCTCGAGGACGGGATCCTTTATTTCTCGATCGACGAAGTCTCGTGGCAGGAGAGCGCGAGCGCGCTGCGCAATCTCGACGGCTGCTCCACCTCCGAGGACGGAGACACGATCGAGTTCGAGCTTCCCGTCGAGACGCTCGGCGAGGGATGGCACTCACTCGATGTCTATGCGACCGACGTCTGCAACGACACGAGTGCCGTGGTCACGACGCAGTTTCGCATCCTCGTGGGCGACTGACGGGGAATCCGTCCATATCTGGTAGTTGCCGAGGCCCCTTCACACAACCGGTAGTTGAGCCTAAGTCATTGAAATAATTGGGTTTTTCCGGCGGCCGTGGGTTGACCGGCGGCGGCGCGTTTGCTAAGCTTCCTGTGCGTGGCCGGAAAAGGGAAAAACCAGCAACGCAAAGCCCTTGGGGAGGGGCGGAACGAACGGACCGGGCAACCGGTCCGTTGCTCTTTGGGGCCGACGGCTTGGACGGCGTCTTGCCGGATTCGGGTCGACGCGACCAGGATCATGGCGGGCGCGGCAATGACCCGAAGGATCTTGGGCTGATCGTTCTGGAACGGCCCGGATCGAATGGGAAAACGTCGCGCTGCGGACGAAGCCCTTGCGGCGAAGAGCAAAGGAATCACTTCGACTTCCCGCACCGCCTGGTGCGGACACGCGCGTCCGCCGGAGAGGCGAGGGCAGGGCAGGCAACTCCAGCCCAATCCCGTGCCGATTCGGGCTCGATGATGGTGCCGGAAGAATTCAGGGCGATTCGGAGATCGAACGAATCCGATCCGCCCGAATGCGGAAGACCCCGCACTTCGATCCCGCCCACAACTCGCCGCGCGGGGCGTCCCACGCGAGCGCGCGCAGATATGGGCCGACGTGGATCGGCTCGCCGACCGGTTTCCACGTCGAGAGACGGTAAAACCACACGTCACCGGTCATCCAATCTCCGAGCGCGATCAAATCCGTCCCCGGCATCAGGGCGAGCGCCCTCGGCGTGAACGGCAGCGCCACGCGCCGCTCCACGGTGAACGATTCGAGGTCGACGAGGTACAGCCCGCGAAAGGCCACGTCCGTCGCGTAGAGCCGTCGCTGGTCGGCCTCCAGATATCCCAGCGAAAACGGCACGCCGACCGTGCGGACGCTTCCTGTCGAGAGGTCGTATTCGACGTATCGAAAAGGAATGCCCGCCCAATACGAACGGGCCGAACCGGTCGACTGCCACACACCGACGATGTTGGCCGCGCCGACGCGCACATCGCGCTCGCCAAAACGCGTGAAGTCGCGCAGCCCCCACAGGGCGAGACGGCCCACGGCGTCCATGCCGACGACCGAGAACCACTGCTCGTCGGGGTCCACCACCAGACTGTGCGGCTCGTAGTCGAGCGGCACGCGCCGTGACCGGTAGGCGCCGTCGAAATCGCGAAGCCGGATCGCCTCGACCGCGTGCTTGCCCGATCCCGTGTGCGCGACGAGCAACTCGTCCGTGCTTTTCACGTAGGCCATGTTCTGCGGCAGCATGTCTGCGTCCATCGCGATCGACTTCGTCCGCACGGCATCCGGGTCGGATACGTCGAACAGATACACCCGATTGGCGTCGGGCCGATTCCACGGGCGCAGCAACAGATTGCCCGCCATCTTGAACGACGCGGCGACGATGTTTCGTTCGGGAATCGGCAAAATCGCGAAAGGATACGACAGATCGCGCGGCGTGGTCGGGGGTGACATCCGCTCGACCTCGCCGGGCCGGGCGCACGCGGCGCAAACCGCCTCGTCGGGCTCGCGCCACAGCGTCGCCATGGTGATAGGCCAGATGGCGGTATCGACGAACGCGAGCACGACCAGCGCGATTCGCAGATTCGCCCACGCTCGCCGCATTGGACGGACCGCAACCAGCACGACGATGAGCAGCGCGATTTGTAACGCGGTCCAGCCGGCGACGAGCTCCCACGAGATCGCGAGCGTGATGAAGTAACCAGGAAAGACATGCCAGAGGCCGTGCAGCGTCGCCGCGAGGGTGACGACGATAAACGCCGCCGTCAGGAGCGCGCGGGTCATGCGGCCGAAACGCGCCCAAAGATGCGTGACCAGGAACCACCGGACGGAGCACGCGGCGGCGTATCCCAACCAGAACCACCGCCAAATCGGCGCGGGATTCAGGCCGTCGTACACGTGCAAGAACGCGGCGGTGGCGAGTGCGTACGCCGCCAACAGGACGGACTCGAGCCCAAAGAGCCGACCGGCGCGTCGGGTGTCAATGTCGGATGGTGACGGCAACGCCGCGTCTCCGTGCCCGATGGCGGTGCGAAAAACAGGTAGCTTGTCACGCCATGCTAGCGAATCTAAGCTTCGATTCCAGTCCTAGACCAACACGTGTCCAACATCAGCGCGCCATGCCATTCATCGACTCCAGTTTTCCGCACGACGCCCTCGAATGGGATTTCGAGACCGCCGATCGTTACCGATTTGAGCGCATCCGCGCGCAGGTCGAATTCGCGTGGGACGCCGCGCCGTTCTACCGGCGGCACTGGGCGAGCGCGGGGTTCCGGCCCGGCGATCTGCGATCGTGGGACGACTTTCGGGAACTTCCTCTCATCACAAAGACGCACCTGCGCGAACACGTGGACGAACTGAACACGGTGCCGCCCGGCGAGGTTCGCGAAGTCTTCACGACCAGCGGCACCACCGGCGCGCCCGTGGTGTTTCGCTATCGCGCCGAGGACCTCGACCGCCTTGCCGCGCGTAGCGCCGGCCTGCTGCGCATCGCGGGGGTCGAGCCGGGTGACCTTTTCCAGATGACCATGCCGCTCGGCGCGAAGATGTGGATCGCGGGGCTGAACTTCTGGCTCGCGTTTCAGGAGGCGGGCGCGGGAACGCTGCGTTTCGGGCCCGGCGACACGGCGGAGCAGGTCGCGACGATGGCTTCGCTCAGCGCGACCGGGGTCTTCGCGACCGCGAGCTTTGCGATTCGGCTCGGCGAGGTGGCGAACGATCTCGGGCGAATGGCCGATCTGCCCGTGCGTAAGCTGCTCATCGTCAACGAAAACATCCTCGCGCCCGATCTGACCTGCAACGACATGGGCCGGCGCATCCGCGAGCTGTGGCCCGGCCGAGAAATGCGCGTGGTCTACGGCAACACCGAGCTGGGATTTTCCGGCGCGGAGTGCGAGGCGCACGCGGGTTATCACACGCACACCGCCGATCATCTTTTCGAAGCCCTCGATCTCGATTCCGGCACACCGGTTCCCGACGGCGAAGCCGGTCGGTTCGTCGTCACCACGCTCGCCTATCGTGGTTTGCCGCTCATTCGCTACGCCATCGACGACATCACGTTCGTGATGCGCGGGCCGTGTACGTGCGGGCGCACGTCCGACCGGTTCGGGCCGATCCTCGGGCGCGCCGACCAGATGCTCAAGATCAAGGGCGGCGTCAGCCTCTACCCGCCCGCCATCGAAAACCTGCTGCTCGCCACGCCGCAGGTCGGTGACTGGCTGTTCGAGGTGTTTTACGACGAGTGGCATCGCACGAACGTGCGTGTCGTCATCGCCCCGCGCGGAGACGAATCGACCGCGGTCGAGGCCGTCCTGCTCGCATTTCGCGACCGGCTGCAGTTCACTCCCGAGGTGCGTCTCGCGCATCCCGGCGAGATCGCCGCGCGCGCGAACGTCCCCGGCAAGCGCAAGGCCGTGCGTTTCCACGACCTGCGCGAAACGCGATGACGGATCCCGATCTCACCCTCCTGATCCCGGTTTTCAACGGCTTATACGCGCTCGACGACGCCCTCGCCGAGATCGACGCATGGCGGTCGAGCAGGCCGGGCCGGGCGTTCGTGCTCTTCGTCGACGACGGCAGCGACGACGGGACGTTCGATCGCCTCGCAAAGTGGGTTCGCGAGCGCGCCGATGCCCAGGTGGTGCGTCTTTCCACCAATCACGGCCTGCATACCGCGCTTCGGGCGGGATTCGAGCACGCGCGGACGCCGATCGTCGCGACCACCGAAATCAGCATCGAGCACGACCCCGCCGCCTTCGACGGAATGCTCGCGCGTCTCACGGATGGGATCGATGCCGTGTGCGCCTGGCGCGTCGGTCGGCGCGATCCGTGGTGGCGCATGGTGCCGTCGCGCGCGATCAACGCAACGGCCCGGCTGCTCGGCGGGCTGCGTATCCACGACGTGCACTGCCTGCTCAAGGTATGGCGTCGCGACTTTGCGCTGAGGGCATTTGCCGACGTCTCGCACGGTCACTTCCTGCGCACCTTGTGCCGGGGCCGGCTCGCCGAGGTCGTGGTCGATTTCACGCGGCGGCGATACGGCGTGTCGCGCTTTTCGCTCCGCGCGCTCGCCCGGGCCTTCGCGCAAATGCTCGGCGCGGTCGTCGCCCTGCGATTGGGACTGCGCCCGACCGGACGCCATCCCGCGCGATTTCTCGTTCGCGAGATCGTGTCATCGGAGACAATCGCATGAAAACGGAGCGACTCGCCTCGTCCGATGTGACGTCCACGCTGGAATCCTTTCTGCGAGCGCGTCCGCATTACGCCACCGACTGGCATCGCGAATGGACGCGCGAGGACCACGCCCGGCTGCTCGAGCACGCGCTCACGCGCGACGCCGAAGAGGGCGAGTTGATCGTCCTGCGAGACGGCGCGTCCTTGCCCGGCGTGGCGACATGGAAGGAATCCGCGTGGGATCACGCCTACTTCGGATTGCGCCACGGGCGTGTCGGCGCGCTGATCGCCGACGACATTCACACGGCCCGATCCCTCGCGAGGGCCGTGGCGGAGTCGATGGCAAGCGCGGGGATGGAATGGGGCGCGGCGATCGTCGACGCCAGGGGAAAGAGCGTCATCACCGCGCTGCAGGAAGCCGGGTGGCGCGTCGTGTGGGCGTGCGCGAAGATGGTTTGCGACACGAAGCGCGTGGACACGTCGGAAACGCCGCTGCGCGACGGCGATCTCGAGGTTGTGCCGACGACGCCCGATCACGTTCCCGCCCTCGTCGAGTCGGCGAACCGCCTGCACGACACGCATTGGCTGCAAACCCTCGACGAACTGCCGCTCGAAAAACGTTTCGCGTACGTCGGCGAGCTCACGCGCAACTGCTGCGAGACCGAATTCGCCGACGTGAACCTGACACTGCTTCGCGGCGGCGTACCGATCGGTCACAACGCGAGCAAGATATTTTTTACTCCCGAGGGCGTCACGCCGCTCTCGTACACGTTCGAACGAAACACGTTCATCGACCCCGCGCTTCAATCCGCGGGGTGCGGGCGATTTCTGGAGCGCGCGGTCGTGCACGAACTGGCGACCCGCGCCAAGCTCCTGACGGGGCGCGTGCGCATCGAGGCGCCGGGGATGTTTCGCATTCTCGAAGGCGCGGGGTTCGAGAGCCGGGGCGGCGAACTCTATTTCGCGCGCCGGTTCTGATTCGGGGCATTTTTCAGCCGCGGTTTTATGCTTGCCACGCATGGGATCGTGGTTAGATTGTGCGTGCCGCCGCTTGTTCGCGGCGATGGGGGATTAGTCATGTTTCGCTCTCGATGGAGTTTTCTCGCGCTCGTCGCGTTGCTATTTGTCCTGCCGGGGTGCGGTTACAACGCACTGCAAAGCCTCGACGAAGAGGCGAGCGCCGCTTGGAGCGAGGTGCAAAACCAGTATCAGCGCCGCTTCGACCTGATCCCGAACCTCGTCAACGTGGTGAAGGGCTACGCCGCACACGAGAGCGAAACGCTCACAGCGGTGACCGAGGCGCGCGCCAAGGTCGGCCAGATCAAGGTCACGCCCGAGATGCTCTCGAACCCGCAGATGTTTTCGCAGTTCCAGTCGGCGCAGTCCGAGTTGGGCGGTGCGCTGTCGCGGCTGATGGTGGTCGCCGAGAACTACCCCGACCTGAAGGCCAACGAAAACTTCCGCGACCTGCAGGCGCAGCTCGAGGGCACCGAGAACCGCATCACCGTGGCGCGTAACCGCTATATCGAGGCGGTCAAGACCTACAACGTCAAGGTGCGCCAGTTCCCGAGCGCCATCACGGCCAAGGTGATCGGCATGAAGACCAAGGAAAACTTCGCGGTGACAAGCGAGGCCGCGCAGACCGCGCCGAAGGTGCAGTTCTGATTTCATTCGCGCGGAGCGTGCCGGCGTGAAACGTCATCTCCAGATCACGATTGCGATCCTCGCCACGCTCGTCGTGGCGGGGACGGCGCTCGCGCTCGTGCCCGTTCCAAAACTGGCCGGGCGCGTGAACGACACGGCGGGGATTCTGGACGCCGGGCAGCGCGATCGGATCGAGCAGGCCCTTGCCGATTTCGAACGGCAGACCACGACGCAGATCGCGCTGCTGACGGTGCCGTCACTGGACGGCGAGGACATCGCCGCCTTCGGCATCCGCGTCGGCGATGCGTGGAAGATCGGCCAGGCCGACAAGGACAATGGCGCGATCCTCATCGTCGCGCCGAACGACCGCAAAGTGCGCATCGAGGTCGGCTACGGGCTCGAAGGCGCGCTCACCGACGCCGAATCGTCGCAGATCATCCGCCACGTCATCGTGCCCGCGTTTCGCGACGGCAACTGGTACGGCGGCATCACGGGCGGGCTCGACGCGATCATGCGCGCGACCAAGGGCGAATACACGGCTCCCGCGGGATCGGACAATCCTTATCGCCGCGCCGAAAAGAAACACTCCGTCTTTTCATCCATCTTCGCCGCGATCATCTTCATCGTGCTCATCTCCACACCGTGGGGGCGATCCATGCTCTGGTTCATGATGGCCTCCAGCATGATGGGCGGCGGACGCGGATCGATGGGCGGTTCGCGCGGCGGCGGCGGTTTCCGGGGCGGCGGCGGCGGATTCGGCGGCGGCGGCTCATCGGGGAGTTGGTGATGCGCGTGCGGATGACGCCAGTCGATCGGGAGCGGATCGAGCGCGCGGTGGCCGCGGCCGAGTCGCGCACGTCGGGCGAAATCGTGCCCGTGATCGTCGATGCGTCCGACGACTACCCCCACGCCGATCTGGTGGCGGGGCTCGTCGGTCAGTTCGCGGCCATCGCCGTCGCGGCGTTAATCCACTGGGACGCCGGCTGGCCCGGCACCGTCGCGCTGATCACGGCGGGTTTCCTCGTGGGCCTCGTGATCGGTCGCGTGTTCCCGCGTTTGCGCGCGGTACTCGCCGGGCGGCGCGTGATCGACACCGAGGTCCACCAGCGCGCGTTACAGGCGTTCGTCGAAAACGGCGTCGCGCGCACCCGCGAACGCACCGGCATCCTGATCTTTGTCTCGCTGTTCGAGCGGCGTGTCGAGGTGATCGCCGACGAGGGCATCCACGCCCGCGTGCCGCACGGCACATGGGACGAGGTCGTCGCCCTGGTGCTGGCGGGCGTTCGCGACGGATCGCTGGCGGACGGCCTCGCCCGCGCCATCACGCGGTGCGGCGACTTGCTCGCGCGCGAATTTCCTCGCCGCGCCGACGATACGAACGAACTGCCCGACGCTCCGCGCGAGGGATGACGACGCGCGTCACTCCTTGAAGATCGACCGAAACTGCCGAATCCAGTGCCCGCCCGTGCGCAGCACTTCCAATGGACGCATGGGATTGCGTCGTGGGTATGTCAGGGCGTAGTGCAGCCAGAAAACCACTCGGTACACCCCGTCAAGCGGCCATCGGCAGAGTCGATCGAGACGATCGACGAGCCACGGAAAACGTACCGCGGCGCCGAACAGGCAGTGGAGACGCGCGATCCGCGCGGCATCGGGGTTATCGACCCGGGATTCGCGGAAGCTGGCGAATTCCATATCGTCCAGATTGCCCCCGTCGATCTGTCCCTCTCCAACGCCAAAGTCGGTCAGCGGTAAGCCCCGATAAGGTTGATACAGGTTGGCGAGTACCGAATCGGGCCGGATCTCGGCGTTCAGTCGCACCGTGTCCATGGCGGTTTCGAAGGTCTCGCCGGGCATCAGAAAGATGTTGCCGGTGGAAAACCGCAGCCCGGCCGCGCGGATATTGGCCGCCGCTTGGCGAATCTGATCGTTGGTGAACGGCTTTTTCAGCACCCGTCTCCGGTAACCTTCGTTTCCGGATTCGACCCCGAATTCGACGTGGAAGCATCCCGCCGCCCGAAGCGCCGCGAGCAGCTCCGCGTCCTGATGGCGCACGGAGATGTAGCATCGAAACGGGGGGCCGCCCGCGCGGCGATAGCGTTCCAGAAAGTCCAAAGTGTATTCGCGATCGACCGTGAAGATGTCGTCGAAAAAAAAGATGCGCGCAAGACCCCATCGCTTCCGCACCCGCTCGATCTCGGCGATCACGCGTTCGGGGTCGCGCATGCGAATGTAGTTCGACCCGGCGCGATAGAGTTTGCGAAAACGCCCGTTGAAACAGAACGAACACGAATATGGACATCCGCGACCGACAAAAAACGGCTTGATGGGGTTGGTCGCGAGGGCGGGATGCGTCTCGTAGTAGACCTCGCGATCGGGGTCCGGCAAAACGTCGAGATCCGTCAGCATCGGCGCCAGCGGTTCCTCGATCACCGCGCCGTCGCGCCGATACGCGAGATTCGGGATCGCCGCCAGATCCCACGCATCATCGGCCCGGTCGGCAATCCGCTCGAACGCGATCTCCCCTTCGCCGACGCACACCGCATCGATGGCCGGCTCGTCGAGGAGCGATCGGGGCGAAAACGTGGGGTGAATTCCGCCGGCAATCACGGGGATATCGATGGAGGATTTCACGCGCCGGGCGGCCGCGCGCGTCCACTCGGCGTGGGCCGACGAACAGGTAAAGGCGGCAAGGTGAGGGTGATAGTCGGCGATCGAACGGCCAAGTTCGCGGTCGCCGATGAAAACCCGACACTCGTGACCGCGCCGCTTGAGCACCGCCGCGAGGCTCATGACGCCATGCAATTCCCACTGGACGTTTTGATAGAATGCGACGCGCGCCATGAAGAACTACCCCGCCGCGATCGTGTTGTACACGCACGGCGAGATGAACCCGCCCGGCGCAAGATAATACTTACGGCACGCCATCGCCTCGGAGAGATCGAATCCGTCGCCATCCATGAACTTTTCGACGACAAGCCCCAATAGATCAGGATGGGCGTGAGTGAGCCGGCCCGTGACGATGCGCCACGCGAGCGCCATCGCCGCGCGCGCCAGCCACGGTCGGCCTCGCCACTCCCGCGGCGACAGCAGCCGGGTCGCGGGAACGATGTCGCCGTCGCGATGCAGCAGAAACTGCCCGAGGCAGCAAGACAGCGCGCGGAACTTCGCACCGCCCACGATCGACGAGACGCGCGACGCCAATCGCTGCGCGACGCGAAAGTCCTCGTACAGCAGCTTCGGTGCGAAGTCGCGCTCGATCAGCTGGAACGCATCCGCCATCGACAGCGTCTCCCCGCACACGCCGAACTCGTTCCGGCCGATCCGTGACACGGGCAGGATGCCGACGAGACTGATATTCGGGCTGCGTAACGCGAAATCGATCACCTCGCGCACGTGGCGTCCAGTCTGATTCTCCACCAGCATGAACGCGAGGATGACGTGAAATCCGTTACGGGCGAGGTTTTCGAGCGCCGCGCGTTTGACGCCCAACAACGCCCGTCCGCGCAGCGCCGCGATCACGTCCTCGTCCTCGCCGTCCCACTGCAGGCACACGGTGTCGCACCCCGCGTCGCGGATCGCGCGCGCGTAAGAGGGGTCGGCGAACTTCAGACCGTTGGTGTTGACCTTGAGCGGAAACCCCAACCGGCGAATCTCCCGAATGAAGTCGGGCAGCTCGCGACGCACGGTCGGCTCGCCGCCCTTGATGGATACGAGCGGGCGCGTCTCGACGCGACCGAGCACGTCGAGAACGTCCCCGAGAGCGGGATCGGCGTCTTCGGATTCATTGGCGCTCGCGAAGCAGGCGTGGCAACGAAGATTGCACCGACGTGTGACGTCGAGAAAGATGTCGGTGGCGTCCGAGGGAAGTTCCGGCACGAAGAGTCGGTTGGGGCACGTTGCGTGCGTTGTCGGGGGACGGCCAAGATAGGTCGCCGCGTCGCCGGTCATGGGCACTTCCGCGTGTCTGTTGCCGTTCGCGCGCATGGCGAGCGAGCCCGCGTGCCGGTAGATCCCGGCGGGCGACGGATATCCCGATGCGCCGATCGTCCATGTATCCGCCACATGCACCGGTTTGGTTATCGATGACAACTCGTCCGCCATCAGATCGTTCCGGGCGCGAAGTCGTCGCACCTCCCGCCGCGCAATGTGCGCGCGTAACCCGGGAAGCCGCCCGACGCCCCGCGGCCAAAGCTCGGTTTCGACGATCACCGCGACACCGTCGCCCGTTCTTTCGTACGAGAAAGTCGTCTTTACCCGCGCGAAACGCGGCCATCCCCGAAACTCGACGGCGTATGCTTCGCCGTCGGCCGCTCCTCTCGCGTTCGCCGGTAGAAAATCAAACCCGCGGCGCACCACCACGTCAGCAATTTCCTGGCCGTTTTCATCCCGAACGTCTCCACAATGCACGACCTCGGGAATCCATCGCAGTACGGCGCGAAGGTTCGCAAACGCAGCCGCAACATGCGTCTCGTCGGCATACACGGATCTCCGCTCGCGAAGGACGATCGGAGCGGAGTTGATGGTCGTCATAGCGTCGTCGCGCACGATCAAGTCCCCGGACCGGCCTGCGCGGTCGACCGGACGAACAACCGACGGAAATTCTCCGGGTTGCGCAGGTGGTCGCCTGGCGTCCGGCGCGGCACGCAGCAACCTTCACAAACGGGGAATCCGAGGCGAGCCCGTGCCCGAAAATTCCTCATCGCATCGCCGTTCCAAACGTCCAGGGGATCCGCGTCGCGAATCGACCCGAGGCGCAGCGCGTCGATACCGTGGCATGCGGTCATCTCGCCATCGGGCGCGACCATCATCATCATCCACGGCAGCACGCACCGCTTGATCGGTCTCGTTCGCGCCGGTCGAATCAGAATCGGATCGATGTGAACGCGCGCACCCGTTGAGGTCTCGATCTCTCTCAGTTCGCGAATCCGCCGGACGTCCAGAGCGATCGGCTCGCCCGACCGCTCGAAACCGATTCCCGACGAGAACTGAAGCGTGCCCCAACGATGTCCCGCGGCGTCATCCAGGATGGCGTCCGTGCGGCGTACCGCGTCTTCCGAAATATCGGCGATCCGATAGATGCCGATGTCGGTTGCGCCGACCTCCGCCGCCCACCGCGCGGTTTCGACCGCCGTTTCAGCGCTGTCCGGCAGCACCGTCGTCTGCACCGTCAGCCGCGGTCGGTCTCGGCCGAGCCGTCCTTTCCATTCGCGGACCTTCGCGACGCCCTCTACGATCCTGGCGAATGATTTTTCTCGTCCTCGAATGGCATCGTGGCGACCGTTCGTTCCGTCCACCGAAACCCAGAGTTCCTCGATACCGGTTTCGACGATCCGCCGTGCGTGCTCGGCGAGCATCCAACCATTGGTCTGAAGGCGCACGTACGGAAAGCAGGTCGAGGCGGATTCCAGAATCTCGTCGATATCGGCACGCGCCAGCGGTTCGCCGCCGGAGATCACGAGCGTGGGAATCGCGGCGGCGCGACAGCGCGCGAAGAAACGGTTGATCGTGGCCACGTCCATTTCATCTCTCTCGCGTCCTTCTCGGGCCCACGTCCAGACCCCGCACATGCGGCAACGCAGATTGCAACGATCGGTGACAAGAAAATAGACCTGAAGCGGGCGCGCGGCGACGGACGAGCCGGCCCAGTAGTTCCCGATCGATGCCGCTATTCGCGCGGCGCGAGCGATCTTCGACGACAAGGAATTATCCCCAACAACCGCCGGCATGCTCGCACGCCGCCTGACATAAGTCAGTTAGCGTGCCAATAGAGCCGTCCCCGGTCGCGCACGCCGTCGGAACCCAGTTCGATTCGTCGCCAATAGATGCGACTCGGATCCAGGTACAGCGCGTCGATCACGTTCACCATCGCGCCCGGCAACGCTCGGAAAACGAGACGCGCCTTCGCATCGGGCCAAGCGCGGGACGCGATCCGCATGGGCGCCGTTTCCCACGGCCGTTCGCCCGGCAATTTCGCCTCCTTGTCCTGCAACTCCCCGAACGCGCGTTCGAACCGCTCGATGCGTTCGTCGAGCGGTCGCGTCAGCACGAAGAACAGCTCGCCCTCGTCAACGAACGCCACGACATCGATCGGGCGATCCGACCAGGTCACCGGCGGCGCCGTCCAACGCACGGGAAGATCCTCACCCATCACGAGGGAATCGACGCTCTCCGAGTGCGGTTTGACCGGCGAAGCGCTCCCGACGGGGGCACCCGTCAGGTCCAGCGACCATGCGGGAGCGCCCGGGGGCGGCGTCCACGACGCACGGTTCAGAATAGTACGGTCCAGCGCGCCCCGCGGCATCATGAATCCGTAGTAAACGGCGGGGATCATCGCGCGAAGCATGGTTTCGCGGGCAGACTCCGGTCGGTCTTCGAAATGGGCGACCGACAAATCGCGAACGAGGCGGCGTCCGACGCCCGCGCGAAACGCCGCCGGAATTTCAGAGAAATCGGGAAGCAACCGCGGCCAAGCATACGGTTCGCGCTCCGCGTCGAGGTACGTCCCCTCGTTTCTCGCGAACCGCGTGAATAGCTCGAAGAAACGCGTGTCGACCGGGACGTTCCATCGGGGCGCCCACCAAGCGAACGCCGCCAGCGTCGCAATCGCGACCGCGTATTGAGCCGCCCAGGTTTTCCATCGCTCCTCTCGCATTCGCTCGATCCCCGCGCCGAGCATAAGCGTCAGCGCCGGAAGGAGGTCGAACGGCGTGTGGGCTTTTTCCACTTGCAACCAGTTCTCTTGCACGAGCAGTACGCCCGCGACGATCGCGGCCCAAGCCACCGATGCCGCAAACGCGACACGATCCGTCTCGCGAAGTCGGCGCAAGCCGAGCAGGAAAACGCCCGAGATCAGCAAGCCGAAAAAACGAAGCCCCAGCACAGGGAGCAGAAGGAAGACGGGCATCGGGTTCATCGGCGTGCGTACGACGCGATCGAACAGCGGCCAATTGAAGAGTGCGTGAGCGAAAAACTCGATGCCGAATATCGAGTACCGAAACGGTCCCCGGCCGGTCTCGGCGACAGTGCGGAAGGACCCGTAGGACAGCGGATGCCCGTGACCGGCGATGTTCTGCACCAGCAGGACCAAACCGACGATGGCCAGCCCCGCGAGGAATCGCCGGAGTCGCACGCGATCCGAGTTTCGATATGCCCACCACGCCAGAACCGGCACCGCCAGCACGTTGATGTAGAGCACCCCAACGTAGAACCCGGCCACGAAACCCGCAAGCCAACCGACCCGTCGATGCGTGATGAGAAATACCAAAGCCGCTCCAGCAAGCCACGCCAACGTATTTACGCTGATCTGCGGCAGCCGCAGCAGCCACGGGCACATGACGAGCATGAGCGACGCCGCGAGCGCGGTGCGTTCGTGAAACATGCGCCGCAGGGTCAGCACACTCAGAAAAAAAATTGCGCAGGGCGCGAATCCGAGCAACACGCGCTCGCCGAGTGGCCCGATCATCGCGGCGAACGGCGCCACGATCGCGGTGCCGCCGATCTGCGCGTCCTGATGAAAAAACAGAATCTTTTCGATGGGCGTGGTCGCGAGGTGGCCGATCGGTTCGCCGATGGCCCACGCAACCGAGCTGTGCAGGCAGCCGTAATAGAAATGCGATGCCTCGTAGCGCAAGGCATAAACGAAAAACACCGCCAGGCCGGTCGCCACCACGCCGCGCTCGAATCGCGTCAAACCGCGCCGGTCCCGCGCGCGCCGCTCCTCCAGCCATTCGCGCCGGAACCGAATCACGATGGCCGCCGCGACGGCGACGATCAACCACCAACGAACGAAAACGAGACAGGTCAATGCGAGAACGAATGGGATTCCCGCGAGCGCGACGAATCCCGCGATCGCGCCGATCAGTCGCCGCTCCAACCCGCGACTGGCGGAATCGAAACGCGCGACGAGCGCGCGGCCGGTCTCGAAAACGAGCACGGCGAACGCGACCACGCGAAAAAGGTTCCACAAGGCGGCGACGATGGCATCCTCCGGGTTCACCCGTCGTCATCCTATCGCGACCCGGGCGACCTGAACATGACCGTCGAAACGTAAGCTGGCACGTGTATTACGTCATTTTTTCCAGTTGTTCCTCGACAGTCCACGGGATTTGTGGCGATATGAAACCAGGTCGTCGCTAAATTTCCGGGTCGTCCATGCGGGTCGCTTTTTTTCATCGGGGTTACGAAAATATCGGCGTGCAGATGCTCTCGGCGATGCTTCGCCGCACCGGGCACGAGACCCGTCTGTTTTTCGATCCGCTGCTCTTCGACGACATGCTCCTGTCCGTCAAACCGCTCGCACGCGCGTTCGATCACTCGACGCTTCTGCTCGACCGCCTCGCCGACTGGAACCCCGGACTCGTCTGTTTTTCGGTCGTCACGTTCGACCACGCGTGGGCGCGTCGATCGGCGCGGCGGGTCCGGGAACGGCTGCCTCGCACGAAGATCGTCTTCGGGGGAATCCACATCACGAGCGTCCCCGACGAGGTGCTCGCGGAGGGCGAAGCGGACTTCGTGGTGGTCGGCGAGGGCGAAGGGGCGATCGTCGATCTTGCGGCCGCACTCGAGTCCGGCGGCGATCCGGGTGTGATCGACAATGTAGGCGTGCTCGGAGGTCTTGTTCGTCCGCCGCGCCCGCTGGTTCAGGATCTCGACGCCCTGCCGTTTGCCGACAAGTCGCTCTACTACGACGAGCACCCGCTGTTTCGGATCGGTTACACCATCGCCTCCGGGCGCGGGTGCCCGATCGACTGCGCGTACTGCCACAACAACATTCAGTCGAAGATCTACGGCCGCAAAGGTTATCTGCGCCGTCGCTCGGTCGAGAACGTCGTTGAGGAACTCGCGCGCGCCAAAGTGGACTCGAATCCGTTTCTGGTGCGTTTTTCCGACGACGAGTTTTGTTACGACGCCGAGTGGCTCGAGCGCTTCGCCGACGCATATCCCGCGCGCGCCGCGATGCCGTTCTGGTGCTTCATCAGCCCGGGCAGCGCTCGGCCGCGCCAGTTCGCGGCGCTCAAACGCGCCGGGTGCGTCGAAATGCAGATGGGGGTGCAGACGCTCGATGTCGCTGTGCGTCGCCACGTCATCGACCGCCATGAAACCACCGAGCGCATCGCCGAGGCGATCGACACCTGCCGCGCGATGGGGATCCGGTTGACCGTCGATTTCATCATGAATCTTCCCGGGCACGACGAGGCCCGGCTGGTGGACGCGGCGGGCTTTTTCGCAAAACACCCGCCATTTCGCGTCCACACTTTCTGGCTCAGCTATTTCCCGAATCTCGACATCACGCGGTACGCGCTCGAGCATGGCATTCTCACGCCGGCCCAGATGGACGACGCGTGGTCCGGCTCCTCGGCCAACACGTTTTTCCGCGGCGGCACGGCCTTCGATCCGTCGCTCGTCCGCACGCAGATCCTGTTTCTGCTCGCCGCCCTGCGCGCGCGGCGGTTGGTGGATTGGTTGACGCGCAACGGACGCTATCGACGCATCCCCTTCGTCGGATTCGCGCTGTATTGGTTCCTGACCTACTCGTCGTCGTTCGTCACGCGCGAGAAAAAAAACGATCTGTTCGGCAAGCGCATGTCGCGGCAGTACCGCTCGTATGTTTATTCCCGATTGAAATCCGCGTTTTCGGGATGGACTCGACCGGGCGCGCCGATCGACGCGGCGACGTCGCCGGGGCGATCATGACCACGCTTCTCGTGCGTCCCGAGGGTCCGCAGTTTTACAAGACCATCGGCCCCGATCTGGGTTTCGGCTACCTCGAGACGGCGCTGTCGAAGACGGGGCGCGCCACGCGCATCGTGGATCTGATGAAGACCTCCGAGCGCGAGTTGGCGAACACGGCCGCGACCGGCCGCTTCGACCTGATCGGATTCAAGCTCTACTCCAAAGATGCCAATGCGTTTCGTCGGCTGGTCGGCCTGATTCCCCACGCTCGATCGGGCGACGGCCACGTGCCGATCGCGATCGGCGGTCCGTTGCCCACGGGGCTCGGGGCGAGGTGCCTCGAACTTTTTCCCGAAGCGGATTACGCGTTCGCCGGCGAGAGCGAGCGGGCGCTGCCGATGCTGTTGGATCATCTGAGCGGAGGAGGAGTGGCGCTGACTTCGATCCCGGGGCTCATCTATCGCGAAGCCGGCGAGGTCAGGGAAAATCCCCAGGAATTTCCGCAGGACCTCGACGCGCTCG
>CAZPJD010000002.1:0-16420 GCA_964586775.1 uncultured bacterium | reverse complement strand
CAGAGCCGAAACGGATAACACCGGCGATGAAACGCAAGCCGACGCCGACACGATAGCGAAAATGGTGCCAAAAGCGCCGAGCTGACCTGCACGCCGAATCTCAATCGCGGAATTTGGGTGAGCCGTCTCGCTTTCCGCCGTGATTTCCGCGTGTTATTGTCCATGAACCCCTTGCGCACGGCTTGCACGCCAACGGTGCATCCCGTGCGACGCGAGGATCGATGAAGGTCCTTTTGGTCAATCCCCCCGTCGCGGACCGCGACCGCGGCCACCCGGTGGTCGAGCGGCTGTTCTACAACTCGATGCCGCTGGGCATCGGCTATCTGGCGGCGGTCGCCGAGCAGGGCGGTCACCGCGCCGGGATCATCGACGGCGCGGTCGAGCAGCTTTCGGCGGCGCAGCTTCTGCGTCGGGTGGCCGAGTTCGACCCCGACGTCATCGGCGTCACGGGACTCACAACCAGTTTCGCCTCCACGCAGTCGGCCCTGCACGCGTTTCACGAGCACTTCCCGCGCGCGGTGCTGCTGACCGGCGGCCCGCACCTGTCGGCGTGGGGCGCGCCGTCGCTGGAGGGATTGCCGGTGGCGGCGGGCGTCGCGGCCGAGGGCGAACTGGCCTTCGGCGACATCCTGTGCGCTATCGAAAACAACACGCCACTGCGCGACATCCAGGGCATCTTCGTGCAGGACGAACGCGGCGAGTGGATCGAGACGGGGCCGCGCCGCTACTACAAGGACCTGGACGACGCGCCGTTTCCCGCGCGGCACCTGTTCAAAAAACATCTCTACCAACCCATTCCCGCGGATTACCGGCACCTGCCGAAGATCCCGATCATGTCGGCGCGCGGCTGCCCCTACGGGTGCATTTTTTGCGACAAGAGCGTCTTTGGTCGCCGCCTGCGCGGTAAAAGCCCCAAACGCACCGTGGACGAGATCGAGCACTGCATCCGCGATCACGGCGCGCGCGGCATCGCGTTTCTCGATTCCACGTTCGGCACCGACCGCAAGCGCGCGCGGGAGATCTGCGAAGAGATCATCCGGCGCAACGTGAAGGTCGAATGGACGTGTACCCTGCGCGCCGACAGTGTGGACGAGGAGATGCTGGCGCTGTTTCGCCGCGCGGGATGCTGGAAGGTGCGCCTCGGCATCGAGTCGGGCGACGAGGAGATCTTCGCGCGGCTCGACAAGGGCGAAACCCTCGACCACGTGCGGCGAGCGGCGGTGGCGGCGGACAAGGTCGGCCTGCAATCGAAGGCGTTTTTCATCGTCGGCCACCTGGGCGAAAACGAGAAGACGCTGCGCAACACGGTGAACTTCGCCAAGTCGCTGCCGCTCATGGAGGTGACGGTTCAGATCAACACGCCGATGAAGAACACGCCGCAGGAAGAGATGTGGCATGAGTTCGGCGATCTGGACCGCACGAACCTGACGAATTCGAGCTTCTGGGAGCCCGTGTTCGTGCCGACGGGCCTGACCCGCGACGAACTCGTCCGCTGGCAAAACCGCTTCTACCGCGAGTTCCTGCTGCGCCCGAGCGTGTGGTGGCGGCACCTGCGTCACCTGCGCGGTTGGGCCGACATCAAGCGCTACGGGAGCGCCGTTTCGCTGCTGGCGTTTTTGCTCTTCAATCGGGAGCTGACCGCGTTTCGGCGGCGCAGCGCCGAACTCGCGACGGCGGAGGTCGCCTGATGTCTGCGAAGGATGCCGCGTGAGCGCCGCGAGGCGGTGGAGGGCTTTTCGCGCCCTCGCCGCGCATGACCGCCTCTTCTACGCCCACGTCGGAGCGACGCACCGCTGCAACATGCGCTGCCGCATGTGCACCGTGCCCGAGCGCGGCGACGTGGATCGCGAGGCCGACCCCGCAAAATTCCGAGTCGTTGCGAAGGAGCTGGCCGACCTGGGCTGCTCGGTCGTGAGCATCGGCGGCGGCGAACCCATGCTGCACCGCGACCTGCCGGGCATTGTGGAGGCATTCGCCCGCGAGGGCATGCGCGTGCGCGTGCTGACGAACGGCATCACCGGCTCGCGGCCGGTCATCCGTGCGCTCGCAAACGCCGGTGCGACCGAGATGTCGGTGTCGCTCGACAGCCTCGATCCCGTCGCACAGGCGCGGCTCGAGGATCTGCCCGGCGTCCTGCCGAAAAAGATGGAGACCATCGCCGCGATCACGCACGAGATGCCGCGCGGCACGCACATCCTCAACGCGATCGTCACGCCGCAGACGCTGCCGGGCTTGCGGCGCGTGGCGCAATTCGCCGAGCGGATCGGGTTTTTCTCCAGCTTCATCCCGATCCATCTGGCGGCGTCCGAGGTCGAGCACCACTTCTTTTCGGATGCGCGCGATTTGGGATTCGCACGCGGACACCAGCACGAGCTGCGCGAATTCTACTCCGACGCGGCGCGCGGGCGCGTGGCGGGCGTCATCAACTCGCGTGTGTACCTGGAAAACTCGCTGCGTTATCTGCTCGGCGAGCCCTTCGACTGGGCGTGCCGCGCGGGCGTGCTGTACGTCTCGGTCGATCCGTCGGCGCGCATCTCGATCTGCCACCAGTTCGAAGAAACCGACACGGTGGAGCCGGAAGGCTTTGCCGAGCGATATCTGAAGGGCGACTGGCGCAAGCGCGCGCAAGATGCCAGCGCGCCGTGCCGCGCGTGTTATCGGCCCTGCTGGGCCGAGATCGATCACCTTGCGGACAGCGCCGACGCGTTTATGGGCGCGCTCGGCACGCAGACGCGCGGCATGTTACGTCGCCTTGCGCCGCGATCGGTCGATGAACTCGTCGCGATCGCGGAGGACATCTTAGGCGACACGATCCGCATGGACGCCGCCGAGATTCGCGTACACATGATTCGGGGAAACGCATGATGCCGGGCGGATTCTGATGCGCGTGCTGCTCGCCACGCCGCCCAATCGTGCGCCGCTGCGAAGCGAAGCGCCGAAGCTGTTGCGTCAAACGACGCAGATGCCGCCGCTCGGGCTCATCCGTCTCGCGTCGGCCCTGCGCAAGGGCGGGCACGAGGTGCGTGTGCTGGATCTGGCGGCGCGTGACGGCGACGACGCCGACGCCCTGCGCTTGGTTGCCGAGTTCCGCCCCGCGATGGTGGGCGTCGGGTCCACGACGGCGCAGATCGTGGACGCGTGCCGCTTGCTCGGCGCGATCAAGTCGCGCGACGCATCGGTGACGAGCGTGCTTGGCGGGCCGCACGTCAAGTTTTTCGCCGAGGCGTCGGCGCGTTACGACGGCGTGGACGTGGTGCTCGCGGGCGAGGCGGATCATTCGATTGTCGCGCTGGCGGATGCGCTCGCGCACGGCGGCGACGCGGCGGGCGTGCCCGGCGTCTTCATGATGCGGGGCGACGACGTGGTGCGCGGCCCCGCGCCCGAGACGATCCTCGATCTGGATTCGCTCGGCGGCGTCGAGCGCGACTGGCTCGGCGATTTCGCGTATCGCGACCCCGCCATGCCGGGCCGCCTCGCGACCACCGAGATGGTGCGCGGCTGCCCCTACGACTGCTCGTTTTGCTCGACGCCGCGCGGCGTGATCCGCATGCGTTCGGCGACGAACATGGCCGATGAGATGGAGTCGATCGCGACGCGCCGCGAGGCCGACAGCGTGTATTTCGTCGACGACACGTGGAACGTGAATCCGCGCAAATGCGTGGAGTTTTGCGAAGAACTCGCGCGCCGGCCGAAGCGCGTTCCATGGATGGCGCGGCTGCGCATCAACACGATGAAGCCGGATCTGGTGGCCGCGATGCGCGCGGCGGGGTGCGTGCGCGTGCAACTGGGCGTCGAGGCCGGCAACGACGAGGGCATGGTCTCGCTGCGCAAGCGCCTGAAGGTCGATCAGGTGCGCGCGGCGTTTCGTCTCGCCCGCGAGCACGGCATCGACACCATGGGCTACTTCATGATTGGCCTGCCGAGCGACCGGACGGTGGAGGACGTGCGCGGCACGGTGGACTTCGCGCGGTCGCTGCGGCCGACCTACGTGCTCTTCAACGTGTTCACGCCCTATCCGCACACCGAGCTGTACGACGACGGGGTGCGTCGCGGCATCGTGGACGCGAAGCCGTGGGACGAATTCGTGCGGCGACCGACGACCCAGTTCTCGCCGCCGCCGTGGACCGAGCATCTGGCGGCGTCGACGCTCTACGCCGAGATGGCGCGGGCGTACCGGCAATTCTACCTGCGACCCCGGCGCATCGTGGCGCAGCTCCTGCGGCCCGCGACGTGGGGCCGCGCGGCGCAGGCGGCATACGGATTCCTGCGGGCGTGAAAGCCCGCTTCGCGTTCGCCGCGCGCGCGCCGGCTTGACAGTCTCGCGGCTTTGCGGGTATACGGTGCGCCCCATCCGCGTCGAAGGGACGCGTCGTTTTGCGCACGGAGTCCGAACGGACGTGAGAAGCGCAACCATGGACGACGCCGCAGCGAAGCGCGAGGGCGAGACCGAAAGCGAAGACCGAGGGAGAGCGATCATGTACGCCGTATTTGTTACGGGCGGGCAGCAGTTCAAGGCCAAGGTCGGCGACACGCTCAAGATCGA
This sequence comes from uncultured bacterium, assembly GCA_964586775.1. Taxonomy (GTDB): domain Bacteria; phylum Lernaellota; class Lernaellaia; order JACKCT01; family JACKCT01; genus JADLEX01. The sequence goes on along the minus strand of CAZPJD010000002.1, from coordinate 11,877 downwards.
GAAGATCGAGGGCGAGATCGGCCAGACCGTGAATTTCGACCAGGTGCTGATGGTGCGTTCCGACGACGCGTGCCGTGTCGGTTCGCCGTTCGTTAGCGGCGCCAAGGTCGAGTCGGAGATTCTGGAGCAGAACCGTCGGCCGAAGGTCTACGTGGTCAAATACCGCCGGCGCAAGGGCTACCAGAAGAAGAACGGCCATCGCCAATTTTACACCAAGATCCGCGTGAAAAGCATCGCGGGCTGACGGACGAGAGGCACACCATGGCTCACAAAAAGGCGGGCGGATCTTCTCGGAACGGACGCGACTCGGCGGGACGGCGCTACGGCGTGAAGTCGTACGGCGGCGAATTCGTCTCGGCGGGCACGATCATCATCCGGCAGCTCGGCACGGTCATTCACCCGGGGCGCAACGTCGGCGTCGGCAAGGACTGGACGCTCTTCGCCAAGGTGGACGGCCTCGTGACCTTCGAGCGCAAGGACAAGAAGCGCAAGCAGGTCAGCGTCTACCCGATCGAGCAGCCGGGATCGAAGGTCGAAGCGTAAACCGCACGGAATCGCGGTAAACGACGGGCCGGAGCCAGGGGCTCCGGCCCGTTTTCCGTCAGGCCCCGCAGCCTTCCGAGACGAGGCGCGTCATTTCACGACGAAGTTGACGAGGCGGCCCGGCACGGCGACCTCTTTCACGATCGTCTTTCCCGCCAGATGCTCAGCCACGTTGGGCACGTCCTTCGCCGCCGCAATGAGCGACGCGGCGTCGGCGTCGGGGGCGGCGTCCACCGTTCCGCGCAGCTTGCCGTTCACCTGCACCGCGATGGTCACGGTCGTGCGTTCGCACAGCGCCTCGTCCCACGTCGGCCATGGCCCGTGCGAAACGAAGCCCTCGCCGCCAAGGATTTCGAAAAGCTCCTCGGCGATGTGCGGCGAAAACGGCGCGATGAGTCGGACGAGGATATCCGCCGCGCCGCGCGAGGCCGGCGCGCGCTCCAGCGCGTTCATCAATTCCATCATGGCCGCGATGGCCGTGTTGTAGGACAGCTCGTCCAAATCGCGCGTGACCTTGCGGACTGTTCGGTGGATCTCGCCGAGCAACTCGCGATCCGCCGGCATGCCGGGCGCGAGGTCCGACTCGGCGGCGTACCGCCACACGCGGTAGAGAAAGCGACGCACGCCGATGATGCCCGCGTCGCGCCAATCGCCGCCTTGCTGATACGGCCCCAAGAACATGAGGTACATGCGGAACGAATCCGCGCCGAATTCGTCGAGGAACGCATCGGGGTTGACGACGTTGCCCTTGCTCTTGCTCATCTTCGCGCCGTCCTTGGTGATCAGGCCGTGCGCGCGGAAGCGCTTGAAGGGTTCCTCGAATTCGATCAGCCCCATGTCGTGCAGCGCCATCGTGATGAAGCGCGTGTACATGAGGTGCAGCACGGCGTGCTCGTTGCCGCCGATGTAGGCGTCCACCGGCAGCCAGCGCTTCGTGCGTTCGCGGTCGAAGGCGCGATCGGCGAAGTCGGTGGATGGGTAGCGGAAGAAGTACCACGCCGAATCGAGGAAATTGTCGTTGACGTCGGTGTCGCGCTTTGCCGCGCCGCCGCATGCGGGGCATGCGACGTTGACGAACGCGGCGTTTCGCGCCAGCACCGAGAGCCCCGAGCCGTCGGGCGTGATGTCGTCCATCTCGGGCAGACGCACCGGCAAATCTTCGTCGGGAACGGGCACGGTGCCGCATTTTTCGCAGTGGATCATCGGAATCGGCGGGCCCCAGTAGCGCTGGCGGCTGATGCACCAGTCGCGCAGGCGCCAGGTCTTCGTCGCCTCGCCCGCGCCCTTTTTCGCGACGAAATCCGTGATCGCGGCGATGGCGTCCTGCGAGCCCATCCCGTCGAAGGGACCCGACTGGATCATCGTGCCCTCGCCGGTGTACGCCTCGGTCAGGTCGTGGCGCTCTCCGTCGGGCGAGATGACCTCGATGATGGGCAGATCGAACTCTTTGGCGAACTCGAAATCGCGCGTGTCGTGGGCCGGCACGGCCATGATCGCGCCGGTGCCGTAACCCGTGAGCACGTAGTCGGCGATCCAGATCGGCACGCGCGCGTCGTTGACCGGATTGATCGCGTACGCGCCGGTGAACACCCCCGTCTTCGCCTTGCTCTCGGTGCGCTCGAACTTCGTCATCGCGCGGGCGCGTTCGACGTACGCCTCAACCGCGGCGCGCTGGGCGGGAGTCGTGATGCGCGCGACGGCCTCGTGCTCGGGCGCGAGCACCATGTAGGTCGCGCCAAAAAGCGTGTCGGGGCGCGTGGTGAAGACGCGGATCTTCTCGCCCGATCCGTCGAGCACAAAGTCGATGTGCGCGCCGTGGGATTCGCCGATCCACTCGCGCTGGGCGATCCTGGTCTTGTCGGACCAGTCGATCCAGTCGAGGTTTGCCAGCAGTCGCGGCGCGTACGCCGAGATCTTGAAGAACCACTGCTTCATCTCGCGGGTGGTGACCTTGGAGTCGCACCGCTCGCACGCACCGCCCTCGGCCTGCTCGTCGGAGAGCACCGTCGCGCACGACGGGCACCAGTTCACCGGCGCGCTCTTTTGATACGCGAGCCCCGCCTTGAAGAGCTGGATGAAGATCCACTGCGTCCATTTGTAGTAGTCGGGGTCGGTGGTATCGACCTCGTGCTCCCAGTCGAACATCGCGCCCAGGCGCTTGAGCTGGTTCTCGCGAAAGTTGTGGACGTTGGCCGGGATCAGGCGCGCCGGGTGCGTGCCGGTCTTGATGGCGTAGTTTTCGGAGTGGATGCCGAAGGCGTCGAAGCCCATCGGCTCGAAGACGTCGAAGCCCTTCATCCGGTGATAGCGTCCAAAGATGTCGCTGCCCGTGAATGCGTAGACGTTGCCGACGTGAAGGCCCTCGGCGCTGGGGTAGGGGAACATCATGAGGTTGTAGAAGGGCTTCGCCGCGCGGTCCATGTCGCTACAAAACGCGCGCGCCTCCTGCCAGCGCCGCCGCCACTTCGCCTCGATCTCCCGATGGTCGTATCCGCTCATCGCCGCCTCGCCGTTTTTTGGAAATTCGCCGAGAAAAGAGGAGCGGAGTATAAAAACGCGCCCGTGCACCGTCAACGAACGACGCGACATCCCGCTCCCGAGAACCGAAGTGGCGTTCCCATGGACCGCGCCCACCAATCAAGCGCGCGGGCTTCAAAAAAAACCGGGGCTGCGCCCGGGGCGGCGTGGATCTTTACGCGCGAGCCCGGATATAATAACGCTCTCGAAATTCGCCAGGCCGGGTCGTGAATCCGACCATTCCCGAACGTCGCGAGGAGACCGTCACCGAATGGAGTTCGTCATTTGACGCAGCCGATGATCGAACGCGAAGAGCGCCGCGCGGGTCGACCCGGCGCCGCCGCGCGCGGCGAGGGGCATGAGCCCGCGCCCGCGCGACGTAAGAACCGCGACATCCCCGCGATCGTCTGCTTCGCGCTCGGCGTGCTGCTCGTGCTGGCGTTTCTCTCATACTCGCCCGAGGATCCCGGCGCGAACACGGCGACCGGCGCGACGCCGAAGAACCTCATCAGCATCGTCGGGTCCTACTCGTCGGATCTGCTGCTGATCGGTTTCGGATACGGCGCGTACTTCGTCCCTTTTTTGCTGTTCGTTTACGCCTACGTGTTTTTCTACGGGAGATCCGCCCACTTTTCGTGGCGAACGCTGGCCGGGTATCTGGGCCTGATGTTCGTGCTCGCGTCTCTTTTTGCGCTGTTGTTCATGCCCAACACCTCCAAGACGTTCATTGTCGAGCGCGGCGGCATCTTCGGCTATTTCCTCTCGGATCACCTCGACGACGCGATCGGTCGCATCGGGGCCGCCGTCTTTCTCGTTTCGGCATTCTTCATCGGGCTTGTGGTGAGCGTCGATTTTTCCTTCGCGGGGGCGTTCGCGGCGATGAGCGGCGCGGCGCGCACGGGATTCGCGAGCGCCCGCGAGCGCCTGACGGCGTGGAACGCAAGGCGCGCTGAGCGTCGCAACACCCGCGCGGAACGCGCGCTCGAGGCCCTCGAGGATATGGCCGAATCGCCGATGATCCACGCCCCGATGGCCACGGCGTCCCTCGGCGAGGACGCACCGATTCCGCCGATCGAGAATGTCGAGGGAGCCCAAGACTTCCCCGCTTCCGACGGGGACATCGACCCGCCCGCGCCGCGTACCCGCATCGAGGAACCCGCGCCGCGACGCGCCTCGGCGAGCGAGGATGCGGATCCGTACGTGGACGATCTCGCCGAATCGCTCGAGGATCTGTCGGACCTGTGGGAGAGCGACGACGAGTCCGCCCCGCGCAAACCTCGGCCCGTCGGCGAGGGCGCCCCAAAGATCAAGGAGCGCGCCGACGCTCATCGTCCGCCTGAGCAGATCGAGATTCCCGTCTTCACCGGGGCCTATCAGCCGCCGCCCATCGACCTGATGGAGCACTACCTCGGTCGCAACATCCCCGTCGATCGCGACGGCCTCATCACGCAAAGCCAGATTCTCGTGAAAAAGCTCGAGGACTTCGGCGTGAAGGGGCGCGTCAGCGACGTGCATCCCGGGCCGATCGTCACCATGTTCGAGTTCGAGCCCTCGCCCGGCATCAAGATCAACAAGATCGCCGCGCTCGAAGACGACCTGGCGATGGTGCTGCGCGCGCAGAGCGTGCGCATCATCGCGCCGATCCCGGGCAAAGGCGCGGTGGGCATCGAGGTGCCCAACCGCCGACGCGAGACCATTTACTTCCGCGAGCTGATCGAGTCGTCGACGTTTCAGTCGCACCCGTCTCCACTCGCGGTCGCTTTCGGCAAGGACATCACGGGCCACCCGGTCGTCGAGGATCTGTCGAAGATGCCGCATCTGCTGGTCGCGGGTACGACCGGCTCGGGCAAGTCCGTCTTCATCAACTCGATCATCACGTCGATTCTCTACAAGTCGTCGCCCGAGGACGTGAAGCTGATCCTGATCGACCCGAAGATGCTGGAACTGTCCGACTACGCCGACATTCCGCACCTGCTGTGCCCCGTCTGCACGCAGCCCAAAAAGGCCGCCGCGATCCTGCGTTGGGCCGTGGCGGAGATGGAGCACCGCTATCAGGTGATGTCGCAGGCGAGCGTGCGCAACATCGCGAGCCACAACAAAAAGATCGAGAAGCTGATTCAGGCCGGCGGCAAACGCAAGGCGGGCGAGGAACCGCTGCGCAAGCTGCCCTACATCGTCGTCATCATCGACGAGCTCGCCGACCTGATGATGGTCGCGGCGAAGGATCTCGAGGAGTCGATCGCGCGGCTCGCTCAGATGGCGCGCGCGGCCGGCATCCACCTGCTGCTCGCCACGCAGCGGCCCAGCGTCGACGTCGTCACCGGCGTCATCAAGGCGAATTTCCCGGCGCGCGTGAGCTTCAAGGTGTCGTCCAAGGTCGATTCGCGCACGATCCTCGACGCGCACGGCGCGCACGTGCTGCTGGGCAACGGAGACATGCTCTACCTGCCGCCCACCGAGAGCCAGCTTCGCCGCATCCACGGGTGCTGGATCGCCGAGACCGAGGTGCAGGCGATCGTGAAGTTCATCAAAGAAAAAAACGGGAGCGCCCGCTTCGATCCGCGTGTCACCGAGTTCACGGAATCCGACGCGGAGAACGCCGGCGACGACTTCGACGAGGGCGAGGTCGATCCCGAATACGACCGCGCGCTCGAAATCGTCGCGCGCGAACGCAAGGCGAGCGTCAGCTATATTCAGCGCCGACTGAAAATCGGCTACAACCGCGCCGCGCGCATCATGGAGATGATGGAGCGCGAGGGCGTCGTCGCGCCATCCGACGGCACGAGCCGGCCGCGCGACGTACTGATCCCGCCGCCGCGCGGTGAGCGGGACGACGACTAAAAACTCCCCGGAGACGACATGAAAACCGGAATCCGTCTGATCGCGCTGGTGGCGCTGCTCGTCGCGAGCGTCGCCCACGCTCAATCGACCGATGAAATCGCCGAGAAGATTCGCAAGGCGCATTCGTCGATGAAGGACTACGAGGCCACCTTCACGCAGGAGGTGACCGGCGCGGGCCGCACGCAGAACGCTTCGGGCACTCTTTATATCCGGGTTCCGGATCAGATGCGCTGGGACTATCTGGAGCCGAAGGTCAAGTCGCTCATCACCGACGGCAAGACGAGCTGGATGGTGTTGCCCGAGGAGAAGCAGGTGTACGAGCAGCCGATGTCCGAGGGCGACAGCGCCAAGACGCCCCTCGGCATGCTGACGGGCAAGTTGGACTTTCGGGCGGAATACGATATCGAGCGCCTACCTGACGCCGATGGCCGCATCGCGCTGCGCCTCACGCCCAAGTCCGAAGGGCGGGGCTTCAAGGAGGCACGCGTCGAGGTCGACGCGAAGTCCTTCGAGATCCAGCGTTTCCGGCTCGAAGATCTGTATGGCGGAGTCACCGACGTGCGTCTGTCGAATGCGCGAAAGAACGCGGGGCTCAAGGCGAGCCTTTTCGATTTCAAACCCGAAAAAGGGTTCGAGGTCGTCAAGACGCCATAAGCAGGGGTGTCGCGTCGGCGCGTAACGCGAGAGGGGGGCGTGATGGATACGTCCACGTGGATCGGGTTTTTTTCGGGGCTCGTTGTCGGGCTTGCGCTCGCGATCGTGCTCTCCCGCGTGGCCGGGAGCGTGAGGGGTCTATCCAGCGTGTTCGGCCGCGACCCCATGATGCGAAAGATCCGGGATCTCGAGAAGGAACTTGCGAAATCGCGTGACGATTGCTCATCGATGTCGAAACGTCTTCAGGAAAAGGACGAACTCATCCGCAAGGCCATGGCGTCCCTCGCCAAGGACCACGGCCCGCCGTCGTGAGTTCGCGGGCTACGCGCCGGCGTCGGCCGGTTTCGGTGGGCGGATGAACTTGAAGAAGTAGTCCGCACCCGACCACAACGTCACCGCCAGCGCGATGTAGAGGATGATCGTGCCGTACAGGTGCGCGTCGAACGCGAAGCCGAACAGGTCGCGCGGATAGTGCCAGAGCAGCAGGCCCACGGCCACCGCCTGCAACACGGTCTTGAGCTTACCCCAGCCGCTCGCCGAGATGATGATGCCCTCGGCCGACGCCATCTGGCGCAGGCCCGTGATCGCGATTTCGCGAACGATGATCACGACCGCAACCCATGCGGGACATCGGTTCAGGTGAACCAGCATCACCAGCGCCGCGACCATCATGCACTTGTCGGCGAGGGGGTCGAGGAGCTTGCCGAGGCGCGTGACCTCGTTGCGCGAGCGCGCGAGCCAGCCGTCCACGAAGTCCGTGGCGAAGGCGAGCGCGAACGAGAGCGCCGTCACGAAGGTCATCGTCCGCTTGGCGGACTCCGAGTCCACCCAGTGTTCCGCGTAGCCGAGCACGATGATGAGCGGAAACACGGACATGCGCGCGAGGCTCACAATATTCGCGGGCGTCCAGACCTTGTACTCGTTGCTCATGGCAACTCCAGTCGGATTTCATCCATGTAGCGCGTCACCTTCGTGACGAAGGCCAGCGTCTCGCCGATCGGCGGAACGTCGGAGAGGCGATCGACGGGGGCAGGGCCCGCGTTGTAGGCGGCGAGGGCGAGCCGCACGTTCCCGTCGTAGCGGTTCAGCAAAAAGCCGAGATATCGCGCGCCGGCCCGCGCGTTCTGATAGGCGTCGAAGGAGTTCTGGCAGCCGAAACGTCGCGCCGTGGCGGGCATGAGTTGCATGAGTCCCTGCGCGCCCATCGGCGAGGTGACCGACGGGTCGAGCCGGCTCTCGGCCATGGCGACCGCCAGCACGAGCGCCGCGTCCTGGCCCTCCGCGGCCGCGGCCTTGAGCACGAGCTGGATCACGACGTTGCGATCGAGCCGATTGTGCAGCGCGGCGGCCTTTGCCGACTCGAGCTCGGCCTCACGTTCGAGCAGAGCGAGCCGCCCGTCGGGATCGAAATTGTAGTACTGAGCTTCGCCTTTCGCGTGCGAGACCGTCGCGTGCGAGACGGTGGCGAGCAAAAGGGCGGTGATGAGGACGATACGCGTCGCGGTGCGCCGAATTCGGCGGCCGAGACGCTCGACGCGACAGCCGGGATCGTCCGTTTCCATGTCCGCGAAGCCCTTTCGCGAAAATCGCGAAGCAACGACGGCAGCGTAGTCGCAGGTCGTGAAAAGTCAACGAAAACCGCGTCGTGTGCGGTCGGGGCGAGTCTCGCCTTCGAATCCGCGCGCGCCCCGCGATCCTTGACACGCCCGGAAACCGCGTGCTAGCAAGAGCGCCGCTTTTGGTCTTTGATCCCGCCGTGTGGGGCAGTGGCTCAGTTGGATAGAGCAACGGACTACGAATCCGTAGGTCGGGGGTTCGAATCCCTCCTGCCCCGAACGTGAGTTTCTTGGGGCGGCTCGCATGACGGGTCGCCCCTTTTATTTTTTCTTCTTCTTCGTGGCTGGGTTCTGAGGACCTCGATCTCCAACGTCTCGTCGCCCATCGTTTCTCGTCAGCCCCATCACGAATGCGCCAAATCCCCAAAAAAACCAATTTGAGACCGGTTTTCGATCATGGTCGCATTTTGAGACCGGACTGGTGGTGAGAATTCTTGTCGATACACGGTCTCAATAGCATTCACATGGAAAATCAATGACTTGCCAGTGACACGGGATTTGGATCTTGGCATCCGATTTGCCTATTTCCGGCGCGGGATGAACCTGTTGCGCTTCGCCGGAAAGGGCGCATGACATGAACACCCGGACAAAACCACGAGCCACGACGGTCCTTCTCGCCATGGTCCTGCTGGGCGTTTGGGCCGCGCCGGTCCTGGCGGCGGACTTCTATGGAAGCTCGAAAACGCTGTCCTCGGTCTACGAAGAGTCCTGGCTCGGGCGCGACACCAGCCGCTTCTCGATTTACGAATATGCGGACGTTCACGCCCAGCAGTTCGGCGTCTCCGGACTGACGCTGCACTTCTCGGGCTGGGGCCGATGGGACGCGGCGGACACCGAGGACGAGGATCAGGAACAGCCCGGCGACGCGGACCTGACCTACGCCTACCTGCAGTGGCAGGGCCTCGACGGTCTCGTCGATGCGAAGCTCGGCCGGCACTTCGTGGTGGCGGGTCCGACCGCCGAGATCATGGACGCAGCCGACCTGCTGCTGACCCCGTTTTGCGGATTCCACCTCCGGATGTTCGGCGGCATGCCGGCGTATTCGCGCATCGGCGAGCGCGACGGCGACTTCGCGTGGGGCGCGCGCGCGTCCTACGACTACAAGAGCTACTTCGAACTCGGCGCGGCCTACGGCGCGGGGCTCGAAAAGCACCGCTGGGATCGCAACAACGTCGGCGGCGACCTGCGCGTGTCGCCGGTGAAATACGTCGACCTGCTGGGCCACGTCTGGTTTAGCCAGATCTACGGCGAGGTTTACGACGCCACCGGCCAGCTCAACATTTACCCGGTGAACGATCTTCGCGTGACCGGCTCTTACACGCACCTGTTCCCCTCGGCGTTCCTCGGCGCGATGAACTACTTCTCGGTGTTCTCCGCCGAGACCCTCGACATCGCCGAGGCCGAGCTGTCGTACCTGATTCTGAACCGCGTGCGTGCGATCGGCGGCTACGCGGCCTACACCTACGACGAGGCCGACAACGCGTCGCGGCCCGGCGGCGGCCTCGAACTGCTGTGGGGCGCGGTGCGGGGCAACGTGCTGGGTGGCCGCTACTACCGCCTCGATCGCGGCGACAACGGCTACAGCGAGATCCGCGCCTACCTGTACCAGGGGATGTTCGACAAGGCGCACGTCGCCGTGAACAGCAACCTCTATCAGCTCGACAACGAGATCTACGGCGTCGACCAAGCCTTCGACGGAGACCTGAGCCTCGGGTACTCGATCACGAAGAAACTCGGTGTGCAGGCGACCGGCATCTACCGCGCCACGCCGTATTACGACTCGGATTATCGCGGGCTCCTCAAGATCACCTACAACGTGGATCGGTGGCTGTGATGCGCGCGTTTCCCCACACACACCGCGGTTTGGCTTTTGCGCTCGTGCTCGGTGTCGCGGCGCTCGCGATCGTTCTGGCGGCGGCGGCAACCGCCCCGGCGAAGGCGACAGTCACGGGCCAGGAGCTTCACGCAAAGCACCTGAACCCGAACGTCGGCCTCGAGTGCAACGTCTGTCACGCGGCGATCGAGAAGGACGCCGGCGTCATGCGCGTCGTTCCGTCGCTCGAATCCTGCAAGGCGTGCCACGACGACACGAAGGCGCTGAACTACGAGCCGGCGAAGCCCCACAAGCGGGTCATCGGGTTCTCGCACGTCGCGCACAAGGAATTCGACAAGAAGTGCCAGGACTGCCACGGCGCGGGCGTGAGCGTGGGCAAGCCCGATCATTCCAAGTGCGTGGAATGCCATCAGGAAGACTTCGACCAGATGTTGTGCGCCAAGTGCCACACGGATCTGGGCGTCATGGGGCTGTCGAAGCTCTCGTCTTACAAGCACGCCAACGACTTCATGGGCCGGCACGCCGAATACGCGCGCAAGAACGGGAAATCGTGCACGCAGTGCCACACCGAGAGCTACTGCCTCGACTGCCACAACAAGCACGAGGATCTGAAGCCCAGCCTGAAGTACCCCGAAAAGGTGCGCGCGGGCATGATCCATCGCGGCGACTGGGAGACCACGCACCGCATCGAGGCCAAGGTCAATCAGGCGTCGTGCCTCAAGTGCCATGGCACGAAATCCTGCACCGACTGCCACAACCAGCGCGGCGTCGGCGCGCGTTCCGAAACCTCGGTCTACCGGCACCCCGCGGGCTGGATGACCAAGGGCTCCCAGGACTTCCACGGCGAAAAAGCCCGCACCGAGACGCTCGCGTGCGCGAGCTGCCACGATCGCGGCGGCCCCGGCGACTGCCGGACCTGCCACCGGGCTTCGCTGGGACTCAATCCGCACCCCAAGGGCTGGGACCCGCAGGGTGTGAAGCAGACGGACCGGATGTGCGCCGAGTGCCACAGTCACTGACACGGTCGAGGTGAGCGATGTCGAGTCGGGAAAAACCGGAGATGGGCGCGGCGAAGCACGGGATGACGATCCTCGTCCTCGCCATCCTCGCGATGGGTCTTGCGGCCTGCATGGAGACGAACCCGGACGTTCCGACCGAGGGCGCCGAGGTGGACCGCGTCGAATACCCGCACCCGGGCGACTGGGAGCAGCCGCAACAGCACGGCATTTACGTGCTGGACGCCGGGACCGAGGCGTGCGTGACCTGCCACGGCGAGCAGCTCGAAGGCGGTTGGTCCAAAGTCGCGTGCACGTCGTGCCACGCCAATTACCCGCACCCCGAAAACTGGGCGCAGATCACCGGGCACGGCCTCGAAGCCTTCGACACGCGCAATCGCGGCTGTGCCACCGTCTGCCACGGTGAAGACCTGAAGGGCGGCGACAGCAAGGTCTCGTGCACGCAGTGCCACGCGCTGTATCCGCACGAGGCCGACTTCGGCGACCCCAACAACCACGGCGAGTACAGCAAGGAAGGCGGCCAGGAAGCGAATTGCGCGACCGCGTGCCACGGATCCGATCTTCAGGGCGGCTACTCGGGCATTTCCTGCAACAAGTGCCACGAACTCTATCCGCATGAAGACAACTGGGCCGACAAGGACGAGCACGGCGGCTGGGTGCTGGACAACAACAACCGCTACTGCGCCACGGTCTGCCACGGCGAGGACTTCCAGGGCGGCGACGTCGCGGGATCGTGCTACACCTGTCACACCGACTATCCGCACGCCTCGAATTGGGACGAGCCGCGCGAGCACAGCGGCCGGGCTCTCGACGCGGGCAACGAGACCTGCGCCACCGCGTGCCACGGAGCCGATCT
>CAZPJD010000001.1:0-6868 GCA_964586775.1 uncultured bacterium | reverse complement strand
ATGGCTTCCCGACGCATCCGCAACGACTCCGTGGTGCTCATGGGAATGTCCTCCTACTGCTGTGTAGATGCTAATCTACAATAGCACGGCGAAAAAAAAAGGAAAAGACCAATACCCGGTCCGGTGACGCAGGCCCTTCCGCGTCCGCGTCGTTGACAGCGCTGGACGCGATGAGCATGCTCTATCGCCCGTAAACACCGGTTGAAACGGTCGATGAGCGACTCCGCGAACGCGTTGCCCGAACACCTCGCCGCACGCCCCAACGGGCCCGATTCGCCGGGCTCCGTCGGCTGGACGAGACCGCTAAGGGTGCGTCTGGCGGATGATGCGCGCCCGCTGCCCCTCGAGTGCGGCGAGTCGATTTCTCCCGTCGATGTCGAATACGAAACCTACGGCACGCTCTCGCCCGCTCGCGACAATGCCATCCTCGTCACGCACGCCCTGTCGGGCGACGCCCACGCCGCCGGGTGGTGCGCGAACTGGCAGGCCGACGACCGCCCTTGGCGCGCCAAACGCCCCGGCTGGTGGGACGCGATGATCGGCCCGGGCAAGCCCTTCGACACGAACCGCTACTTCGTCATCTGCTCCAACGTGCTCGGCAGTTGTTACGGCACCACGGGCCCGTCGTCGATCGACCCGCGCACCGGCAAGCCCTACGGCATGCGCTTTCCCGTCGTCACCGTCGAGGATTGGGTGCGTTTGCAGGAACGCCTCGTCACGCACCTCGGCATCGATCGGCTGGTGACGGTGTGCGGCGGCAGCCTCGGCGGGCAGCAGGCGATCGAGTGGGCGCTCGCGTATCCCGACCGCGTCCGCTCGGTCATGGTGCTCGCGGCGACGCCGCACCTGATGGCGCAGGGCGTCGCGTTCAACTACGCCGCGCGAAACGCCGTGATCTCCGACCCGAGCTTTCGCGGCGGCGACTACTACGACGCGCCCGACGGGCCCGACCGCGGTCTCGCCGTCGCGCGCATGATCGGCCACATCACCTATCTGTCCGACACGTCGATGACGAGCAAGTTCGGGCGGCGCCTGCGCGAAAAAGACGAGCCCGGGTTTCAGATCGATGTGGAGTACGAGGTCGAAAGCTACCTGCGCCATCAGGGCGCGGCGTTTGTCGAGCGATTCGACGGCAATTCGTATCTCTATATCACCCGCGCGATGGACTACTACGACGCGGCCGAGCACGGCGGCGGCGACCTGACGCGCTCGATGGCGAAGGCCCGCTGCGCGTGGATGATCGTGAGTTTTTCGAGCGACTGGCTCTATCCGCCGTCGGGCAGCATGGCGATCGCGACGGCGCTGGCGCAAAACCGCCGGCTCGTGACCTACGCCAATCTGGTATCGCAGTACGGGCACGACGCGTTTCTGCTCGAAACCGACCGGCTCTCGCGCCTCGTCACAGGATTCCTCTCCAACCTGAACGGCGGCGCGGCATGATCGACGCCGAAGACAAAGCCCTCGCCGAACTCGCGCGAACGCACCACCCGGCCGGCGCGCTGCTGATTCCGCCCGCCGAACCGTCCGATACCGTGGAGATGGTGACCGGGCGCGTGCCGGTCGGTCGATGGGACCACGAATTGATCGAACGCATCGTCGCGTCCGGCACCAGCGTGCTCGACCTGGGCTGCGGGCGCGGAAGCCTGCTCCACGCGCTGCGCATGAAAAAGAACGTGCGCGGGCAGGGCGTGGAGAAGGATCCCGAGAAACTGATCGAATGCGTGTCGAGGGGCGTGCCGGTGATTCAGGGCGACCTCGACGCGGGGCTTATGGCCACGTTTGCGCGCGACGCCTTCGATTACGTCGTCCTCGAAATGACGCTCCAGACCGTCAAAAACCCGCGCGACATCGTGCGCGAAATGCTGCGGGTGGGCCGCGTGGGTGTGGTGAGTTTCCCCAACTTCGGCCACTGGCGCGTGCGCGAGCAGCTCCTGCGCGATGGACGCACCCCCGTGACCGACACGCTGCCTTATCGATGGTACGACACGCCGAACATCCGCGTGCTGACGATCCGCGACTTCGAGGAATTCTGCGCGGAGAGCGAGGTGCATGTGCTCGATCGCTACGTGCTCGCGGGCGGACGCTCCCGGCGCATGGCGCCGACCGACAACGTGATCGCCGAGGAAGCGCTCTACATCGTGTGCGGCACCGAGTCGCTTACCGAGGTGGCGGACGGCGGCGGGATATGATCGTCACTCGCCCAGCAGCCGCTTGTGCGTCTCGCCGGTGAAGTTGCACGAATAGCAAAAACCCGCGTTCTCTTTTTTTATCGGCGTGATGACGAACATGAACCACGGCACGAACGCCGCCATGGCGACCGACGGCCACGGATCGTCAGCGCGGTGCACATCGGGGATGTGCGGCTTGCGCGTGAAGATCGTCATCGCCCGTCGCGCCCGCGCGAACCATCCCCGGCCGGGAAGCAGCAGCATGAAAAACCAGATGAGTTCGACGAAGAGCGTCTTGGTGCGCACGCCGCTTTTCGCGGCGGGGCGTGGTCCGCTTCGCGTCCCCTTGGCGATGTCCAAGAAAATCCGCGTGAAGTCGACACCCGCCGCGCGGCCGGTCTGATACGCCGGGGTGGGGCGCGGGTTCGCGTCGATCAACCACGCTTTTTCATTCGCGTCCACGATCACGTCCATGCCGACGAACCCTTGCCAGCCGAGCCCGCGCACAAGCCGTTCGGCGATCTCCTCGGTCGCCGGCTCGATCGTCGTCTCGCGATAAAACGCCGTGCCGCCCGTGTCGGGAAAAGACAATAGCGGGCGATACGCCAGAAACGCCGCGAGCTCACCGCGATCCGCGAGAGCCAGCGTGTAGACGAGCCGTCCTTCGATCTTCGGTTGCACGACGGGGCGGCGCGAAGCCGGCACGTTCAGGAAGCGCATCACCTTATCATGTTGCGCGATCAGTTCCGCCGCGTCGCGAGCGACCGCGAGACCGAGGCTGTTGTTCGCGTCGGGCATCTTGATGATCGCGGGGTAGGCGAGTCGCGCGGCGAGTTCGCGCAACTCTTCGTCCGTCTGCGGTTGCGCGGTCTCGGGAACCGCGATGCCGAACGGGCGCACGGTGTCGGCGAGACGGGTCTTGTCGTGAACGCGCATCATCGTCTCGAAATCCGGGACGACGAGCGCGGTGTGCGCGCGCAGTTCGCCCGCGATCGCCGCGACGACGAAGATCTCCTCGAAGCACGGAAAGACGAGGTCATATCCGCCGCGACGCACCTCGTCGCGCAGCCAGTCGGCCCACTCGCGCGGGCGCTCGGTCATGGGCGGTGTGATGCGGCGCTCGGCGGCGAATCGCGAGGAAAGCCCCGGCGCGAGTCGCGTGCAATCGGCGGCGACAACGGTGCAACCGCACTCGGCGAACTGGCGGATCGCGTTGAGCGCGTGCGGAGTGCGTGCGCTGGTGATGAGGATCTTCAATCTACACCCGGGAAAAATCCGCGAAAATCGGCCGCGAACGCATCTGCGCGGTCGGAACAAACATCCCCGTGTTGCCCGGAACATAATACATCCGGCTCACGGACGACGTTCGCACAAAGGGCTCCATCAGTCGTCCATACGGATCGTTGTCGGCGAACGAACCCCACACCATGTGATACCGTCGGGTGCGACGCACGCGGTTCATGAGCACCTTCAGCATCGCGACGAGGTGATCTTCGTATCCGTATCGGCACCACAGGTGCTTGAGGAAAACCGAGCGCATCGGTTCGTTCAGCCGTGGGGGATCGGCGGCGGGGATGATCGACTTGATGACGTGCGCCGCCGCGATGCCGAGCCGCACCTTCAGTGGCCACCGCGTCGTCACGTAACGGCGGACCTCCCAATCGTCCCACAGCCCCGCGAGCGCGACGATCTTTCCGAACAGGCGCACCACGTGGATGTGTTCGTAGCCGTAACCGATATGCGTCGCGAGCAGATGGTCCCACGCGTCCGCATTCAGAACGGGGGCGAGGTTCATGCCCGAGTAATGCTCGCCGAGGAGCCCGACGATCTCGTCGCGATCGGCCGCTGTCGCCGTCTCGACGCGCAGGTGTTTCGACTCGCGATAGGGCACGTAAGGCGAAAGCTGCGAAAGCTCGACCTCAGCCACGGGGATGCCCGTGAACCACTCCACGCCCTTGCGTGCGCTGCCCTCGGCTTTTTCGTTGCCGCGCAGAATGTAGAAGATCGTAAAATCCGCCGGGCTGGCCGGGTAGCGCGACAGAAACTCCGCGGCCATCTTCTGCGCCAGGCCGCGTCGCTGAAAATCCGCGTCCACGCGCCCATCCTCGGGGCGGGCCACGATCACGCGCGCGCCGCCAAGCCACGCCTCCTCGCGGGCGATCATCAGCACGCCCACCACGCCGTGGCCCGTCTCGTCGTCCTCGGCCACCATCGCCGCCCACGTGCCGCCGCGATACTCCCGATGCACGCGCTCGTCCGTGTCGAACGCGCCCTCGCCGAAAAGCCGGTAGAACGCGAAGTAGTCGGACGCGCGGTCGATGGCCACCGACACCTCGCCGACCATGGGCGTCGCGCGCGAGAGCCGGCACAGGGCGTCGTTGTCGCTGGAGGAAACGGGGCGAATCAGCATGGCGGGTCTCCGCGCGCGGATACTGGCAAAAAGCGACGGAGCCGTCAAAGCCGCGCCAAGCCTCGATCCTCGGCAAGATCGCGCGAATAGGCGAGGGCTTGCGCCGGTCGATCTGGCACACGGCGTGCCGGAAGTGATGGGGACGCGATTTCGAGAACCCGAAAAAGCCGGAGAAAAGGCGAAATCGCTTCCGGGTGGGAACTTCACCTAAATTTTCTCGAAGTTCGACGATTTCGAAAAGGCGGAACTTCCACTAACGCCGTGGGCAATTTCCCCCGATTCTTCCGTCGGCGCGACGGCGACAACGCCTAACACATTTATACTACTGACTAATTTGAAAATTCGGCCGATCTCCCGAAATCCTTGGAAACGTTCCAACGCCCTCAAATCCCCCCGTGAAATAGTGTGAAGAGGCCTCACATTTTTCTTGATACGGGTTAAACGCCGTGCTATCCTCTCTCCACATGGCCGACCGAACGCGTGAGGGTCCATGTTCCCAGTCCTGACAGCCGTTTTCCGCACCGACGATGACGAGGGCCGAGCCGTGTGCCGGCACACCCGACTCGTCCGCCGTATTGCGTCTGTCGGGGTGTGGGTCCTGTTCATTCTCGCGGCATTTTCCGCCTGCGATTGCGGTTCGACGCGCGACGGCGCGGCGAAGTCGGATGACGACTCGGCGGTCGACGACGACGTGACCGACGACGACGACGTGACCGACGACGACGCGGGCACGACGACCACGACGAGTCCGACAACGACGACGACCGGCCCGACCGGCACGACGACCACCGCGACCTCGCCGAGCAGTACCACCACCACGACGATTCCGGGATCGGGCACCGCGTGCGATCCGTATCGCTACACCGCGACGGACGGCCCCGATGTGCCCGACTTCGGCCCGTGGCCCGAGTACACCATCGGCGCGATCACGTATCGGCAATACATCTCCGGCAGCGCGGGGGTGGGACGAAACGCCGTTGCCCTCGATGCCGACGGCCGCGTCTTCGTCTTCGGCATGGTGGGCAGGTCTTTCGATGCGTACGTGTTTGACGACGACGGATCGGTCGAGCGGCAGATCGTCGACCCGGCGGGCGGCGCGAACTCTGAAATCTTTCGCGACGCGAACGGCGCGTTCCACGTCGTCTACATCAACACGAATCGCAATGAGATCCGTTACGCGACCGACGCGACCGGCGAGTGGACGCGGACGCTCATCCGCTCGGTCCCCCAAGCGGGTCTGGACATCGGCGCGGCGCTCGCGGCGGACGGCATGCTTCACGTCGTCTACTCCTGCCTGGAGTCGGACGACACGGGCGTTCAGTACCTGAAATGGAAAGATGGAATCCTCGCCGAGGAGTCCATTCGCGACCCCGATGGCGAAAACTGGTTCTGGTCCCCGTCCGTCACGCTCGACTCGCAGAGTCGTCCGCGCGTCGCCTACTCAGGCGATCTCGGCATTCACGTAGCTGCGCGGTCGGTTTCGGGTTGGGATGAATTGGTCTCCTACGACGGCTACGGCGACACCGAGATCCTGATCGATGAAAACGACGCGACTCACATCGCCTACGGCGGCGATCCGATCGGTCTTTACGTCGCCGACGACGCGACCGGGAGTTGGGCGTCCGCCGCAATCGACACTTGCGGCGCGTCGCCCGGCCTCCTCACGCAGCGTCGCGATGCGACTGGCGCGTATCACATCCTTTACGCGTCCAGCGGCGGCAGCCCGATTCGTCACGCGCGGAAGTCCGGCGACACGTGGACGATCGAACGGATCAATGGGATGCCGGCGTACTATCTCGGCGCGACCGTTGCGCCGGATGGGTCTCTGCACACGGCGGCGGGCTCGATCTATGAAGATGACAAGTTTTACTACGCGACAAACGGTAATGGCACTTGGACGCGGCGGCTCATCGCGGGCGGGCGTGAGTTCGGTTTCTCGAACTTCGCCGTGGACGCGGACGGCGAGCCGCACTTCGTGTTCGCCGAGGAGCTCTCCCCCGAGCACGGGAGGATGTTCTACGCGACGACGGCGGGTGGATGGACTTTGGAGGAGATCGATTCGGATGCGTACGACAATCGCGCTGACATATCCGTCGGCCCTATGAACCAAATCTATATTTCATATGTTGACCAAGATGAAATAAATGAACT
This sequence comes from uncultured bacterium, assembly GCA_964586775.1. Taxonomy (GTDB): domain Bacteria; phylum Lernaellota; class Lernaellaia; order JACKCT01; family JACKCT01; genus JADLEX01. The sequence continues at coordinate 139 of CAZPJD010000001.1, read as the reverse complement.
AAAATTAGCAATTTCAATTTCGGAATTTTGGATGATTGAATCTGTTATACAATCAGAAGATGTCCATCCGTATTCCTACGTTCGTGTCGCGACGAATGGATCACCTTATGTCGGTTTTAGGCTACAGGACTTTCCAACG